>NZ_BAAJNO010000005.1:0-474578 GCF_054558415.1 Pseudomonas sp. No.21
CGCTGATCTCCTGACGCGCCTGCGGTGGCGCCTGTCGTTTGGTACGGGGGCTTCCCGTTTGCAGCGATGGTATGACTCGCCCTGCCTTGCCAGATGCCTACGGACGCCACGGGAGAATGCGTTTGCGACATGCAAAGGGTCGCAATCGAACATCCTTGCAGCTGACCCGGTCACCCACAGTTTCCGTGGACCAAGCTGTGGATAAGCTGTACACCCCGCGCTACCGGCCAGGGCCCATGCAGGCTGTGGCCCATCGAGCATTTATTGAGCGATATCAGGCAGTTAGCGAATTTCTTACGCACAGAAGCTGTGCAGCGATCTGTGGACAAGCTGTGCGTGGATGCCGCAACGCCAGGATTGACGGGGCTTTCGACCGGCTGTACGTGAACCGATCAGCCCGCAGCAGGCGAAGATGCCCACAGCGACGCGCCTGGACAGCGAGGGTGGCAGTGGATAGTTTCGACTCCCCCGCGGCATTCCGCACGCGCCTGGACGAGCAACTGCATGATCACCTGCTACCTGCGCTACATCATCGATCCGTACAAGCTGGCCGAATTCGAGCACTACGGAAAACTCTGGATTCCCCTGGTGGAGAAATTCGGCGGCACCCACCACGGCTACTTCCTGCCCTCCGAAGGCGCGAACAACGTCGCCCTGGCGATGTTCAGCTTCCCCAGCCTGGCGGCCTACGAGGACTACCGCACCCGCTCCATGGCGGACGCCGAGTGCATCGCGGCCTTCGGCTATGCCGAGGCAACCCGTTGCATTCTCAGCTACGAGCGCAGCTTCTTCCGTCCGGTATTCGGCTGAGCACGCCCTCGCCCCCGGACCGAAGCCGGGCGACGCCCAGGGAAAACCGCCCACAAAGACCGTGGACCACCCTGTGGATAAGCTGTGCGACGAACGCGCAGGGCCAGGCACGGCGCAGGATGGCGCCGCCTGGCTCTTTTTTGCTCAGGGCCCGGCGGCCCGGTGGGTCAGTTCAGCTGGGTGAGGCACTTGTTGGTGACGCTCAGCAGCCGCTCGTGGGTGGCCTTGGGCAACGGCGTCTTCTGGGCCTTCAGCTCGTCCAGCTCGGCCTGGCTGAATTCGGCGCTGACCCGGTCGGCCGCGCAGCCGCAATATTTCTGCAACTTGTCCGCGCTGACTTGGGCCTGGGCCCCCGCCATGCACTCCTTGACGAAATGATCACGCTCGCCTGCGGGCCATTCGGCTGCCTGTGCGCAAAGGCTCACGAGCCAGGGTGCGGCAAGGGCGATCAGGTAGGGATAGCGCATCTGTGACACTCCTCATTGATGGCAAGGTCCGTCCCCGTGCAGGCACGGTTATGTTGTGAGCGGCAAAGACCCCGGCGAGTTCCTCCCGGCATCCCCGACACCGGACCGGGGACAGCGCCTGGTTTAAAAAGGATGTCGCCTGGAGTCATTTGCGGGCGTCCATCCTGTCGTAAAGTTAGTTCCCATCCGCCTGCCCCTCCCGGGGACCCGGGCGACAGGACCAAGGACCCGAGATGACCGACCAGACCCAGCAATTCGCCAGCGACAACTATTCGGGCATCTGCCCCGAAGTCTGGGCCGCCATGGCCGAGGCCAACCGTGGCCACGAGCGCGCCTATGGCGACGACCAGTGGACGGCGCGCGCCGCCGATCACTTCCGCCAGCTGTTCGAGACCGATTGCGAAGTGTTCTTCGCCTTCAACGGCACCGCCGCCAACTCCCTGGCCCTCGCGTCGATGTGCCAGAGCTACCACAGCGTGATCTGCTCCGAGACGGCCCACGTGGAAACCGACGAATGCGGCGCGCCGGAGTTCTTCTCCAACGGCTCCAAGCTGCTGCTGGCCCGCACCGAGCAGGGCAAGCTGACGCCCGAGGCGGTGCGCGAGATCGCCCTCAAGCGCCAGGACATCCACTACCCCAAGCCGCGCGTGGTGACGCTGACCCAGGCCACCGAAGTGGGCACCGTGTACCGGCCGGAGGAAGTGCGCGCGATCAGTGCCGTGTGCAAGGAGCTGGGCCTGCGCCTGCACATGGACGGAGCGCGCTTCTCCAACGCCTGCGCCTTCCTCGGCTGCACCCCGGCGGAGCTGACCTGGAAGGCCGGCGTCGACGTGCTGTGCTTCGGCGGCACCAAGAACGGCATGGCAGTGGGCGAGGCCATCCTGTTCTTCAACCACGAGCTGGCCGAGGACTTCGACTACCGCTGCAAGCAGGCCGGCCAGCTGGCCTCGAAGATGCGCTTCCTTTCCGCTCCCTGGGTCGGCCTGCTGCAGGACGATGCCTGGATGCATTATTCCCGGCACGCCAACAGCTGTGCCCAACTGCTGGCCGAACTGGTGGCGGACGTGCCGGGTGTGAGCCTGATGTTCCCGGTGGAGGCCAACGGCGTGTTCCTGCAGATGTCCGAGCCGGCGCTGGACTACCTGCGCGCCCGCAACTGGCGCTTCTACACCTTCATCGGGGCCGGCGGCGCGCGCTTCATGTGCTCCTGGGACACCGAGAAGGACCGCGTGCGCGAGCTCGCTGCCGACATCCGCGCCGCCATGGCCAACACCTGACACGTCCCTCCGGCCTGGAACCCCGGGCCGCGCTCCTTTCCTTCCGTTCGAGGCGCCCTGCGAAACCGGGCGCCTCCCACGCACCCGTCGCACACCCCGGATGAGGTTCCGCCGGAGATATCCTCAGGCGGCGGCTTATCCTCGATTTCAGTGCATCACCCTGTGGACAAGCTGTAGAGCGACGGCCAGGCGCCAGGCAGGGCGCCATCTGTGCAGAACAGGTCGTTTTATGAGCGTATTCAAAGCGTTATGAATATTCGGCACACAATTTCTGTGCGGCGATCTGTAGGCAACCTGTGGATAAACTGCCACAGGCCACGGGATACGTCCGCTGCAGGGAATCGATCAGATAATGAGCAGCGCTGTAGGCCGCGTGGCGCCTGGGGCAGCCCGGATGCGACACACGCAGTCTGGCAACGCCATGCCTGAATTTGTCCCCTGCTGCGGTGGAGGCTTCTGTGGACAAGCTGTGCAGCGTCGCCTGGATGCCTTGCGCCCCGTGGGGCGTGGCTTTCAGGCTATTTATCGAACGATTTCATGGGGATGGCGGCGATCTTGTGCACAGCCTCTGTGCAAGGAGCTGTGGCCTGCCTGTGCATAGCCCGCCGCATCGCCCGCCCCACGGTGGATACAGGCGAGCGGTCAATCCTTGATCAACGCCCCGCTCGCTGCCGAGCCCTTGCCAGCCGGGCCTCGGAGCCTGGTGACAAACCCACAGAAGCCGTGCACCAGCCTGTGGACAAGCTGTTCGCCAAACGCCAGGGGCCCCACGTGCCGGGGCCTGCGGGCGATCGGTCAGTTACTGATCAATAGTCGATGGCGACATCACCCTTGGGCACGCTGCAGCAGGAGAGGATGTAGCCCTCGGCGACGTCGTCGTCGGTGATACCGCCGTTGTGCTCCATCTCCACGTCACCCGCGGTCTTCATGACCTTGCAGGTGCCACAGATGCCCATGCCGCAGGCCTTGGGGATATGCAGGCCGAGCTTGGCGGCGGCGGTGTGCACGGTCTCGCCCGGCGCCACGCGGATGCTCTTGCCGGTGCTGGTGAACTCCACCAGGTTGAGGTCGGCCGCCGGCACCGCCGGTGCCTCCGCCGCTTCGGCCGCATGCTCCTTTACCTCGGCGCGGATTTCCGGCGGGGTGGGGCCGAAGGCCTCCTCGTGGTAACGCTGCATGTCGAAGCCGTTGGCTTCGAGCAGGCGCTTGACCGCGCTCATGTAGGGGGTGGGGCCGCAGCAGAAGATCTCGCGCTCCATGAAGTCCGGCGCGATCAATTGCAGCATCGGCTGGCTGAGGTAGCCGCGATAGCCGGACCAGGTCTCGCCGATGTCGTACTTCTCGCAGACTAGGTGCAGCTTGAAGTTGCCGACGCGCGAGGCCATGTGGCGCAGCTCGCGGTGGTAGATGATGTCCTTCGGCGTGCGCGCGCTGTGGACGAAGACCATGTCGACGTTGGCGTTGGTGTCGAAGAACCAGCGCGCCATGGACATCACCGGGGTGATGCCGACGCCGCCGGAGAGGTAGAGCACCTTGTCGGCCGGGAAGTCGATGGCGTTGAACAGGCCGACCGGGCCATGCACCGGGATGACGTCGCCTTCCTTGAGGTTGTCGTGCAGCCAGTTGGAGACCTTGCCACCCGGCACGCGCTTGATGGTGATGGAGAAGCTGTAGGGCACCGACGGCGAGCTGGAGATGGTGTAAGAGCGCATGATCGGCAGGCCGTCGATCTCCAGCTCCAGGGTCACGAACTGCCCGGGCTTGAAGAAGAACACCATCGGCTGATCGGCCATGAAGCAGAAGGTGCGCACATCCCAGGTCTCCTGGATGACCTTCACGCAGCGCATCAGATGACGGCCGTTGGCCCAGGTCTGTGTCGTCACCGGATTCAGGAAGCTGTTGCTGCTCATAACGCATCTCCGCGCGGCCGGAAATCGGCCCCAATGGAGCGGATTCTGCGTAAGCGAAAAAGCGCCCACTTACCTGCCAGCGACATTCACATGCTTATCGCGACCTGCCAGCAACGCCAAGGGCTGCGGAGTCGGAAACGGATGTGGCCGTGTCGTCCATGGATAAGGTCGGGTCAGTCCCCGACGCCACACTCAGCCCCAGCCGAACACAAGCAAACGAGCGACATTCCCCCCTCTATCAGCGCGCTATCGGCGGCGTCGGAAGGGGAGGTGAAGCCGCCTTGCGTCACGACCGAAAGCCATTTTCGCGGAGGCCGCCCAGCGCGCCCCGCCACTGAGGAGTCAACGATGGATATCACTTCCACCCTGAGTCTGGGCGATCCGCTGGACCCGGCGCGCAAGGCCACCGCCGAGATGCTCCGCGAGCGCGACCACAGCTTTTCCCTGCCGCAGCCGTTCTACAACGACGAGCGCCTGTTCCAGATCGACATGCAGGAGATCTTCCACAAGGAGTGGCTGATCGCCGGCATGACCTGCGAGATCCCCGCCAAGGGCAACTACCTGACCCTGCAGATCGGCGACAACCCGATCATCGTGCTGCGCGGCGCCGAGGGGCAGGTGCATGCCTTCCACAACGTCTGCCGCCACCGCGGCTCGCGCCTGTGCGTCAGCGACAAGGGCAAGGTCGCCAAGCTGGTCTGCCCCTACCACCAGTGGACCTACGAGCTGGACGGCCGCCTGCTGTTCGCCGGCACCGAGATGGGTGCCGACTTCGACCTGAAGGACTACAGCCTCAAGCCGGTGAAGGTGAAGACCGCCGGTGGCTACATCTTCATCTCCCTGGCCGAGAACCCGCCGGCCATCGACGACTTCCTCTCCACCCTGGCCCATTACATGGAGCCGTACGACATGGAGAACACCAAGGTGGCCGTCCAGACCACCCTGATGGAAAAGGCCAACTGGAAGCTGGTGATCGAGAACAACCGCGAGTGCTACCACTGCAACGGCTCGCACCCCGAGCTGCTCAACACCCTGCTGGAGTGGGACGACGTCACCGACCCGCGTGCCAGCCAGGCCTTCAAGGACCAGGTAGCCGCCTGCACCACCGCCTGGGACGCCGAGAAGATCCCCTATGCCCACGCCAGCTTCGGCCTGCGCAACCGCATCGTGCGCATGCCGCTGCTGCAGGGCACCGTGTCCATGACCATGGACGGCAAGCAGGGCAGCAAGAAACTCATGGGGCGCATCCAGAACCCGGACCTGGGCTCCATGCGCATCCTCCACCTGCCGCACTCCTGGAACCACTGCATGGGCGATCACATGATCGTCTTCACCGTGTGGCCCATCGGCCCGCAGGAAACCATGGTCACCACCAAGTGGCTGGTGCACAAGGACGCGGTGGAAGGCGTGGACTACGACGTGGCGCGCCTGCGCGAGGTGTGGGACGCGACCAACGACCAGGACCGTCGCCTCGCCGAGGAGAACCAGCGCGGGATCAATTCCACCGCCTATCAGCCGGGGCCCTACTCCAAGACCTACGAGTTCGGCGTGATCAATTTCCTCGACTGGTACAGCGAGCGCCTGCTCAACAACCTGGGCGACGTCCCCGCCACTCGCTTGCGCCAGGTCGGCGAATAAGGCGATGAGCCTGAGCCTGGGGTTCGTCCTGCTGCTCACCCTCTACACGGCGCTGGCCTGTCGCAAGGGACGGCGCCCCGAGGCAACACACTGAGGTCCCGCAAGGGACACCCTCGCCCCCACCAGGTCGTCGGCCCTGGCGGGGGCTTTTTTTGCCCAGGTCCCGCACGCCAGGGCACCATGGCCCGGGTCTCAGCCCGGGAAACCGGCACGGAGCAGGCGCGAGAGAGCTTCTCGGATGGCGTGAACCTATGCGCCTGGCCGCTGGCAGGTCTTGAGCAGGCGGCGGATGGCCTTGTTGATGCTG
Source organism: Pseudomonas sp. No.21 (assembly GCF_054558415.1). NCBI lineage: Bacteria > Pseudomonadati > Pseudomonadota > Gammaproteobacteria > Pseudomonadales > Pseudomonadaceae > Pseudomonas > Pseudomonas sp. No.21. The sequence goes on from NZ_BAAJNO010000005.1 coordinate 6,410, forward strand.
CGCTTGCCCAGGTCCTCGACGGAGAACCAGCGGCAGTCGGCGATCTCGTTCAGCGGCGTGGGCTGCTGGGATGCCGGCATCGGCGCTTCGAAAACGTAGTGAAGGGTCGTGTAAAGCTCCAGGGGCGCGATGTAGTCGAGGGTCTCGAGCGCGAGCCCGGTCTCCTCCACCAGTTCGCGGAACGCCGCCTGCCCGGGCGCTTCGTCCGCCTCGATCCGGCCGCCTGGCAACGTCCACTTCGACCTGGGTTTGCGCACGAAGAGAATCTTGTCTTCCATGCGGCAGATGACGGTCGCCCGTTCTTTGATTGCCCTGCCCATCTGCTCACCCCCCGCCACTGCGTTGAAAGACCGGAACGGCCACGAAAACCCTCGTAACCAAAGCAAGAAGGGGGCCAGACATGGCCGGCCCCCACACGAGGACGCGCCTGTATCTAACGTTAGGCGCCCTTGGCGATATCTGCCTCGCGCAGAAACTTGGAACAGGACATTCCGGGGAAGATTCCCGGTCTATTCACCGTGGCAGGCGAATCCGCCACGTGGTTCGGGTGAAGACACCCGCAAGAAGCCGGCAGGAAACGAGGGGTGGATGCGCAGAAAGACCGGAAGCCCGACGGAAATTTCTGCGAGGCGGATAGTGGAGTATCCCACGTGTCACGAGGAAGTTTGTAGGTCGGATTAGTCCGACTCACCACCGAACCGGACCGGGTTCACAGCCTGGCGCCAAAGGACCGGGATAATGCGAAACCATCAGGCTCCTACAGTTAGAACCTACAAAAAATCCGGATCGCCAAAGTGTGGATCGTAGGAGCCATCTGATTTTTACTCAGTTCAGCCTGTAAGGAGTGCTGAGATGAAACGACTACTGACTATTCCCCTCCTCGCCCTCATCTGCGTCGCCGGCCTGGCCCAAGCGGAAAACGCGCCAGCGGCCCTGGGGCAGATCACTTTCGTAGGAAGCATCTGCAAGGACCTTTGCGATACCCCTACAAGCACCTGGCTCGAACATGTAGGACGCCGCAGCGGCCTCAGCCCCATCGGCCGATCGGAGCCCCGCGGGCGCGGCCATTGCGCAGGCCTGGGTGAAACCAGCTCGGTGAGCATGACCAGCATCGCCTCCCGCACGGGCGACGCCGGGATCATCACGGTGGTCTACAACTGAGGCCGCATGTCGAGCACACCACGAATGCCTATCCGGTACGCGGCACTGCGAGCCGCCATCGCACGGGATCGTGCATGGCGGCAAGGATTCGCTCGATCGACCAGCAAGCTGGCGCGAGAGCTGGAGCCTGCGGCCATCGACCTGCAGGGCCATGCCCGCTTGCACGCCGGTCGAGACCGAGCGGGATGATCCATGGGGCGCAATGAAGACTGGCGAGCCTGCGATCGAGCGGCGAGGCCGCCGACTCGGAAGCCCAGGTGTGAGGGATCGCGTGCCGGCCAGGGACGCATCAGCACCGGTCCGAGCGCCCGCGCCAATGCATGGCGAGCCGCACGGCCGGCAAGATCATTCGGCTAGCGCGATCTCGGTCCGCCCACCGAGCGTGACGCAGCGCACCCCGACCTGTTGGTAGCTGGGGTCGTCCGGGTCCTGCTCCGGCAGTTGGTAGTCGACCCGACAGGCCTTGTCCGGCCCCTCGCCCCAACGCACGATCAGCACGCCCTCACGCGCGAGCCCGCGCAGGAATGCCCGGCCTCCCTGCCCCACCATGGCCAGGGACACACCCTGGTCATCGATGACGTCTGAGCCCAGCGGCGGGATCTGGCCATCTTCGCGAAGGATGCGCAGCAACACCGGCACGCCAGTGATGGTCGGGTAGCTGAGCATCACCACGGCGCCATGGCGCGGGGCCACTGCCTGCTCGGTGATCTGCAGCTCGACGTTGCGCAGGGTACCGACCGGGTCGATCACGACCTGGTTGTGGCGGTAGGGGGCGAGGCCGCCGACCACTGCGTAACCGTTGCTGCCGACACGGGCGCTCATGTCGTTGCTGACATAGGCGCCTTCCGCCCCCTTGGCCTCGATGACGGCAAAGGTTTCGCTCTGGCTCTGGGTGAAGTTGATCCCACCCGGGTGGGCCACCAGGCTGCCACCGATGCCGACGCTCTGCTGGCGGTAACCGGTGCCCTCGCTGTAGCTGGCGTTGAGCGACGCCGCCGGTGCGAAGTAGTGGACGCTGCCACCGGCGTTGCTGGAGCGGTCGCCCTGGTCACTGCTGCGCGAGCCGTAGAGGCTGTAGTTCATCTGCGAGCGCTCGCCCGCGACACCGCTGAGGCTGGCCTGGATGTTGTTGCGCTTGCCGGCTTGGCTGACCGAGCTACTGAGGAAGGGCGAGCGCACATCACGCCCCAGGGGCACGCTGAATGACAGCAGGTACTGGTTCTCGTACCCCGAGCCCATGCGCGTCCGGCCTGCGGAGGTGCTCATGGTTCCCCAGTTGAAGCCGTTGGAGTAGCCAGCCTGGAAGGTCATGTCGCTGCGCTGCCCGGCGTTCCAGTAGTTCTGCGCCGAACCGCTCAGGTAAAGGCTGCCGAAGTTAGCCCCCAGGGGCTGGCTGATGTTGGCTTGCAGCCGGCTGCGCTGGCGGTAGAGACGGCTTTCGGGGTTGCCGACGGACTGCGCGTAGTCGCCGAACTCGAGATATCCCTCGCTGGAGAAGCGGTAGGCAGCCAGGGTGAAGTTGGTCTGGGTGCTGTCCAGGAGCTTGCTGTAGGTGACCCGGTAGCTTTGGCCGCTCCTGGGGGCGGAGTCGGCGACGGGACGCTCGGTGACATGCGAGCGGGTGACATCGAACGCGACGGCCCCCAGCCCGGTGCTGATCGCGACACCGCCCTGGGCGGCCATGTACTTTTCGGCCACGATGCTGCCCAGGTAGCCGGTGAAGGCGTTGGTCACACCGCGCTGGTAGGTGCCCATGACGAACTTCGGCGATGCGTCCAGGCCACGGTCCCGGTACTCGCCGGCAGTCACGCTGAAACGCGATACACCAGGGCGCAGCAACTGCGCCACCGAGGCGTAGGGCACGACGAAGGAACGCTGGCGGCCATCGGCCTCGGTCACCGTCACCTCGATGTCTCCGGAGTAACCCGAGTCGTAGAGGTCATCGATGGCGAAGGGCCCGGGGGCCACCGTCGCCTCGTAAAGCACCGATTGCCCCTGGCGCACGGTGACCTTGGCGTTGGTTTCCGCCACGCCACGGATCACGGGAGCGAAGCCGCGCTGGGAGTCGGGGAGCATGCGGTCGTCGGAACTGATCTGCACGCCTCTGAAAGGTACGCTCTCGAACAGCTCGCCAGGCGTGTAGTAGTCGCCGACCGTGAGCTGCGAGCGCAGGCCGGTGAGGTCGCGCTGGGCATAGGTGCTGGCGTTGCTGTAGTGGCTGCGGGTAGGGCCGCCATCCTGGCTGGAGCGGTTGTAGTAGCCATTGGAGCGCAGGCGCCACTCACCGATGTTGAGGCCGTTGTTGAGGCCCAGGGACAGCTGGTTCGAACCAATGCCGCCGCTGTGGCTGCGGTAGCCGCTGGCGTTGTAGCCGATGAAGCCGGCCGTGACGCCGGCATCCCAGTCACGGGGGTCCACTTGCCCGCGTGCCTGTCGCCCCAGATAGGCCTGCGGGATGCTCAGGTGGGCGCTCAGCTCGGACAGATCGACCTCGACCTGCGCCTGCGGCACCAGGCGATCGAGCTCGATGCAATCCTCGTTGTCCATAATCGATTGCCGTGCGGCCTGAGGGTCCGGCAGGTTCGCCAGCTCGATGCCGAAGGTGCCGACGTGCTCGGGCTTGAAGCAGTAGCGCTGGATGAGCGCAGCGCCCTCGCCTTCGCTGAGCACCCGCAACTCGTGCCGCCCCTTCCAGGTCTGGTTGACGTAGATATCCAGGAGATAGGTGCCAGGAGGCAGGGCGTTTGCGTTGGCGAAGCGCGACAGGTCGACGGCCTCTTCAGCACCGCTACCGAAGAACGCCGGGTTGAAGACGGCATAACGGGCCGGGGAAACCGCTTCGTCCGCGTCCACCTGGTTCCAGTCGCTGAGCGCCAGGGAGGCGGCAAGGGCCACGGCCATGACCTTGAGCCGTCCCACACGGGGTGCGAGACGCACCCTGCGGGTGCCACGCGTAGACGATCCCCGATACCTGTCTGAAAGAGCTTTCATAGTCGTACCTGGCGCATCGATGAATGGCGCGCGAACGATCGAGCGGCATCAGCGCCTTGCGCGCACGAGCCGCCTGCTCACGGCTCCAGCCTCGCCTCGTGCCCAATGGACGAGCCGTAGTCGTTGATCCACTTCGTCACCACCTTGGCGGCCGTTCCCCGTTGCACCGTGCCCGACAGAGGGAAGTCGCGACTGCCGAGCGGCGGCACCATCCCATCGCCAGCCTCGTGCGCCCGCCCGCCGACATTCAGCGAGACGTCGCTGAACGACACATGGAAGGCGCTGGGGTTGCTCGCTCGCAGCACGCTTTGCGCGCCGTTCTGCACCAGCCGCCAGCTGATCTGCTGGGCCGCTCCGGACGCACTGCCCGGCAAGCCGGACGGTCGATAGAAGAGTTTCAGGCGGGTGCGGATGGCGAACTGCATGGAGTTGCCGCTGTCCGCCGCGGGTTGTGGCGGGACATCCAGGAGGTTGAGCCAGAACACCGTCTCGCGGTCAGTGGGCAGTGCCTCGCCCGTGAACGCCAGGCGCAGGCTCTGCCCCTTGCCCGGGTCGAGGCGGAAGATCGGCGGCGTGAGCAAGAAGGGCGCATCGGCCTGGTCCGGCTTGCTCGACGGATCGCCGCGATCGATCCAGGCCTGCGCCAGGGAAGGCTGCGTACCGTCGTTGCTCACCCGTACGCTGATTTCCTGCTGCTTGGCGGGATAGATGAAGCGGGTGCCGTTCACCACCATGCCGGCCTGCACGCTCGGCAGGAAGGTGGCGATGAAGAGTGCGGCGATCAATCGGGTGATCCTGGCGGTGGGATGCATCGGTTTTTCCTGAATGGCCGCCGCCCGGGGCGGGCCGGGCGGGTGGCGATTGATCCTGATTCGTGGCGGGGAAGGCGGGAACGAAGGCCGCAGTGGCGGCGCGCCTTTTCCCGGGGGAGGATGATATCGAGCGACACACCCGCCATCCGGCATCGAGCGCCAGGGAAAACCGTAGGAAAAATCCTTAAAAAGCCAGGAAAAGGCCGTCAACTGCAAAAATGAGCCGAGGCTCAGATCAGGGGATGCGCAAAGTCAGAGCGCGGGAGTGCGCAGGGGAGGCACTGCGCCAGGGAAGGACCCCGGCTAGGAAGCGGTGCTGTTGGCCAGGTCGTTGCGCCGGGCGAATTCGATCAGCTCCAGCAACGAGCCGAGGTTGAGCTTCTGCTGGATGCGGCTCTTGTAAGTACTGACGGTCTTGTTGCTGAGCAGCATCAGGTCGCCGATCTGCTTGTTGGAGAGGCCCGACGCCAGGTACTGCAGCACCATCAGCTCCTGGTTGGACAGACGTGCGACCAGCTCGGCCTCGCTGGTCAGCGCGGCCTGGCCCGCCTGCAACGCATCGGCCGGGTAGAAGGAAAACCCCGCGCTGATCGAGTTGATCGCGATGACGAGGTTCTGCAGGTCCTCTTCCTTGCTGACGAATCCCTTGGCGCCAGCCTGCATGCAGCGCTGACAGAAGCTCTCGGCGGGTTGCGACGTGAGCACCAGCACATGGCTGTCCAGTCCCAGGGCGCGGATGCGCGCGATCACCTTGAGCCCGTCCAGGCGCGGAATGCCGATATCGAGGATGACGATGTCGGGCTCGTGCTGGCGGATCAGTTGCAGCGCATCGACACCGTTGTCCGTCTCCGCAAGCACCTGGATGCCATTGCGTTCCAGCAGCATGCGCACGGCGAGGCGGATGACGGGGTGATCGTCGACTATCAGGGCACTTCTCATGTCGGTCTCTTCTGGGGCGACGCGGGCTCGACGCCGAAGCACGGCAACCATGGCCACGCCCAAGCACTGATGAAATTTCCTACAAGTTTCCGGGAATCTTCGCCTAGCTCGTTGCCGAGCCTCCTAAGTAACGTGACCGGCATCACAAATCTGCCGAGCGAAACCCGATGAAGAACATAAGCATTCTGGTGCTGGAAGACGAACCCTTCCAGCGCCTGCTGGCGATAGCCGCACTGGAGAGAATGGGTCTGGACCGGATCCAGGGAGCGGAGGACGGCGACCAGGCGCTGGCCATGCTACAAGCCTGCGGCGGTGTCGACATCGTGCTCTGTGACCTGCGCATGGCCGGCATGGACGGCCTGGCCTTCCTCCGCCATGCCAGCCAGCGGGGCCTGTTGCGCGCGGTGATGCTCGCCAGCGCGGTCGAGCCGGTGCTGCGCCAGGCCACCATCTCGATGATCCGCTGCCTCGGCGTGGAATTCCTCGGCGATCTTGGCAAGCCGTTCGACATCAACCGGGCTACCCGCCTGCTGCGCAGCTTCGCGCCCGAGCAGGAGCAGTTGCCCGCATCCCCCGAAGTGATCGAATTGCCGTCCCTGGCGGAAATAGCCGAAGGCTTCGAACGCGACGAGTTCGAAGCGTGGTTCCAGCCCAAGGTCGACATGCGCGACGGTGCGTTGCGTGGCGCCGAGATGCTCGCTCGCTGGCGTCACCCCCAGCACGGCGTCCTGTCACCGGCACAGTTCCTGCCGCAGATGGAGGCCAGCGGCCTGGTGGACCGCCTGTTCTGGCGATTGCTGGACCAGGGGCTGGCGGTGCAGCAGGAACTGGCGCAAGAGGGTCGGCAGGTCGAGCTGGCCATCAACATCCAGCCCATCCAGCTGGGCGACCGGCAGATGGTCGAGCGGGTGGCCCGGCGCCTGATGGACAGCGGCCTGCCCGGCGAGGGGCTGACCTTCGAGGTGACCGAGACGGGCCTGCTGCGCGCCCCGGCCACCAGCCTGGAGAACCTCGTGCGCCTGCGCCTGATGGGTTGTGGCCTGGCCATGGACGATTTCGGTGCCGGCTACTCCTCGCTCGACCGGCTGTGCGCGCTGCCCTTCAGCCAGATCAAGCTCGACGCCTCGTTCATCCGCAAGCTGCACAGCCAGCCCCGCTGCGGCGCAGTCATCCGCAGCAGCGTGACCCTGGCCGAGGCGATGGGTATTTCCCTGGTGGTCGAAGGCGTGGAGACCCTGGAGCAGAAGACACTGTTGATGGAGCTGGGTTGCGTCCAGGCCCAGGGCTACCACTTCGCCCGGCCCATGGATGGGTCGGCCTTCCGTCGATGGATCGGCGATGCCCGCCCACCGGCGACCACCCGGCTGCAGTCCTGACCCCAGGCTCCGCCTTCGCCCGCTCAGGGCGCGGGGGCCGCAGCTCCTTCGGTCAGGTAATCACTCAACTCCAGTTGCAGACGCTCCAGCGCGCGCACCAGGTCTTCGACTCCCCGGCGCAGGCCGTCAGGGGCACTGGGCACCGTACAGGCCTCCATCAGCCGCTGGCACGCCGCGATGACCTCCTCGGCCCGCACAACACGGGCCGCGCCGATCAACCGATGTGCCAGCTCGGACAGGCCCGCGCTATCACCCCGCTCCAGCAACATGCCGAGCAAGGCGAGGTCCTGGCCATTGGTGGCCATCAGCTCGCCGAGCAGGTTGCGCACCAGCAGCGGGTCGCCACCGGTCAGGGGTTGCAACGGGGATAGGTCGAACAGTCCGGTGACCGACAGGCCCTCCGCCTCGAGCAACTCCCCGCCGCCATCACCAAAGACCCGCTGCAGGGCGGCGAGCCCGATGGGCTTGACCAGGCACTCGTCCATCCCGGCGGCCAGGCCCCGCTCGATCTCATCGGCCTGCGCATCGGCGGTGAGTCCGAGGACCAGCGTGCGAGGCCGCACACCATCGCGCTCCTCGCGGCGTATCGCCGCCGTCAGCTCGGCCCCGCTCATGCGGGGCATGTGGCAGTCGGTCGCCACCGCGTCGAAGTGCCGGGCGCGCCAGCGTTGCAGGGCGTCCTGGCCATCCGCCGCCTCCTCGGCCTCATGACCGAGGAAGACCAGTTGCTGCTGGAGAATCTGCCGGTTCACCGGATGATCGTCGACCACCAGCACCCGCAGGCGCCGCGCCGGGCCGGCCAGGGGGCCCGGTGCGGGCACGGGCTCGGGAACGGGGTCGAGGCGGTGCAGGCGCAGCTCCACCTCGACCCGCGTGCCACGCCCCGGCTCGCTGTCCAGGGCCAGCTGGCCGCCCATCATCGAACAGAGCGAGCGGCAGATGACCAGGCCCAGGCCGGTGCCTTCGGCCAGTTGGTCGGCACGCTCGATCCGCGAGAAGGGCTGGAACAGCCGCGCCTGGTCTTCGGGCGCGATGCCGATGCCGCTGTCCTCCACGACCAGCACCACGCGCAGCATCCCGGGCTCGGCAAGGTCCCCCGTGACGCGCACGCCGACCCGCCCGGCAGGGGTGAACTTGATGGCATTGCTGACCAGGTTGGAGAGGATCTGCTTGAAGCGCATGCCATCGACCAGGACGTCGCCCTGGATGCTCGAGTCGATTTCCAGCACCAGTTCCAGGCGCTTCTGCCGGGCCAGGCCGTCGAACACCCGGGCCACCGACTCCACCAGCTCGCGCAGGTTGGCGCGCGCCGGGGCCAGGCTCAGGCGTCCCGCCTCGATACGGGCGATGTCGAGGATGTCGCCGATCAGGGTCAGCAGGCTGCGGGCCGACCCATAGGCCACCTGGATGCCGGCCGGGTCGATCGGGCCGTGCTCCGCGCGCTTGAGGGCCAACTCGAGGATGCCGATCACCGCATTCAGAGGCGTACGGATCTCGTGGCTCATGGTCGCGAGGAAGGCGGTCTTGGCTCGGCTGGCATCGTCGGCCAGGTTCTTCGCCTCCTCCAGTTCACGGACCAGATGATGATGCTCGGTGATGTCGATCCAGCCACAGATCACGCCCTTGACCGCGCCGGTCGAGTCCTGGAAGGGCTGGGTCCAATGGTCGATCCACAGCCTGCGCCCGCCCAGCTCCAACTCGTGCACGCCGCGCACCAGCTGCCCGTCGACCATCGCCTGCAGATAGCCCTGGTGGAAGTACGGCGCGGCCTCGAACGCCAGGGGCAACTCCGGGGCCGTCGTCCCGAGAATGTCTTCGCGCGCCAGCCCCAGGGTGTCCAGGTAACTGCGGTTGCACGACAGCAGGCGGCCCTCGGCATCACGCACGAAGACAGGTTGCGGCATGCAGTCGATCAGCGTCTCGATGAAGCGCAGTTCGTCGTTCAGTTGCCGCTCCGCCGCCATGCGCTTGCGCACCTCGCGGCGCAGGCGCAGGCCCCAGGCCAGGGCCAGGGCCAGCAGCACCAGCGCGCCAATCACGATCTGCAGGATCAGCTGGTTGTAGTCACGCCAGGTCTGCGCACTCATGGCCGGGCTGCCGCGCCAGCGATTGGCAGCAGCGTTCAGCTCGTCTGGAGTCAGGCTGGCCAGGGCCTTGTCGAGGATGGACTGCAGCTCGACATCGGCCCGGCGCATGGCGAAGTTCGCCGTGGCCGGCTCGATGGGCACCAGCTCAGCCACCGCCAGGCGATTGCGGAACAGCCGGACCACGTAGTAACGGGCCGTGGGTAGCGACACCAGGGCCGCATCGGCGTCGCCGCTGTAGACAAGGTTCATCGCATCCAGCGTCGAACCCGCCTCGACGATTTCGGCACCGGGGTAGGTGTCCCGGACCTCCGCCATCGCCACATGCCCCCTGGCGATGGCGAGCCGCTTGCCCTCCATGCCGTCGAGCGGTTCGGCGAGGCCGTCATCGCCACGCGGCGCCACCAGCACGTAGGGATTGGTCATCACCGGGCGGGTGAAGCGCAGCAGCGCCTCACGTTCGCGCCCCTGGCTGAGGATCGCCAGGTCGGCGCTGCCCTGCTGCAGGCTGTTCATCTGGTCGGTGAAACCACCACGACGGCTGATCGCCTCGAAGCGCAGGCCGGTCCGCAGGGACGTCATTTCCAGCAGGTCGGCGGTGATACCGCGGAACTGGCCCTGGGCATCGAAGAAGGCCATGGGCGCCATGTCGTCGTCGATCACCAGGCGCACCACAGGGTGACGCTCCACCCAGCGGCGCTCCTCCTGCGTCAGGGGCAGGGGCTCCAGCGCCGGTATCACACCGCTGCCGATCCAGCGCCGGGTGATCTCATCCAGGCGCGAGCGGCCCAGGGCATGGAGCGTGGCATCCAGGCCGCGCAGCAGCGGAGCATCGTTCGAGCGCACGATGAAAGCCACGCCATCGGCCTTGAGCTCGGCGAAACGCTCGAAGCGCACCATCCCGTGGAAGCCCCGGTTGATCCGGTAGTAGGCGGCGAGTACATCGCCGAGGAACAGGTCGGCCTTGCCGAAGGCCACCGCGGCCATCGCCCCGTCCACCGACTCGGCGGCCACCAGGCGTGCCCCGGGAAACCCCCGGTGCAGGGCCGGGTCGCCCAGGTATTCGGTGGTGGTGACCACGGTCAGCCCGGCCAGGTCCACGGGAAACTCGCGCGTGTCCTCCTGGCGGCGGAAGAGCGCCGCGTGTTCGATGGCGAAGGGCTGGCTGCGCGCCACGCTGGCACCGCGCAAGCCGTGGCTGGATGCGGTCGTCATGTCGATCTCGCCCGACTCCAGTGCCCGCGCGAGGGAGGCCTGGTCCGGCAGCTCGCGCAGGACGATGCGCATGCCCAGCATCTGCCCGACCAGCGCGGTGGTGTCCGCCGTGATGCCCTCGAAACTGCCGTCGCGCTGCAACATCGCCATCGGCGCCTCGGCATCGCCGGCCACGCCGAGCACCAGGTCACGCTTCTGCCGCAACCAGTGCCAGTCGCTTTCGGATATGGCCAGTTCCTGCTGGTCGACCTGCAACTGGCTCGACAGATGCAGGGGCACAGCGCCCACGGGGGCGGATTCGACCGCCATCGGCGACAGCAGAAGGAGCCCCAGCATGAGCGACCGGACGGATACGCAAAACCACGAAATGCCGTGCAACGTGGCGACCTCCCTCTGCCTGTTGGACTGGAACAATGCCCATTACAGGAAGTGACTGATATTCATTGACTGAGGAAGCCTAAAAACTTGCCTACATGGATTGTAGGAAACTTCCCAAACAACCGATCGCGGCGCGCACCGCGAATATACTTCTCGCCTCACATATTCAGCCAATTCCATGAGCGGCCAAGCCCAAAAGCCTATGGCAGCTCGTGTCGCCTTGTTTGGCGTACGCAATAAACATTAGGAATTGTCTGAACGACATCAACATAACTTCTGAAGAAATATCCCATATGCAAGGAAAGTCCGATACGGACTATCGCTGGCTACGGATAACTTGTTCGCGCCGCCTCTATCGGTAATAGCAAGAAAACCAATCGGAAGAAGTGCCAACCCTGTTTCGAACGGCTTTGTGTGCGTGCCGTGGAGCAACGGGAAACTCACCAAGGAGAAATGAACGGATGAGTAAGATCCTGCTTATCGACAACCAGCCCATGATCCGCTTCGCCACACGCGTCCTGCTGGAGCGTGAGGGCTACGACATCGTCGGCGAGACCGAGAACGGCGTGGAGGGCCTGAGCCTGGCGCGTTCGCTCAGGCCGGACCTGGTCATCCTCGATATCGCCGTGCCCAAGCTGGACGGCATGGAGGTGCTCACCCGCCTGGCGGCGATGGACGTCAACCTCAAGCTGCTGGTGCTGACTTCGCTGCCTGCGGCGCTCTATGCCAACCGTTGCCTGCAGGCCGGCGCCACCGGTTACCTGTCCAAGCAGGAACAGGCCGTCAGCCTGATCGCCGCGACCAAGTCGGTGCTTTCCGGCTACAGCCTGTTCCCCAGCACCGTGCACCTGCCCGTGCCGTCCCAGGCCGGCGAGGACACCCAACTGCTCGACAGCCTGTCAGACCGGGAGCTCGCGGTGCTGCAGAACCTTGCCAACGGCAAGAACAACAAGGAGATCGCCGAGCAGCTGTTCATCAGCCACAAGACGGTGAGCACCTACAAATCCCGACTGATGGACAAGCTGAAGACCCGCAACCTGGTCGACCTCATCGACTTCGCCCGCCGCTACGCCCTCCCCACGGCCTGACCGGGCGGCCCGGGCTCACTCAGCGTGCGGGTGGCAAGCCGATGACCCGCGCGACATGCACCGGCAGTGGCAACTGCCGGTGCGCCTCCAGCAGCCCCGCTACACGCCCGGCCACCGCTTCGGCGAAGGGCGCCGATCGCGCGCTCTCGCTCTCCACGTTCATCAGCATCTGCTCACTGGCCGCCAGCAGCTCATCGCCGCCGGGGTAGTACAACCCATGGTGGATGTGCAATCGCTTGGCATCGCTGGCCAATACCTGGGTGCGCACTTCCACATGCGCGCCCTGCTTCACCTCGGCGAGGTAGTTGAGGTGGCATTCCAGGGTATAGAGCGTATGCCCGGCCGCAGCCCTCCCCGCCTCGTCGAGGCCGATACGCTCCATCAGCGCATCGGTGGCGTAGCTGAAGATCAGCAGGTAGAAGGCGTCGCGCAGGTGGCCGTTGTAGTCCACCCACTCGGCGGGGATGAGGGTGCTGTAGGTGGTCAGGGCATGGCTCATGGGGCGGTTCCTGGCGATAGGCCCTCCCCGTGAGGGAAGGACCATTGGCTAAGGTCGGGAAGCGGTTGGCGCGTCAGTCGGCGAAGGCGAAGCCGTGCTTCTCCTTGGTCGCCTTCACCGCGTCCAGCACCGCCAGCAGGCAGTCATCACGATAGCGCTCCAGTTCGGCGATGCTGCGCGAGCCCTGCTGCTCGGTGGTGCCTTCCACCACGCTGTCGATCAGCGCCTCGGTCAGCTCCGGAGCCGGCAGGTAGGTCCAGGGCAACTGCAGCGCCGGGCCGAACTGCGCCATGAAGTGGCGCATGCCCGCGTTGCCGCCGGCCAGGGTGTAGGTGAGGAAGGTGCCCATGAAGGACCAGCGCAACCCTGCGCCGAAGCGGATCGCATCGTCGATCTCGCCCGTGCTGGCCACGCCGTCATTGACCAGGTGCAGCGCCTCGCGCCACAGCGCTTCCAGCAGGCGGTCGGCGATGAAGCCCGGCACCTCCTTGCGCACGTGCAGCGGGCGCATGCCCAGTGCGGTGTAGATCTGGATCGCCGCCTGCACGGCTTCGGGCGCGGTCTTCTCGCCCCCCACCACCTCCACCAGCGGCAACAGGTAGACCGGGTTGAACGGGTGGCCCACCACGCAGCGCTCCGGGTGCACGGCGTCGGCGTAGAACTCGCTGGGCAGCAGCCCCGACGTGCTGGAGCCGATGATCGCCTCCGGGCGCGCCGCCGCGCTGATGCGGGCATGCAGGTCGAGCTTCAGGTCGAGCCGCTCGGGCGCGCTTTCCTGGATGAAGTCGGCACCGCGCACGCATTCCTCGACCGTCTCGACGAAGCGCAGCCGCTCCGGGGAGGCGCCGGGCGCCAGCCCCTGCTGCCGCAGCGCCGGCCAGGCGTTGGCGATGCGCGCACGCAGGGCGGCCTCGGCACCGGGCGCCGGGTCCCAGGCGACGACGTCGAGGCCGTGGGCCAGCGCGCGGGCGACCCAGCCGCTGCCGATGACGCCGCTGCCAAGAGCGGCGAAGGTCTTGATGTGGGTGATGAAGGCCATGGTGGCTCCTGGTCCTGTGTCCGATAGGGGGCCCGGGGTGAAGTCCGGGCCAGGGAGAAATGTCAGCCGCGACGCTTGAGGTTCATCTTCTCGCGGCCCTCGGCCGGGCTCAGGGCGCGGCCGCCGAGGCGTTCGATGATCTCCACCGCGCGCTCCACCAACTGGCCGTTGCTGGCGTGCACGCCACGGTCCAGCCAGATGTTGTCCTCCAGCCCGACACGCACGTTGCCGCCCAGCAACATGGCCTGGGCCACCATCGGCATCTGCGAGCGGCCGATGCCGAAGCCGGCCCAGGTGGCGCCCGACGGCAGGTTGTCGGCCATGGCCTTCATGGTGGTGGTGTCCGCCGGCGCGCCCCAGGGGATGCCCAGGCAGATCTGGAACAGCGGGTCGTCCAGCAACCCTTCCTTGAGCATCTGCTTGGCGAACCACAGGTGGCCGGTGTCGAAGATTTCCAGTTCGGCCTTCACGCCCAGTTCGGTGATGCGCCTGGCGCCGGCGCGAAGTTGCGCCGGGGTGGAGACGTAGATGAAATCGCCATCGCCGAAATTCAGCGTGCCGCAGTCCAGGGTGCAGATCTCCGGCAACAGCTCCTCGACATGCTTGAGCCGCTCCAGCGGGCCCACCAGGTCGGTGCCGGCGCCGAACTCCAGGGGCTGCTCGCCCTTGCCGATCTCCAGGTCGCCGCCCATGCCGGCGGTGAGGTTGATGATCACGTCGGTGTCGCTTTCGCGGATGCGCTCCACCACCTCGCGATAGAGCGCCACGTCGCGGCTGGGCTTGCCGGTGCGTGGGTCGCGCACGTGGCAGTGGGCGACCGTGGCGCCGGCCTTGGCCGCCTCGATGGCGGCCGCGGCGATCTCCTTCGGCGTGACCGGGATGGCCGGGTGCTTGCCGACGGTATCGCCGGCGCCGGTTACCGCACAGGTGACGATGACTTCATGGTTCACGGTTGCAACATCCTTTCTCGGGGCGATCGGGTGCCGTGCGCGGCGGGCCGCGCACGGGCGTGGGTCGATGACTGCGGTGAAGCGTCGGGACTTACTTGAGCGAGGCGATGACCGTCTCGGCGCCGTCCTTGCCGTCGAAGGTGGTCACCCCGGCCAGCCAGCTCCTGACCACCTCGGGGTTGGCCTTGAGCCAGTCGCGGGCGACCTTGGCCGGCGCTTCGCGCTCCATGATCGGCTGCATCAGGCGGCTCTCCTGCTCGCTGGAAAAGCGCAGGTTGGTGAGCAGGCGATCGGCGTTGGGGCAGCGCTGGGCGAAGTCCGGCGCGGTGACGGTGGAGACCGTGGCGGCGCCGTCGTTGGGGCCGAACACGTCATTGCTGCCGGTGAGGTAGGTGATCGGCATCTGGATGTTCATCGGGTGCGGCTTCCAGCCGAAGAACACCACCGGCTTGTGGTTCTTCACCGCGCGCGATACGGCGGTGAGCATCGCCGCCTCGCTGGACTCCACCAGCTTGAAGCCGCCGAGGCCGAACTGGTTCTCGTCGATCATCTTCTTGATCGCCGTGTTGGCGCCGGAGCCCGACTCGATGCCGTAGATCTTGCCGCCCAGCTGGTCCTTGTAGCGGGCGATGTCGGCGAAGGTCCTGAGCCCCTCCTCCGCCGTGTAGGTAGGCACGGCCAGCACCGCCACGGCGTCGTCCAGGGACGGCTGCGGCGCCACCTTGACCGAGGCGCTGTCGAGGAAGGGCTGGATGTTGTCATCCATGATCGGCTTCCAGTAGCCGAGGAACACGTCCACCTGCTTCTTCTGGATGCCGGCGAAGATGATCTGCTGCGACGCCTGGGTCTGGGTGGTTTCGTAGCCGAGGCCGGCCAGCAGCTCGGAAGCCACGGCGGTGGTCGCGACCACGTCGGTCCAGCCGACCGCGCCGATGCGGATCTTCTGGCAACTGGCGTCGTCCGCCGCCATCAGGGTGGAACTGAACAGGGTGAGAAGACAGCAACCCGCGAATGCGTTGAGACCTTTCATCGAATGCTCCCCTACAGCCATACGGTTATCGGGCCGCGTGGCCCGTCTGTTGTTGTGCCGGGGCCAGTCACGCCCCGCCGTTCGCGGGCCCTGTTGCACCCGTGGCAGCCAGATTACGCAGCGCACCCAGGGGCAAATCGAACTAAAACGACCGAATGTTGAACGGGAACGACCACCTGCATTGCCTTGCGCCGCGTCCTGCCTTCTAGTGTGGCGACGCCTTCGCGAGGACGCCTGCCATGCCCCAGACCCTGTGGTTCCTCCTGCTGCCCGGTTTCTCCATGATGGGCCTGATGTCCGCCATCGAACCCCTGCGCGTGGCCAACCGTTTTCGCGGCGAGCTCTACCGCTGGCGCCTGCTGAGCCTGGAAGGCGGCCCGGTGGAAGGCAGCAACGGCATGTCGCTGAACGTCGACGCCGCGCTGGAACGCCCCGGTGCCGGCGACTGCCTGTTCGTGGTCGCCGGCTTCGAGCCGCTGGCCAGCTACACGCCCCGCCTGGCCCACTGGCTCAAGCGCGCCGACCTCGACGGCGCCACCCTGGGTGGCATCGATACCGGCAGCTTCGTCCTCGCCGAGGCGGGCCTCTTCGCCCGCCAGCGCCTGACCCTGCACTGGGAAGCCATCGAAGCCTTCCAGGAACGCTACCCCGGCCTGCTGCCGACCCAGGAGCTGTTCGAGATCGACGGCCGCCGCATCACCAGCGCCGGCGGCACCGCCACCCTCGACCTGATGCTCACCCTGATCGGCCGCGACCACGGCGACGAGCTGGCGGTGGAGGTATCCGAGCAATTCGTCCTCGGCCGCATCCGCACCCATCAGGACCACCAGCGCATGCAGATCACCCGCCGCTACGGCGTGCACAACCGCAAGCTGGTGCAGGTGATCGGCGAGATGGAGCGCCACTGCGAACTACCCCTGGGCTCCTGTGAGCTGGCCGCCCTGGTGGGCGTCACCCCGCGCCAGCTGGAGCGGCTGTTCCGCCTGCACCTGGACGACACGCCATCGGGCTTCTACCTGGCCCTGCGCCTGGAGAAGGCCCGCCAGCTGCTGCGCCAGACCGACATGAGCGTGCTGGAGATCGGCGTCGCCTGCGGCTTCGAGTCCTCCTCCTACTTCTCCCGCTGCTACCGCAACCGCTTCGCCGCCTGTCCCAGCCAGGACCGCCACGAACACCCCGCCGGCGAAGGGACTACGCCCGGCACGCGCATGCGGGATCACGCACGATCGCCATCAGATCAAAGAGCTTGAGCACAGATCGCTTGCATTTCCACCCCATGCCGTTGACGCACCGATACCTGTCGGCCGGCGGTGCCGCCCACCCGGCTTGTCCATCCACGACCCCGCATTGACGCTTTCGGCAATCCCCCCGTCGCTTTTGCGCGATAGCGCCGAAAGCCCCGGCGATATGCTCGGTTCAAAGCGCCGGCAGAAGATTCGGCGCACCAAGAATCAAAGGGGACAGCCTGATGAGCCCAGCCGAACTGCACGCCGACAGCATCGTCATCGATGGCCTGATCATCGCCAAGTGGAACCGCGAACTCTTCGAGGACATGCGCAAGGGCGGCCTGACTGCGGCCAACTGCACCGTTTCCGTTTGGGAGGGCTTCCAGGCCACGGTCAACAACATCGCCGCCAGCCAGAAACTGATCCGCGAGAACAGCGACCTGGTGATGCCCGTGCGTACCACGGCCGATATCCGCAAGGCCAAGGAACAGGGCAAGACCGGCATCCTTTTCGGCTTTCAGAACGCCCACGCGTTCGAGGACCAGATCGGCTACGTGGAGGTGTTCAAGCAGCTCGGCGTGGGCATCGTGCAGATGTGCTACAACACCCAGAACCTCGTGGGTACCGGCTGCTACGAGCGCGATGGCGGGCTCTCCGGCTTCGGTCGCGAGATCGTCGCCGAGATGAACCGCGTCGGCGTCATGTGCGACCTCTCCCACGTCGGCTCCAAGACCTCCGAGGAAGTCATCCTCGAATCGAAGAAGCCGGTCTGCTACTCCCACTGCCTGCCCTCCGGCCTCAAGCAACACCCGCGCAACAAATCCGACGAGGAACTGAAGTTCATCGCCGACCACGGCGGCTTCGTCGGCGTGACCATGTTCGCGCCGTTCCTGGCCAAGGGCATCGACTCCACCATCGACGACTACGCCGAAGCCATCGAGTACGTGATGAACATCGTCGGCGAGGACGCCATCGGCATCGGCACCGACTTCACCCAGGGCCACGGCCAGGACTTCTTCGAATACCTGACCCACGACAAGGGCTACGCCCGCCGCCTGACCAACTTCGGCAAGATCATCAACCCGCTGGGCATCCGCACCGTGGGCGAATTCCCCAACCTCACCGAAACCCTGCTGGGGCGCGGCCACAGCGAACGCGTGGTGCGCAAGATCATGGGCGAGAACTGGGTGAATGTCCTCAAGGACGTCTGGGGCGAATGACGCCGGCCCGAACCGAACACGAACGTAGGGTGGATGACGCTCTTTTCATCCACCAGCCCACCGCGCGGTGGCTCATCTCTGCGGCGGATGACTGAAGCGCCATCCGCCCGATACCTGAACTGAATTCGGAGTTATCCACATGGCCAAACACGCCCCCGAACTGCCCATCGAAGTCGACAGCGAGACCGGCGTCTGGACCACCGACGCGCTGCCCATGCTCTATGTGCCGCGCCACTTCTTCGTCAACAACCACATCGGCATCGAAGAGGTGCTGGGTGCCGACGCCTATGCCGAGATCCTCTACAAGGCCGGCTACAAGTCCGCCTGGCACTGGTGCGAGAAGGAAGCCGAATGCCACGGCCTGGAAGGCGTGGCGGTGTTCGAGCACTACATGAAGCGCCTGTCCCAGCGCGGCTGGGGCCTGTTCAAGATCCAGGACATCGACCTCGACAAGGGCACCGCCAGCGTCAAGCTCGAGCACTCCGCCTTCGTCTACGTCTACGGCAAGGTCGGGCGCAAGGTCGACTACATGTTCACCGGCTGGTTCGCCGGGGCCATGGACCAGATTCTCCAGGCGCGCGGCAGCAGCATCCGCACCGTCGCCGAGCAGGTCTACAGCGGCTCGGAAGAAGGCCACGACGATGGCCTGTTCATCGTGAAACCCCTCTGAGGCGAGGCACGGCATCATGGCGTTCGAAGCAATGTTCCAGCCGATCCAGATCGGCAAACTGACCATCCGCAACCGCGTGCTCAGTACCGCCCACGCCGAAGTCATCGCCACCGATGGCGGCATGACCACCGAGCGCTACGTGAAGTACTACGAGGAGAAGGCCAAGGGCGGCATCGGCCTGGCCATCTGCGGCGGCTCGTCGGTGGTGTCCAGCGACAGCCCGCAGCAATGGTGGAGCTCGGTGAACCTGTCCACCGACCGCATCATCCCGCACTTCCAGAACCTCGCCGACGCCATGCACAAGCACGGCGCCAAGATCATGATCCAGATAACCCACATGGGCCGACGCTCGCGCTGGGACGGCTACAACTGGCCGACCCTGATGTCGCCGTCGGGCATCCGCGAGCCCGTGCACCGTGCCACCTGCAAGACCATCGAGGTGGAAGAGATCTGGCGCGTCATCGGTGACTTCGCCCAGGCCGCGCGCCGCGCCAAGGCCGGCGGGCTGGACGGCGTCGAGCTCTCCGCCGTGCACCAGCACATGATCGACCAGTTCTGGAGCCCACGCGTCAACAAGCGCACCGACGAATGGGGCGGCACCTTCGAAGGCCGCATGAAGTTCGGCCTGGAAGTGCTCAAGGCCGTGCGCGAGGAAGTCGGCCCCGACTTCTGCGTGGGCCTGCGCATCTCCGGCGACGAGTTCCACCCCGACGGCCTGTCCCACGAGGACATGAAGCAGATCGCCAAGTACTACTGCGACACCGGCATGCTCGACTTCATCGGCGTGGTCGGCTCCGGCGCCGACACCCACAACACCCTGGCCAACGTCATCCCCAACATGAGCTTCCCGCCGGAGCCCTTCCTGCACCTGGCGGCCGGCATCAAGGAAGTGGTCAACGTCCCGGTGCTGCACGCACAGAACATCAAGGACCCGAACCAGGCCACGCGCATCCTCGAGGGCGGCTACGTGGACATGGTCGGCATGACCCGCGCGCACATCGCCGACCCGCACCTGATCGCCAAGATCAAGATGGGCCAGGTGGACCAGATCAAGCAGTGCGTCGGCGCCAACTACTGCATCGACCGCCAGTACCAGGGCCTGGACGTGCTGTGCATCCAGAACGCCGCCACCACCCGCGAGTACATGGGCCTGCCGCATATCATCGAGAAGACCACCGGCGTAAAACGCAAGGTGGTCGTCGTCGGCGGCGGCCCCGCCGGCATGGAAGCGGCCCGCGTGGCGGCCGAGCGCGGCCACGACGTGACCCTGCTGGAGAAGAAGGACCAGCTCGGCGGCCAGATCAGCATCGCCGCCAAGGCCCCGCAGCGCGACCAGATCGCCGGCATCACCCGCTGGTACCAGCTGGAGATCGCCCGCCTCGGCGTCGACCTGCGCCTGGGCACCGCTGCCGACACCGACACCATCCTCGACCTCAAGCCCGACATCGTGGTGCTGGCCAACGGCGGCCATCCCTTCATCGAGCAGAACGAGCACTGGGGCGCGGCAGAAGGCCTGGTGGTCAGCGCCTGGGACATCCTCGAAGGCAAGGTGGAGCCCGGCAAGAACGTGCTGGTCTACGACACCATCTGCGAGTTCGGCGGCATGTCGGCGGCGGACTACCTCTCCGAGAAAGGCGCCCAGGTGGAGATCGTCACCGACGACACCAAGCCCGGCGTCGCCATGGGTGGCACCACCTTCCCCACCTACTACCGCAGCATGTACCCCAAGGACGTGATCATGACCGGCGACCTGATGCTGGAGAAGGTCTACCGCGAGGGCGACAAGGTGGTGGCCGTGCTGGAGAACGAATACACCGGCGCCCGCGAGGAGCGCGTGGTCGACCAGATCGTCATCGAGAATGGCGTGCGCCCTGACGAGAGCCTGTACTACGCACTCAAGCAAGGCTCGCGCAACAAGGGCCAGATCGACGTCGATGCGCTGTTCGAGATCAGGCCGCAACCCTGCCTGTGCGAACCCGGCGACGGCTACCTGCTGTTCCGCATCGGCGACTGCGGCGCCCCGCGCAACGTGCACGCGGCGATCTACGACGCCCTGCGGTTGTGCAAGGACTTTTAAAAGCAGCCACAAGCGGCAAGAGGTAAGCCGCAAGCAGGAGCCGGAGCGGGACTCGGCTCTTGCTTGCAGCTTGAAGCTTGTCGCTTGCCGCTGCGGCCAAGGTGGTTATCCATGTTGAGCACATTGCTTCCGATCCTTCTTTTCACCGCCCTGGCACTGGCCGTACTCGGCTCCGCCAAGCGCTTCCTCATGTGGCGCCGAGGCCGCCCGTCGCAGGTCGACTGGCTCGGCGGGCTGATGAAGATGCCGCGCCGCTACCTGGTGGACCTGCACCACGTGGTCGAGCGCGACACGTACATGTCCAGGACCCACGTCGCCACGGCCGGCGGCTTCGTCCTGGCGGCGCTGCTGGCCATCCTGGTTCACGGTTTCGGGCTGCACAGCCGCATCCTCGGCTTCGCCCTGCTGGGTGCCACCGCGCTGATGTTCGTCGGCGCCCTGTTCGTCGCCAAGCGCCGCCTCGACCCGCCCTCGCGGCTGTCGAAAGGCCCGTGGATGCGCCTGCCCAAGAGCCTGCTGATGTTCGCCGCGAGCTTCTTCATCGCCACCCTGCCGGTGGCCGGCATCCTCCCCGCCGGCTTCGGTGGCTGGTTCCTCGCGGCGATTCTCGCCGTCGGCGTGGCCTGGGGCGTGTCCGAGCTGTTCTTCGGCATGACCTGGGGCGGGCCGATGAAGCACGCCTTCGCCGGTGCCCTGCACCTGGCCTGGCACCGCCGCGCCGAACGCTTTGGTGGCGGCCGCTCCACCGGCCTCAAGGCCCTGGACCTGGCCGACCCGAGCGCCCCCCTGGGCGTGGAGAAACCCACCGACTTCACCTGGAACCAGCTGCTCGGCTTCGACGCCTGCGTACAGTGCGGCAAGTGCGAGGCCATGTGCCCGGCCTTCGCCGCCGGCCAGCCGCTGAACCCGAAGAAGCTGATCCAGGACATGGTCATCGGCCTGGCCGGCGGCAATGACGCCAACTTCGCCGGCAGCCCCTACCCAGGCAAGCCCCTGGGCGAACACAGCGGCGGCCCGCACCAGCCCATCGTTGCCCTGCAGGGCAAGGCCCTGGTAGACGCCGAGACGCTCTGGTCCTGCACCACCTGCCGCGCCTGCGTCGAGGAGTGCCCGATGATGATCGAGCACGTCGACGCCATCGTCGACATGCGCCGCCACCTCACCCTGGAAAAGGGCGCCACCCCGAACAAGGGCGCCGAGGTGCTGGAAAACCTCATCGCCACCGACAACCCCGGCGGCTTCGCCCCCGGCGGGCGGCTCAACTGGGCGGCCGACCTGAACTTGCCACTGATGAGCGAGAAGAAGCAGGCCGACGTGCTGTTCTGGGTCGGCGACGGCGCCTTCGACATGCGCAACCAGCGCACCCTGCGCGCCTTCGTGAAGGTGCTCAAGGCCGCCAACGTCGACTTCGCCGTACTCGGCCTGGAAGAGCGCGACAGCGGCGACGTGGCCCGTCGCCTGGGTGACGAAGCCACCTTCCAGCAGCTCGCTCGACGCAACATCGCCACCCTGGCCAAGTACCGCTTCACGCGCATCGTCAGCTGCGACCCCCACAGCTTCCACGTGCTGAAGAACGAATACGGCGAGCTCGGCGGCCACTACCAGGTCCTGCACCACAGCACCTTCATCGACGAACTGGTGTGCAGCGGCATGCTGAAGCTCGGCCGGAGCAAGGCCGGCAGCGTGACCTACCACGACCCCTGCTACCTCGGCCGCTACAACGGCGAGTACGAAGCCCCGCGTGCCGTGCTCAAGGCCATCGGCATCGAGGTGAAGGAAATGCAACGCTCCGGTTTCCGCTCCCGCTGCTGCGGCGGCGGTGGCGGCGCGCCGATCACCGACATCCCCGGCAAGCAGCGCATCCCCGACATGCGCATGGTGGACATCAAGGAGACCGGTGCCGAAGTGGTGGCCGTGGGCTGCCCGCAGTGCACCGCGATGCTCGAAGGCGTGGTCGCCCCGCGCCCGGAGATCAAGGACATCGCCGAGCTGGTCGCCGAAGTGCTCATCGAAGCACCGGTGGAAGCCAGGAAGCCGGCGGCGGCCAAGCGTGAAGACGTGGCGGAGGTGCATTGATGAAGTGCCGTTGCCGCCAGCGCCCCCCTCGGACGGAGACTCAACGATGAGCGACATCATCCGCCGCGACCCGCGCGCCGAGCGTATCGCCCGCAACCGCCTGCACCCGCTGCACGCCACGTTGCAGCAACAGGGCCAGACCACCTGGATGGGGCCCAACGGCGTCATCCGCAAGAACCCCCATGCCATCGCCGCCGGCTTCATCGGTCCCGCCGGCATCAAGCGCATCGACCGCAGCGGCGCCCAGCAAGGCACCACCAGCAAGCGCAGTGGCGCCAGCGAGGCCGTGCAGGTGCCGCTGCACCTGGTGGTGCAACCGGCCTTCTACATCGCCGTGGTGCCGGACATGGTCGGCGGCCGCCTCGGCAGCCACGACAAGGACCTGCTCGGCCTGGCCAACAGGCTCGCCGGGCCGGACGGTGCGGTGGTCGCGGTGCTGTTCGGCGAGGACAAGGAAACCGCCTTCGACAACGCCGGTGTCGACCGCATCCTGCGCATCCAGGGCGAGGCCTTCGACGGCTACGCGCCGGAAGCGCGGGTGCTGGCCCTGAGCGCCGTGGAAAGCCAGCTGGCCCCGCGCCACTGGCTGTTGCCCGACAGCCGCAGCGGTGGCGGCGAGCTGGGCCGGCGCCTGGCCGCCAAGCTCGGCGAACGTCCGGCCACCCGCGTCTGGCAAGTGGACGGCGAGCAGTGCAGCGGCCGTGCCGGGGCCGGTCGCGAGGACCTGGTGCGCGCCACGCCACGGCTGATCCTGGCCGCCGCCGAATGCGCCGAGCCGGTCAGCGAGACCCGCCACGAAGCCCGCCCCATCGAACTGCAAGCCAACATCGCCCGCAGCCTGCCGCGCATCGAGGACCTCGGCGCGGTGGCCGTGGACCCGGCGCAGATCCCCATGGCCGAGGCCGAGTTCATCCTCTCCGGCGGCAACGGCGTGAAGGACTGGGCGCTGTTCCACGAGGCCGCCAGGGTCCTGGGCGCCACCGAAGGCGCCTCGCGCGTTGCGGTGGACGACGGCCACATGCCGCGCAACCGCCAGGTCGGCGCCACCGGCACCTGGGTCACCGCGCGGGTGTACCTGGCCGTGGGTATCTCGGGCGCCATCCAGCACCTGCAGGGCATCGGCGCCTGCGACAAGGTGGTGGCGGTGAACATGGACCCGGGCTGCGACATGATCAAACGCGCCGACCTCTCGGTGATCGGCGACTCCGGCGCCATCCTCGCCGCGCTGATCGAACGGATCACCGCTTACCGTCAGGGGGGCGCACGCGATGCTGCATGACGAACTGAACATCATCACCCTGGTCTCCGTCGGCGCTCACCCGACTTCCGGTCGCGCCCGGCGTGCGGAGCAGGACGCCCGCGCCGTCGAGCTGGGCCTACGCCTGGGCGGTGATCGCCTGCAGGTGCTGCACGCCGGCAACCCGCGCGAGGAAGCCCTGCGCGCCTACCTGGGCATGGGCCTGGCGGAAATCGCCGTGCTCGAACAGCCCGCCCAGGCTGACGCCCTGCCGGCACTGGCGGAGTACCTCGCCGACGCCGGCGCGCACCTCGTGCTCACCGGCAGCCAGGCGGAAACCGGCGAAGGCTCGGGGATGCTGCCCTTCCTGCTGGCCGAGAAGCTCGGCTGGCCGCTGGTGGTCGGGCTCGCGGAAGTGGAGAAGGTGGAGAACGGCGTGGCCCAGGTGCTGCAGGCCCTGCCCCGTGGCCAGCGACGCCGGCTGCGGGTGCGCCTGCCGCTCCTCGCCAGCGTCGACAACGCCGCCCCGGTGGCGCGCCAGAGTGCCTTCGGCCCGGCCCGGCGCGGCACGCTCGAGGCCTGCGACGTCGAGGTGGTTGAAGACACGCTGCTGGCCGAGGCACGCTTGCAACCGGCCCGGCCGAGGCCCAAGCGGCTCAAGGTGATCAAGGCCAAGACCGGCGCCGAGCGGATGAAGGCGGCCACGGCCAAGGCTTCCGGCGGGGGCGGCAAGGTGCTCAAGGACCTGTCGCCAGCCGAGGGTGCCGAGGCTATCTTCAAGCTGTTGATGGAAGAAGGAGTGCTGCGCTGACGCGCAGCCCGATGACCGGAGGAGACAGGCCATGATGCATGCCGATCTGATCGACCAGGAAGACTTCCGCGAGCGCCTGGTGGCGCTGGGGCTGGCCATTCCCTCGGGGGTGAGCGCCGAACAGGCCTGCGAGCACGCCGTGAGCGGCCTCAGCCCCGAACGCGCCGTGGCCCTGCGGCGCCTGGTGGAGGAGCTGCTGGGCGGCAGCGCCACCCTGCTGCCCAACGTGCGCGAGGCCATTTCCCGCACCCTGTTGCCGGCGCTGGTACCACGCTGATCCACCTGCAACGAAAAAGGGCGCCGATGGCGCCCTTTTTCATGCACGGAACCCATGCACAACGCCCCGTAGGATGGCGTAGAGCGAAGCGAAACCCATCACTCTCCGGCACTGAAATGACCCTGGCGCGGGCCGGCAGCATGGGTTTCACGGAGCTCGCGGAACGCCGCCCGACTCATCCTACGAATTGCGCCCGGAACTGGCCTCCGGGGTGAAAGGGGCCGCAAAGCGGCCCCGGGGAGTGCTTTACAAGCGCACGCTGGCGAAGGTGGACTCACCCTGGGCACGGGTGAGGGCCGCCATGGCGGTGGAGGACGAGGGGCGCATCAGGTCCTCGGGCATGGGCACCAGCGCCACCACGTTGGCGTTCTGGTTGGCGCGCTCGTCACGCGGCGGAATGCCGAAGTACTCGCGGTAGCACTTGGAGAAATGCGGCGTGGAGACGAAGCCGCACACCGAGGCCACTTCGATGATCGACATGGCGGTCTGCTTGAGCAGCTGGCGCGCACGGATCAGGCGCAGCTTCAGGTAGTAGCGCGAGGGCGAGCAGTGCAGGTATTTCTGGAACAGCCGCTCGAGCTGGCGGCGCGACACGTCGACGTAGCAGGCCAGCTCGTCGAGATCGATGGGCTCCTCCAGGTTGGCCTCCATCAGCGCCACGATTTCCTGCAGCTTCGGCTGGTTGGTGCCGAGCATGTGCTTGAGCGGCACGCGCTGGTGGTCCTGCTCGTTGCGGATGCGTTCGTAGATGAACATCTCGGAGATCGCCGCCGCCAGTTCGCGGCCATGCTCGCGGGCGATCAGGTGCAGCATCATGTCCATCGGCGCGGTGCCGCCGGACGAGGTGTTGCGATTGCGGTCGATGGAGAACAGGCGCGTGGTGATGGCGGCGCGGGGGAAGGCCTCCTGCATCGCCGCCAGGCATTCCCAGTGCACGCTGCAGTCGTAGCCGTCGAGCAGCCCGGCCTTGGCCAGCGCCCAGCTGCCGGTGCACACGGCGCCGAGCTGGCGCCCCTGGCGGGCTTGCGATTGCAGCCACTGCAGGTGTTCGCGGGTGACGCTGTGCTGGATGTCGACACCGCCGCAGACGATCACCGCGTCCAGTGCCGGGGCGTTCTCCAGGCTGGCGTCGGGGGTGATCTGCAGGCCGTCGCTGGCGCTCACCGGCAGGCCGCTCTGGGTCAGGGTGAACCAGCGGTACAGCTCCTTGCCGGAGAGCTGGTTGGCCATGCGCAGCGGCTCCACCGCAGAGGCCAGGGAGATCAGGGTGAAGTTGTCCAGCAGCAGGAAGCCGATGGATTGGGGAGCGCGGTTCTGGGGCTGGGAGCCCTGGTTGGACTGTGACATCTGAAAACCCTCACGCTAAACACGCTGTGAACCTTCGTTGCGAGGTTCTCTTCTTATGGTTCTGGTACGGCGACTGACCCAGATGAGTTGCCCCTGATACGAGGCAAAGGTCATGCCTAAATTGTTCGCGCGTTCAATAAAAATGCACAAGCGCATCCAAACCCCATGCCAGCGGGGCTAGGCGAGAGCGACAGAAACATTCTGTTAGCGACCGCCAGGCCGCGTGGTTCGCGGGCTCTGGGGCATTAGGTAGCACCTGCTGGCGGTGCCGTTGTCACCCCGCTACATCCGGGAATACCGGGCGTAACAGACGAGCGGCAGCGTGAGTGACCAATCGGTCACGCCGGGTTCGCATCGCATCCCCGGGCATCGCACCAAAAGCTGGCAGGCGGACGCACGGGGGAGCGAAAGCGGGTCAGCATTCGATGGCGCTGACGGCCAGGCCGCCACGCGAGGTTTCCTTGTACTTGTCGTGCATGTCCGCGCCGGTGTCACGCATGGTGCGGATCACCCGGTCGAGGGAAATGAAGTGCTCGCCATCGCCACGCAGGGCCATCTGTGCGGCGTTGATGGCCTTCACCGCGGCGATGGCGTTGCGCTCGATGCAGGGCACCTGCACCAGCCCGCCCACCGGGTCGCAGGTCAGCCCGAGGTTGTGCTCCAGGCCGATCTCGGCGGCGTTCTCCAGTTGCTCCGGGGTGGCGCCGAGCACTTCGGCCAGGCCGGCGGCGGCCATGGCGCAGGCCGAGCCGACCTCGCCCTGGCAGCCGACCTCGGCGCCGGAGATGGACGCATTCTTCTTGCACAGGATGCCTACCGCAGCGGCCCCGAGCAGGTAGTTCACCACGTCGTCGTCGGAGGCTTCCGGATTGAACTTCATGTAGTAGTGCAGCACCGCCGGGATGATGCCTGCCGCGCCATTGGTGGGCGCGGTGACCATGCGCCCGCCGGCGGCGTTCTCCTCGTTCACCGCCAGGGCGAACAGGTTGACCCACTCCATGGCACTCATGGTCGAGCCGATGACGTTGGGCTTGCCCAGCTCCAGCAGGCTGCGGTGCAGCCGCGCGGCGCGGCGCCGGACATTGAGCCCGCCGGGCAGGATGCCTTCCTGGCTCAGGCCGTTTTCCACGCATTCGCGCATGGCCGCCCACAGGCGCAGCAGGCCGCTGCGGATGTCCGCCTCGCTGCGCCAGGCCTTCTCGTTGGCCAGCATCAGTTCGGAGACGCGCAGGCCGTGGCGCTTGCACAGGCGCAGCAGCTCTTCGGCACTGGAGAAGTCGTAGGGCAGCCGGGTGTGGTCCTGGTCGAGCTGGCCGGCGGCGGCCTGCTCGGCGTCGACGACGAAACCGCCGCCGACCGAATAGTAGGTATCGCGGTGCAGCTCGCCGCTCTCGCCGAAGGCCACCAGGGTCATGGCGTTGGGGTGATACGGCAGGTTCTCGTCGAGCAGGCGCATGTCGCGCTGCCAGTCGAAGGGCACCGGCAGGCGACCATCGAGCGGCAGGATCCCGCTGGCGAGCAGCTCGGCGATGCGCGGGGCGATCTGCCTGGGGTCGATGCGGTCCGGCCACTCGCCCATCAGCCCCATGACCACGGCGCGATCGGTGCCGTGGCCGACCCCGGTGGCGGAGAGCGAGCCGTAGAGGTTCACCTCCAGGCGCGTCACCCGCTCCAGCAACTGCCGCTCACGCAAGGCGCCGACGAAGAGCACGGCTGCCCGCATGGGGCCGACGGTGTGGGAGCTGGAGGGACCGATCCCGATCTTGAACAGGTCGAACACGCTGATGGCCACGATGGTCTCCGCGAGAGGTGGTGGGGCTTGGGCCACATGATCGGCATTTCCGGACGCCCCCGCCGCCCCACACCGACCCGCTCGTGTCCAAATACGTCGCGGCGACGCACAGGCGAAAAAAGCGACAGTACCTTTCTGCTTGCGACCTGCTTCGTAGAAGCAGGCGCGACTTCGTCACATGATCCGGGCGCACCCGCACCGGCCAGCAGCAGTCCGTTCGCCGCGCGGACAGGCGATCGCCCACCCTCGACACTGCTGTGGAAGTCCCCATGAACCCATTGATCAACCGGTTCCTGGCCGTAGCGCTCTGCACCCCGCTGCTGGCCCAGGCCGTAGAACCGGAATCCTGCAAGACCGTCCGTTTCGCCGATGTCGGCTGGACCGACATCACCGCCACCACCGCCGTCACCCGCTATGTGCTGACCGAGCTGGGCTACAGCACGCAGGTCAAGCGCCTCTCGGTGCCCGACACCTACAAGGCGCTGTCGGAGAAGAAGATCGACGTGTTCCTCGGCAACTGGATGCCGAGCATGGAGAACGACATCAAGCCGTACCGCGAGAACGGCTCGGTCGACACCCTGGGCGCCAACCTCAAGGGCGCCAAGTACACCCTGGCGGTGAACCAGGCGGCCTATGACGGGGGCCTGAAGAGCTTCGCCGACCTGGCCCGGTTCAAGAACGAGCTGGGTGGGAAACTCTACGGGATCGAGCCCGGCAACGACGGCAACAAGCTGATCCAGAAGATGATCGACGACAAGGCGTTCGGCCTCGCCGACTTCAAGCTGGTGGAGTCCAGCGAGAGCGGCATGCTGTCCCAGGTCAAGCGCGCCGAGCACCTCAAGCAGTGGGTGGTGTTCCTGGGCTGGGAGCCGCACCCGATGAACAACCAGTTCCAGATGCACTACCTGGCCGGAGGCGACGACTATTTCGGCCCCGACTTCGGTGGTGCCACCGTCTACACCAACACCCGAGCCGGCCTGGCCAAGGAATGCCCGAACCTGGGGAGGCTGCTCGGCAACCTGCAGTTCAGCCTGGAAATGGAAAACCACCTGATGGGGGCGATCCTCAACCAGAGCACCAATCGCCGGCGCGAGGCCAAGGCCTGGCTCAAGGCGCATCCCGAGCAACTGGAGAAGTGGCTCGATGGCGTCACCACCCGTGACGGGAAAATGGCGAATGCCGCTCTGGGGCTCGCCGCAGCGCCATGAATTTCGCTTTTTCGCGATTGCGCTGAAGCCCCCGGCAGCTCTTGCCTATGGCCATGTCAACCCCTGAAACCCGCGCCCTGCGCGGGTTCCAGCATTTCTATCCGGTGAGAAAATTCTGTTATGGTTTTTTTCGGCAACCGACCTGGTGTCGTCGCCCAACACGTCAGAGTCGTAAACCGACAATTGCCCGGCCACCGAGGCTATATCGTTGACTCAGCCGATTTCGTCGCTGTCGCTTCAAGCCAGAACTGACAGACCGGGGCCCTCAGCCCCGGACCGAAGAACAGAAAACGGCGGAGCCCCCTGTGACAGGCTTCCGCCCTACAAGAAATTTCGGATGTACGCGCACCTCCGGTCGAGGTGTTGAACGACCCAAGGATCGGGTTTCGTAGCACTGCCAGAGGGTTTGGAAAGCGGTTTGCAATACAGCGGAATGAAGGTCAGGAACTCAAGGAATCGAACGGTCGTCCATACACCCGAGGTGTCATGGCGGACCGCCGAACCCGTGTCGTGCCGTCCCCCCGCCGCCCGTTGCGCGATCCCCCTGCCACACCCTGGAACCAGTAAACCCACACAGGCAATAACAGTCGGCATCGCCTGTCGGCGCGTCCCCGTGGCGCCCGCCGGGTCCCGTGTAGCTGATCTGGATGTCTACTGAAGGGGAACCATCCCATGCAGTCTGGAAAAATCGTGGTCCAGAACCTCTACAAGGTTTTCGGCCAACAGCCACAAGAAGCCATCGACTTGCTCAAGCAAGGCTGGAGCAAGGAGAGGATCCTCGCCGAACGTGGCGCGGTGATCGGCGTCAGCGACGTGTCGTTCAGCGTCGAGGAGGGCGAAATCTTCGTGCTCATGGGCCTCTCCGGCTCGGGCAAGTCCACCCTCATCCGCCTGATCAATCGCCTGATCGAACCCACCGCCGGTGACGTGTTCATCGACGGGCAGAACGTCGCCAAGCTGCCCAAGGCGCAGCTGATCGACCTGCGTCGCCGCGACATGAGCATGGTCTTCCAGTCCTTCGCCCTGATGCCCTCGCGCACGGTGCTGGACAACGCCGCCTTCGGCCTCGAAGTGGCCGGCAAGAGCAAGAAGGAGCGCGAGCGCCGCGCCATGGAAGTACTGGAGCAGGTGGGCCTGGCGCCCTTCGCCCAGAAGTACCCCCATGAACTGTCCGGCGGCATGCAGCAGCGCGTCGGCCTGGCGCGCGCCCTGGCGGTCGACCCTTCGATGATCATCATGGACGAGGCCTTCTCGGCCCTCGACCCGCTCAAGCGCCGCGAGATGCAGGACGTGCTCCTGCAACTGCAGAAGACCCACCGCCGTACCATCATCTTCGTCTCCCACGATATCGAGGAGGCCATGCGCATCGGCACCCGCATCGGCATCATGGAAGGCGGCAAGCTGGTCCAGGTCGGCACCCCGCAGGAGCTGATCGAGAAGCCCGCCAACGACTACGTGCGCAACTTCTTCGACACCGTCGACACCAGCCGCTACCTCACCGCCGGCCAGCTCAAGGCCGACAGCGTCCCGCTGTACGTGCACAACGGCAAGGCGCCCGACGCGCAGCAGGTGTGCCAGGAGCTGCAGGCGCTGGACAAGCACTACGCCTTCATCGTCGACGAGGACAACAAGTTCCGCGGCTCCATCAGCCTGGAGAAGATCGCCCTGCTGGTGGAGGAAGGCCAGACCAGGAGCCTGGAGCCCGAGCTGCTCAAGCACATCGTGCCGGTGCCCGAGGACCTCCCCCTGGAACAGGTGATCGAGCGCCTCGTGGACAACGAAGGTCCCATCCCAGTCGTCGACCAGGACGGCCATTACTGCGGCGCCATCAGCAAGGGCCGCCTGCTTAGCCGCCTGCAGGGAGAATGACCATGAGCGAGAAACTGGATCTGGGCAGCTGGGTCAACGATGTCGTCCAGCACCTGCTGGACAACTACAGCGGCGCCTTCGAGAACATCGGCGCCGTGGTCAGCGGCTTCTCCGAGCTGATCGAGCGCTTCCTCATGTGGCCGCCGGCCTGGCTGGTGATCGCCGTCTTCGTCGGCCTCGGGCTGTGGCGAATCGGCGTCAAGTTCGCCCTGTTCACCGCCGTCGCCTTCGTGCTCATCGTGCTCACCGGCTTCTGGGAGCAGACGGTGGTGACCCTCGGGCTGACCTTCTCCTCGACCCTGATCAGCCTGCTGCTGGGCGTGCCCCTGGGCATCTGGGCGGCGAAGAGCGAGCGGGTGGCCTACATCATCCGCCCCATCCTCGACTTCATGCAGACCATGCCGGCGTTCGTCTACCTGATCCCCGCCGCCATGCTCTTCGGCCTCGGCCGCGTGCCCGGGATCATCGCCACGGTGATCTTCGCCATGCCCCCGGCGGTGCGCCTGACCAGCCTCGGCATCCGCCAGGTGAACAAGGAAATCGTCGAGGCCGGGCAATCCTTCGGCTGCACCAGCTGGCAGCTGCTATACAAGGTGCAGCTGCCGAACGCGATGCCCTCGATCATGGCCGGGGTCAACCAGACCATCATGATGGCGCTGTCGATGGTGATCATCGCCTCGATGGTCGGTGCCGGTGGCCTGGGCAACGACGTGCTCGCCAGCATCCAGCGCCTGGACATCGGCCTGGGCTTCGAGAGCGGCATGGCCGTGGTGCTGCTGGCGATCATTCTCGACCGCATCACCGAGAGCTTCGGTACCCCGCAGACCGCTTCCCGCGGCCGCCTGTTCGGCTGGTTGAGCGCACGGGCCAAGCTGCAACGGCAATGACGCATACCTAGAAAACAAGAGCCATCACTTTCCAGTAGCAGGGAGTTGCAGATGATGAACATGAAGAAGATCGCGGGTGCCGGCTTGCTGGCCTGCGCGCTGGTGCAAGGCGCGTGGGCGCAGGACCCGGAGAGCTGCAAACAGGTGCGTTTCGCCGAGATCGGCTGGGCCGACATCTCGGCCACCACCGGCGTCGCGATGGTCCTCACCGAGGGCCTGGGGTACACCCCGCGCAAGATCATGGCTTCGGTCCCGATCGCCTTCACCGGCGTGAAGAACAAGCAGATCGACGTGTTCCTCGGCTACTGGGCGCCCTCCATGGACGCCGTGATCGAGCCCTTCACCAAGGACAACGGCGTGAAGGTGCTGCCGACCGCCAACCTCGAAGGCGCCAAGTACACCCTCGCCGTGCCCACCTATGCCGCCGAAGCGGGCCTGAAGAGCTTCCAGGACATCGCCAAGTTCAAGGACCCGCTGGGCGGCAAGATCTACGGCATCGAGCCGGGCAACGACGGCAACCTGCTGATCGACAAGATGATCAAGGGCGACCAGTTCGGCCTCGGCGGCTTCCGCATGGTCGAGTCCAGCGAGGCCGGCATGCTGGTCCAGGTGCAGCGCGCGGTGAAGAAGAAGGAGCCGGTGGTCTTCCTCGGCTGGGCCCCGCACCCGATGAACACCCAGTTCGACATCACCTACCTCGCCGGTGGCGATGACGTGTTCGGCCCGGACTTCGGCGCCGCCAAGGTCTACACCGTGGTACCGCCGGATTACGAGGCGCGCTGCGGCAACGTCGGCAAGCTGCTGAACAACCTGCAGTTCAGCGTCGAGATCGAAAGCCAGCTGATGGACCGCGTCCTGAAGAAGGAAGACCCGGTGGTGGTCGCCAAGGACTGGATCAAGGCCAACCCGGCGATCCTCGACAAGTGGCTGGCAGGCGTCACCACCCTCGACGGCCAGGACGGCGCCGCCGCCGTGAAGAAACACGTCGGCCTCTGATTTTCCGCTTCCCGTCTCCTGCAGCCATGGCCCACCGGGCCATGGCATGCAGCGCCACCCAGCCCGCCCGAGAACGGGCCCGTGGCATCCAACGTAGCTAGCTGCCAATCCCACCTGATGGAGCATTACGTATGCGAAAGCTGAAGTCCCTGTGTCTGCAATCCATCGGCATCGCCGCCCTGGCCATCGGCCTCGGCAGCGCCCACGCCGCTGACAAGCCCACCCTGAAGATCGGTTACGTCAACGGCTGGGACGACAGCGTCGCCGCCACCCACGTCGCCGGCGAAATCCTCAAGGAGAAGCTCGGCTACGGCGTCGAGCTCAAGCCCGTGGAGCCCGCCATCATGTGGCAGGGCATCGCCCGTGGTGACCTGGATGCCACCCTCTCCGCCTGGCTGCCCGCCACCCACGGCGAGTACTTCGAGAAGCTCAAGGACAAGGTCGTCGTCCTCGGCTCCAACTACAAGGGCGCCAAGATCGGCCTGATCGTGCCCGACTACGTCCAGGCCAAGTCCATCGAGGACCTGAACAAATACAGCAAGGACTTCGACGGCAAGATCACCGGCATCGACGCCGGCGCCGGCGTGATGCGCCGCACCGAGGACGCCATCAAGCAGTACAACCTCGACATCAAGCTGATGCCCAGCTCCGGCCCGGCCATGGCCACCGCGCTGACCCGCGCCGAGAAGGCGCAGAAGCCCATCGTCGTCACCGGCTGGATCCCGCACTGGATGTTCGCCAAGTGGAAACTGCGCTTCCTCGAGGACCCGAAGAAGGTCTTCGGCGACGACGAGCACGTCGACACCGTGGCCAACCCGGGCCTGGAAACCAAGGCACCGGAAGCCACCGCCTTCCTCAAGAAGTTCTCCTGGAGCGGCGAGGAAGTGGGCGCCGTGATGCTGGCCATCCGCGAGGGCGCCAAGCCCGAGGAGGCCGCCAAGGCCTGGATCGCCAAGAACCCCGAGCGCGTGGCCGAATGGCTTAAATAAGCGCTGGCGGCTCCGCCACGGCGATGCGTGCCCCCGGTGCGCATCGCCGCTTTTCGTCCTGCATCCCCCTTTCCCGGCACTTCACGGCGCATGCCTTTGACCGACAGGTCATCCCTGAAGCGACCGTCTTGATTGATCGATCAATTTGATACGCCCTAGACTGCGCGCTTTCCCTCGCTCGAATTCGCCATCTGGAGTGACTGATGCCCAAGGTCGGAATGCAGCCGATCCGCCGTTCGCAACTGATCAACGCGACCCTCGAAGCCGTCGACCAGGTCGGCATGGGCGATGCCAGCATCGCCTACATCGCCCGCCTCGCCGGTGTCTCCAACGGCATCATCAGCCACTATTTCAAGGACAAGAACGGCCTGCTCGAAGCCACCATGCGCCACCTGATGCAGGCCCTGAGCACGGCCGTGCGCGAACGTCGCGCGGCCCTGGGCGACGACTCCGCACGGGCGCACCTGCGCGCCATCATCGACGGCAACTTCGACGACAGCCAGGTCAACGGCCCGGCGATGAAGACCTGGCTGGCGTTCTGGGCCACCAGCATGCACCAGCCCGCCCTGCGCCGCCTGCAACGGGTCAACGACCACCGCCTCTACTCCAACCTGTGCTGCGAATTCCGCCGCGTGCTGCCCCAGGAATCCGCCCGCGCCGCCGCCCGTGGCCTGGCCGCGCTGATCGACGGCCTGTGGCTGCGCAGCGCCCTCACCGGCACCACCTTCAACGCCCGGCAGGCGCTGCAGATCGCCTATGACTACCTCGACCTGCAGCTGGCCAAGGCGACCGGCTGACGCGCGTAATGGCGGCGCGACGCGCCGCTTGGCGATTGAAATGGCGCTGTCGGCGTTAGCTTTGTGGTTTTAATGCAGGCGCTCAAGCACGGCACTTTCCGGGCTCCCCAAGGCTCGTGCCACCTCCACCGCATGGGTTTCGCTTCGCTCTACACCATCCTACGAAAGTCCGTGCGCACCACGTGGTGATGCGTTGGACGAAGAAAGTTGGAGCAGCCGCCAAATGCCCCTTTCAGGAGGCCGAGCGAATCGTCGTGGAAGGGGTTGAGCGACATGGATGTCGGGAGAGCCGCGATGGGCCAGGGATGGCCCTTCGCGGCGTGCCCCTGGACGCCACTTGTGGCGAACGCACTTCAGTGCGGCCCGAAGGGCGAGCGTAGCGAGTAACGATGATGGAGCGAGGGGAGTCTGGCGAAGCCAGACCCGTATGCAGGGGCGAGCGCTTTTGGTTCCTTTTAAGTGGTTCGGCATTCCGACGACTGTTAAAAGGGACTCGCCCGGGTGGGCGAAACCAGAAGCACCAGCAAAGCTCGGCAATCAGCTGGACTCAAATCCTCTAGCAATACTTAACGCAGACAGAGCCATTGAAATTGCCCCTACATTGGCCATGGCGGGGCATGTAGGTCGGGTGCAACCCGACATCGGCGGCACAGGGCTTTCGCAGGTTTCACCCGCCCTACGGACGGAGCCATCCGCCACAAACGAAAACGCCCCGGGGTTTCCCCCGGGGCGTTGTTCATTGCGGGCCGGTCAGACGGGGCCGGGCGCGATCACCGGTGAGTGCCGGTTCATCTCCTGCGCCTCCATGTCGATGCGCATGGCCTTGAGCAGGGCGAACATGTAGAGCAGCAGCACCACCGAGAACGGCAGGCCGGCGAGCACCACCACCGTCTGCATCGCCGTGAAGTTGCCGGCGAACAGCAGGCCGATGGTCACCAGGGTGATCAGTACCGACCAGAAGATGCGCAGCCAGTTGGGCGCGTCCTCGTCCAGCTCGCCGCCCTTGCGCGAGAGGTTGGCGAGCATCACCGAGCCGGAATCCGCCGGTGTCAGGAACAGCACGAAGCCCACGCAGATCGACAGGCCGATCACCGCCTTGGCCCAGGGGTAGTGCTCCAGCAGCAGGTAGATGGACATTGCCGGCTGCTCCAGCGCGGCCTTGCCCAGTTCGGTCGCGTTCTGGTCCATCACCAGGTCCAGCGCGCTGTTGCCGAAGACCGACAGCCAGGCCAGGGTGAAACCGAGCGGGATCAGCAGCACGCCGCAGACCAGCTCGCGCACCGTGCGGCCACGGGAGATGCGGGCGATGAACATGCCGACGAAGGGCGCCCAGGAGATCCACCAGGCCCAGTAGAACAGGGTCCACAGGCCCATCCACGCCTCGCTCTTGCCGGACTGCCCGGTGTACACGTAGAGGTCGAAGGTCTTCAGCACCAGGCCGTTGAGGTAGTCGCCGAGGTTTTGCACCAGCCCATTGAGCAGGTGCAGGGTGTCGCCGGCCAGCAGCACGAACAGCAGCAGGCCGCTGAACAGGATGATGTTCAGGTTCGACAACCGGCGGATGCCCTTCTCGATCCCCGACACGGCGGCCAGCGTCGCCACTGCGCTCATCACCAGGATCACCGTCAGCAGCGCGCCCTGGCTATGGGGGTAGCCGAACAGGTACTCCAGGCCGGAGGAGACCTGCAGCGAGCCGATGCCGAGGTTGGTCACCAGGCCCAGCAGGGTGACGAAGATGCCGAAGCAATCCACCGCATTGCCCACCGAGCCCTTCATCAGGCGCTCGCCGAACAGCGGGTAGAGCGCCGAGCGCAGCGCCAGCGGCTGCTTGTGGCGGTAGGCGAAGTAGCCCACGGCGAGGCCGACCAGCGCATAGATCGCCCAGCCATGCACACCCCAGTGGAGGAAGGTCAGCTGCAACGCCTGGCGCGCCGCGTGCTCGGTGCCTGCCTCGCCTTCCGGCGGGTTGTACAGGTGGTCGATGGGCTCGGACGCGGCGAAGTACAGCAGCGAGATGCCGATGCCCGAGGAGAACAGCATCCCCGCCCAGGCACCGTAGCTGAAGTCCGGCCGGTCGCCGTCCGCGCCCAGGCGCAGGTTGCCGTAGCGGGAGAAGGCCACGTAGAGCACGAAGAACAGGTAGGCCCCGATCGCCAGCATGTAGTACCAGCCGAAACTGCGCGAGAGCCAGCTCTGCGCCTTGTTCAGCCAGAGCCCGGCCCCCTCGGGGAAGAGGATCAGGGCGACGGTGAGGATCAGGATCAACGCGGTGGAACCGAAGAACACCACGGGGTTGAGCCGCGCACGCGACTCGGGATGCAGCGCAAGGGAAGCGGTACTCATGTGGAGAAGAGCTCCAGGGCAGTGAAAGCACGCGCCTGACGGCGCAACGACAGACCCGCGCCGCCCTGCCGACCCGCTCATGTAATCCGGCGAAGCCTCTGCAATGCGGCCTGAAGAGGTGCGGCGATGTGCCGCAGCCCCGTTCATGGAGCGCAGCTTATTCTTTGTTGTTTGAACGTTCAATAAAAATAAAGTAGGCTCGTTTTCATGCATCCGGGCGGCTCCACCGTGCCCGGGACTCCGACAAAGGGCCCGCCCCGAGCGCGGCCCGCCTTGCGTAAACGAGACCTGAGAGGACGAACCCCATGGCCCGATTCGAAGACCAGAAGCTCTACATCGGCGGTCGCTACGTCGACTCCACCAGCGGCGCCACCTTCGAGAGCATCAACCCGGCCAACGGTGAGGTCCTCGCCAACGTGCAGCGCGCCGGCAAGGAAGACGTCGAGCGCGCCGTCGCCAGCGCCATCGAGGGGCAGAAGATCTGGGCCGCGATGACCGCCATGCAGCGTTCGCGCATCCTGCGCCGTGCGGTGGAGATCCTCCGCGAGCGCAACGACGAGCTGGCCGCCCTGGAGACCCTGGACACCGGCAAGCCCCTGGCCGAGACCCGTGCCGTGGACATCGTCACCGGCGCCGACGTGATCGAGTACTACGCAGGCCTCGTGCCCGCCATCGAGGGCGAACAGATCCCCCTGCGCGAAACCAGCTTCGTCTACACCCGCCGCGAGCCGCTGGGCGTGGTCGCCGGCATCGGTGCCTGGAACTACCCGATCCAGATCGCCATGTGGAAATCCGCCCCGGCCCTGGCAGCCGGCAACGCGATGATCTTCAAGCCCAGCGAAGTCACCCCGCTGACCGCCCTCAAGCTGGCCGAGATCTACACCGAGGCCGGCGTACCGGACGGCGTGTTCAACGTCCTCACCGGCAGCGGCCGTGAAGTCGGCCAGTGGCTGACCGAGCACCCGCAGATCGAGAAGATCTCCTTCACCGGCGGCACCGCCACCGGCAAGAAGGTGATGGCCAGCGCCTCCAGCTCCTCCCTCAAGGAAGTGACCATGGAGCTGGGCGGCAAATCGCCGCTGATCATCTTCGAGGACGCCGACCTCGATCGCGCCGCCGACATCGCCGTCATGGCCAACTTCTTCAGCTCCGGCCAGGTCTGCACCAACGGCACCCGCGTGTTCATCCCGCGCGTGCTGCAGGCGCGCTTCGAGGCCAAGGTGGTCGAGCGCGTCAAGCGCATCCGCCTGGGCAGCCCGCAGGACGAGAACACCAACTTCGGCCCGCTCACCAGCTTCCCGCACATGGAGAGCGTGCTCGGCTACATCGAGTCCGGCCGCAAGGAAGGCGCGCGCCTGCTGATCGGCGGCGAACGCGTCACCGACGGCGACTACGCCAAGGGCGCCTACGTGGCCCCGACCGTGTTCACCGACTGCACGGACGAGATGACCATCGTCCGCGAGGAAATCTTCGGCCCGGTGATGAGCATCCTCGTCTACGACACCGAGGAAGAAGCCATCCGCCGCGCCAACGACACCGACTACGGCCTGGCCGCCGGCATCGTCACCCGCGACCTGGCCCGCGCCCACCGCGTGATCCACAAGCTGGAGGCCGGCATCTGCTGGATCAACACCTGGGGCGAGTCGCCCGCCGAGATGCCCGTCGGTGGCTACAAGCAGTCCGGCGTGGGCCGCGAGAACGGCCTCACCACCCTCGCCCACTACACCCGCATCAAGTCGGTGCAGGTCGAGCTCGGCGACTACTTCTCCGTCTTCTAAACGGCAACCCGAAGCGGGAAGCCAGGAGCCTCGAGCGCCCTGGCTTCCAGCCCCCAGCCATTTAAAGAGAGAGCCTCATGTCTCAAGAATTCGACTACATCATCATCGGTGCCGGCTCAGCCGGTAACGTACTGGCCACCCGCCTGACCGAGGACGCCGGCACCAGCGTCCTGCTGCTCGAAGCCGGCGGCCCCGACTACCGCCTGGACTTCCGCACCCAGATGCCCGCCGCCCTCGCCTATCCGCTGCAGGGCCACCGCTACAACTGGGCCTACGAGACCGACCCCGAGCCCTACATGAACAACCGCCGCATGGAATGCGGTCGCGGCAAGGGCATCGGCGGCTCCTCGCTGATCAACGGCATGTGCTACATCCGCGGCAACGCCCTGGACTTCGACAACTGGGCCAAGGCCCCGGGCCTGGAAGACTGGACCTACCTCGACTGCCTGCCCTACTTCCGCAAGGCCGAGACCCGCGACATCGGCCCCAACGATTACCACGGCGGCGACGGCCCGGTGAGCGTCACCACGCCCAAGAACGGCAACAACCCGCTGTTCCACGCCATGGTCGAGGCCGGCGTACAGGCCGGCTTCCCGCGTACCGAAGACCTCAACGGCTACCAGCAGGAAGGCTTCGGCCCGATGGACCGCACCGTGACCCCGGAAGGCCGTCGCGCCGCCACCGGTCGCGGCTACCTGGACCAGGCCCGTGGCCGGCCCAACCTGACCATCGTCACCCACGCCACCACCGACCGCATCCTCTTCAGCGGCAAGCGCGCCAGCGGCGTCGCCTACCTGCACTGCGACGGCAACGAGCCGATCATCGTCAACGCCCGCCGAGAGGTGCTGCTGTGCGCCGGCGCCATCGCCTCGCCGCAGATCCTGCAGCGCTCCGGCGTGGGCCCGAGCGCCCTGCTGCGCGAATTCGACATCCCCGTGGTGCACGACCTGCCCGGCGTCGGCGAGAACCTGCAGGACCACCTGGAGCTTTACCTGCAGTACGCCTGCAAGGAACCGGTGTCCATCTACCCGGCCACCAAGTGGTGGAACCAGCCCGCCATCGGCGCCAACTGGCTGTTCCGCGGCAAGGGCCTGGGCGCCAGCAACCAGTTCGAGGCCGGCGGCTTCATCCGCACCCGTCCCGAATTCGCCTGGCCCAACATCCAGTACCACTTCCTGCCGGTGGCGATTAACTACAACGGCAGCAAGGGCGTGCAGGAACACGGCTTCCAGGCGCACATGGGCTCCATGCGCTCGCCGAGCCGCGGCCGTATCCGCCTGAAGTCCCGCGACCCGCGCCAGCACCCGAGCATCCTGTTCAACTACATGGCGTCCGAGCAGGACTGGCAGGAGTTCCGCGACGGCATCCGCATCACCCGCGAGATCATGGCGCAGCCGGCACTGGACAAATACCGTGGCCGCGAGCTGAGCCCCGGCGCCCATGTGCAGACCGATGCCGAGCTGGACGAATTCATCCGCACCCACGCCGAAACCGCCTTCCACCCCTCCTGCTCCTGCAAGATGGGCAGCGACGAGATGGCGGTGGTCGACGGCCAGGGCCGCGTGCACGGCATGCAAGGGCTGCGCGTGGTGGATGCGTCGATCATGCCGGAGATCATCACCGGCAACCTCAACGCCACCACCATCATGATCGCCGAGAAGATCGCCGACCGGATCCGTGGCCGCCAGCCGCTGCCCCGCAGCACCGCCAGCTACTACGTGGCCGGCGACGCCCCGGTGCGCACCCAGCCGCAGCGCAAGGCCGGCTGACCCCCGGGGGCGGCTCGCACCGCCCCCGCCTCTCGCAGGGCCCGCGAATCATCCGCGCTATTCCGGCAGCTCCTGGCGGATCATCCAGTGCCCACCCGGCGGCATCAGCCTGCTGATGTCGAAATCCTCCAGGCTTTCCCGATCGAGCATCTGGATGCGCGGGCTGACCCAGTAAGCCTCCCCCTTGTGCTCCAGCGCCCGCACCGCCAGGTCGATGGCGATGCGCGCCTGGGTCACCGGCGAGTCCGTCGGCGCGGCCAGCACCCGCCCCTGGCGGATCTCCTCCAGCACCCGCTCGGTGGCGTAGAGCGACACCACCTGCGTCTGGAAGCGCGACGGCGAGCCGCTGACCAGTTGCCCGGCGAAGGCCGCCGCCTCGGCATTGGCCAGCAGATAGTCCAGCCGCGACTCGCGCCCCAGCAACCCGCGCACCAGGGCCGCCTGGGTCGAACGATCCACCGGACCGTAGCCACCGTCGGCGAGGCGCACCGGCGCGCCCTCCATGGCCGTGCGCAACCCGCGCTCGGCGTCCAGTACCCAGCCGGCGTCCCTGGGGCCTGGCAGCCAGCCCAGGTTGAGGGGGCCTGCACCCGCCCGCCCGCGTATGTAGCCCAAGGCCTCGCTCGCCATATCGGCGAAATCCACCCGCGAGTGAGCGGTCACGCCCGCGCAGTCGATGCCGTTGACCAGGTCGATCACCGGCGTGCCACTTTTCTTCAACTGGTCGATTTCATGGCAGAGCCCGCGCGCCTCGATGGCGCCGATGACGAAGGCGTCGGCGCCGAGCTGGATGCAGCGGGCCAGCTGGGCGCGCTGCATGGCCGGGAACTGGTAGCCACCGGCTTCGTAGATGCCCAGTTGCACGCCCTGGCGCCGGGCCTCCTCGTGCAACCCCCAGGCGACGCCCCACCAGTAGCGGTCGATGCCATGGGGCAGCAGCGTGCAGATGCGCCAGGGGCGGCTGGCACGGGTGAGGGGCACGTAGTCACGAGCCTTTGCATCGGCGATCACCGATACCGGGAACCACTCCGTCGCGTGGCAGGGCACCAGGGCCAGCAGGGAGAGCAGCAGCGCACAGCAGATCCGCATAGGGGCCATTTCGCAACGAAGAAACAAGGGGAATGAGCACAGCCTAGCAGCCGGCGACAGGTGCCGGCGGGGTGACAGCCCGCCCGCCGGCGCCTAAAGTCCGCAAGGTCGCCCGCCCGAGGAATCCCATGCCCGACCTGCCCAGCCTAGACGCCCGCACCGCCCGTCTGCTGCCCTGGCTGGTGGCCGTCGCCTTCTTCATGCAGGCCCTGGACGGCACCATCCTCAACACCGCCCTGCCCGCCATGGCCCGCGACCTGGCCGAAGACCCGCTGCGCATGCAGTCGGTGATCATCGCCTACATGCTCACCGTGGCCCTGCTGATCCCCGCCTCCGGCTGGATAGCCGATCGCTTCGGCACCCGGCGGATATTCTTCGGCGCCATCGTCCTGTTCAGCCTGGGCTCGCTGTTCTGCGCCCTCTCCGCCACCCTGCCGCAACTGGTCGCTGCCCGCGTGGTGCAGGGGCTGGGCGGCGCGCTGATGATGCCGGTGGGGCGCCTGGTGGTGCTGCGCGCCTACCCGCGTACCGAGCTGGTGCGGATCATGAGCTTCATCACCCTGCCCGGCCTGTTCGGCCCGCTGATCGGCCCCACCCTCGGCGGCTGGCTGGTGGAATACGCCACCTGGCACTGGATCTTCCTCATCAACCTGCCCGTCGGCCTGATCGGCGGCTGGGCCGCCTGGCGCTTCATGCCCGACTTGCGCAGCAGCGGCCCGGTGCGCCTGGACGTCTACGGCTTCCTGCTGTTCGGCACCGCCATGGTGCTGATCACCATCGCCCTGGAAGGCCTGGGCGAGCTGCACCTGCCGCACGTGCGCGTGATGCTCCTGCTGCTCGGCGGCCTCGCCTGCCTCGCCGCCTACTGGCTGCATGCCGTGCAGGTCGAGCAGCCCCTGTTCGCGCCCTCGCTGTTCCGTACCCGCACCTTCGCCGCCGGCATCCTCGGCAACCTCTTCTCGCGCCTGGGCAGCGGCGCCCTGCCCTTCCTCACGCCCCTGCTGCTGCAGGTGGCTCTGGGCTTCCCGCCGGCCCAGGCGGGCATGACCATGATCCCGCTCGCGCTCTCGGCGATGATCGCCAAGCCCCTGGCCAAGCCGCTGCTGGACCGCCTC
Source organism: Pseudomonas sp. No.21 (assembly GCF_054558415.1). Taxonomy (NCBI): domain Bacteria; kingdom Pseudomonadati; phylum Pseudomonadota; class Gammaproteobacteria; order Pseudomonadales; family Pseudomonadaceae; genus Pseudomonas; species Pseudomonas sp. No.21. Next base: position 49,545 of record NZ_BAAJNO010000005.1, read on the forward strand.
GGCTACCGCCGCCTGCTGCTCGGCAACACACTGCTGCTGGGCGCGATGATCGCCAGCCTCGGCCTGATCGACGGCGACACGCCCTATCCGCTGCTGCTCCTGCACCTGGCGGCCCTGGGGGCGGTGAACTCCATGCAGTTCACCGCCATGAACACCGTCACCCTGCTCGACCTCGACGACCACCAGGCCAGCAGCGGCAACAGCCTGCTCTCGGTGGTCATGCAACTGTCCATGAGCCTGGGCGTGGCGGTGGCCGCCGCCCTGCTCGGCGGCTTCGGCAAGCCCGACACGCCCAGCGTGCTGGCGGCGTTCCAGGCCACCTACCTGTGCGTCGGCACCCTGACCCTGCTGGCGGCCGCGATCTTCTTCCAGTTGCCCCCGGACAGCGGTCGCGCCGTGCGTCGGGTGCCCGGCGATATGGAGGAATAACCGTCGCTGCGACACCGGGACGGCAGGGTGGCCGCGCGCCATCCTGCTAAACTGCGCGCCAATCCGATTGCCAGGCCCCACCCGTGACCACCAACGCCTTCTCCACCCTGCCCCTGTCGGCCGCCATGCTGGCCAACCTCGATGCCCTCGGCTACCACGAGATGACCCCCATCCAGGCCCTCGGCCTGCCGGTGATCCTCAAGGGCCGCGACCTGATCGCCCAGGCCAAGACCGGCAGCGGCAAGACGGCGGCCTTCGGCATCGGCCTGCTCGACCCGCTCAACCCGCGCTTCTTCGGCTGCCAGGCGCTGGTGCTGTGCCCGACCCGCGAACTGGCCGACCAGGTGGCCAAGGAAATCCGCCGCCTGGCCCGCGCCGCCGACAACATCAAGGTGCTGACCCTCTGTGGCGGCGTGCCCTTCGGCCCGCAGATCGGCTCGCTGGAGCACGGCGCCCACATCATCGTCGGCACCCCGGGCCGCATCCAGGAGCACCTGCGCAAGGGCACCCTGAAGCTCGACGGGCTCAACACCCTGGTGCTGGACGAAGCCGACCGCATGCTCGACATGGGCTTCTACGACAGCATCGCCGAGATCATCGAGCAGACCCCGGCCAAGCGACAGACCCTGCTGTTCTCCGCCACCTACCCCAAGGGCATCGCCGAACTGGCCGGACGCTTCCTGCGCGACCCGCAACAGGTGAAGGTCGAGGCCCTGCACGACGACAGCCAGATCGAACAGCGTTTCTACGAGATCGACCCGGCCCAGCGCATGGACGCCGTGGTGCACCTGCTGCTGCACTACCGCCCGCAGTCCAGCGTCGCCTTCTGCCACACCCGCCAGCAGTGCCAGGAACTGGTCGAGCACCTGCACACCAACCGCATCTCGGCACAGACCCTGCACGGCGAACTGGAACAACGCGAGCGCGACCAGGTGCTGACCCTCTTCGCCAACCGCAGCTGCAGCGTGCTGGTGGCCACCGACGTGGCGGCGCGCGGCCTGGACATCGCCGGCCTGGAGGCGGTGATCAACGTCGAGCTGTCGCGCGATCCGGAAATCCACGTGCACCGTGTCGGTCGCAGCGGCCGCGCCGGCGAGAAGGGCCTGGCCCTGAGCCTGGTGGCGCCGGCCGAGGCCAGCCGCGCCCAGGCCATCGAGGACCTGCAGAAGGCCCCCTTGAACTGGCAACGCCTGGACGAACTGGTGCTGCGCAATCGCGACCCGCTGGTGCCGCCGATGGCTACGCTGTGTATCAGTGGCGGGCGCAAGGAGAAGGTTCGCCCGGGCGACATCCTCGGCGCCCTGACCGGTGAAGCTGGCATTCCGGGGGCGCAGGTTGGCAAGATAGCCATCTTCGATTTCCAGGCCTTCGTGGCCGTGGACAGGAGCATCGTCAAACAGGCTCTCAAGCGCCTGAGCGACGGCAAGATCAAGGGTCGCTCGTTCAAGGTGCGGGCACTCCAGTAACGCCCCGGAAAGGTTCGTCCTGTATGACAGCGCAGGCGGGGATACCCGCCACGCAGCAAGGGAGTAGGTCGTGCGCAATATTCTGGTCGTCGAAGACAGCCCGCTGGTCCTGAAGATCCTCGAGCACCTGTTCCGTCAGGAGCCGGACCTGCAGCCCGTGTTCTGCGCCTCCTGCGCCGAAGCCGAGGTGCTGCTGGAAACCTCCGCCGCCTTGTTCTTCGCCGCCATCGTCGACCTCAACCTGCCGGACGCGCCCGACGGCGAGATCGTCGACCTGGTGCTGCGCTACGAACTGCCCTGCGTCGTCCTCTCCGGCTCCTACAAGGAGCAACGCCGCGACGAGCTCCTGCTCAAGGGCGTGGTCGACTACGTGCTCAAGGAAAGCCAGCACTCCTACGAATACGTCTTCCGCCTGCTGCACCGCCTGGTGCGCAACTGCGGGGTGAAGATCCTGGTGGCCGAGGACTCCGAGGCCACGCGCAACTTCGTGCGCCGCGTGCTGACCCCGCACCTCTACCAGATCATCGAGGCCCGCGACGGCGACGAAGCCCTGCACATCCTCCAGGAGCAGCCGGACATCGACCTGCTGCTGGTGGACCACGGCATGCCCGGCATCAGCGGCTTCGACCTGGTGAAGATGCTGCGGCAGAAGCTGCACCGCACCGAGCTGATCATCCTCGGCCTTTCGGCGGACCAGAAAGGCTCGCTCAGCGCCATGTTCATCAAGCACGGCGCCGACGATTTCCTGCGCAAACCCTTCTGCACCGAAGAGCTGAACTGCCGGGTGATGTCGACCCTGGAGCGCCGCGACCTGATGCGCGCACTGAAGCAGGCGGCGCTGTTCGACTCGCTGACCAACCTCTACAACCGCCGCGCCTTCTACGAACAGGGCCTGCAGCTGTTCCAGCAGGCCCAGCGTGCCGGCCAGGAGCTGAGCGTGGCGATGCTCGACCTCGACTTCTTCAAGCAGATCAACGACAAGTTCGGCCACGCCAGCGGCGACACCGCCCTGGTGATGTTCTCGCGGGTCCTGGCACACGCCTTCCCAGACGCCCTGCTGGGCCGGCTCGGCGGCGAGGAATTCGCCCTGGTCAGCAAGGGCGACGCCCCCACCGTCAAGGCCGCGCTCGACCAGCTGCGGCGCAACTGCGCCCGCCTGAAGTACGCCGCCGATGCACCACCGCTGTCATTCAGCGCCGGCGTCTACCAGGGCGTACCGGAGGATCTGGAAAGCCTGCTGCACGAGGCCGACCAGCGCCTCTACCAGGCCAAGCACGAAGGCCGCGGGCGGACCATCGCCAACCGCTAGAAACCGTGCCGGTCGAAGATGCGCTGGTAGGTCCCGTCATCGCGCATCGACTGCATCGCCCGGTCGAAGTCCTCCACCACCTGGCGATGCATCGGGTGGCTGCGCCGCACCAGGATCGCCAGGTTGTTCTCGCTGAGCGGTCGCGGCAGGAACTCCAGCTGGCCCTTGAGCTCCTTCAGCTCGCGGTTGAGGTGATAGCGCGCCACCAGCTCATCCTCCAGGGTCAGCTGCACGCGCCCGGCGGCGAGCATGCGCGCGCCCATCTCGAAGCCCATCACCGGCACCCGGTCGAGGGTCGGGTCCTGGTCGAACTCCGCTGAATAGGCATAGCCGCGCACCACGGCGATGCTGTAGGGGCGCAGGTCGGCCAGGGTCTGGAAGTCGATCTTGGCGCCGCGGTGGCGGAGGAAGCGCACGCGGTTGACCAGGTAGGGCCTGGAGTAGAGCCCATAGACGGCGCGGGCCTGGTCGTACCAGGCGTTGATCACCACGTCGTAGTCGCCCACCTCCAGCCCGCGCAGTGCCCGCGCCCAGGGGACCTCGACGTATTCGGTGCTGTGCCCGGCGCGCTCCAGTGCCGTTACCACCAGGTCCACCGCCAGGCCGCCCTCGGGCAGGCTCGCATCGGTGAACGGCGGCCAGGTGTCGGCCACCAGCCGCAGGTGCTCGGCGCGCAGCGGGCCCGAGCACAGCAGAACGAGCAACAACAGGACACTGCAGGTCTTTTTCATCCATGGCTTCCACTGGGGCTGGGACGGTCGGCATCGCCGGACTGCACGCATTTCCCTTGCCAGCCAGCGGAGAGCGCTGGTCGCGGCACCTCCATAGGGTAGACTTCGCCACCGGCGCGCGCCTTGGCCGATTCGACTTCCGAGGGTGGTTTCTTGTTCGTGACTGACGTGGTGATTATCGGGGCCGGCGCCGCCGGCCTGTTGTGTGCTTCGAAGACCGCCGCGCGCGGACGCAAGGTGCTCCTGCTCGACCACGCGAACAAGGCCGGCAAGAAGATCCTCATGTCCGGCGGCGGGCGCTGCAACTTCACCAACCTCTATACCGAGCCGGCCAATTTCCTCTCCGCCAACGCGCATTTCTGCAAGTCGGCCCTGGCCCGCTACACCCAGTGGGACTTCCTCGAGCTGGTCAACAAGCACGGCATCGCCTACCACGAGAAGAAGCTCGGCCAGCTGTTCTGCGACCACAAGGCCAGCGACATCCTCGCCATGCTCCTGGCCGAGTGCGACGAACACGGCGTCGACCTGCGCCTGGACACCGCCGTCACCGGCATCGCCCGCCACGACGCCGGCTACGAGCTGCAGACCGGCATCGGCCCGGTGCGCTGCCAGTCCCTGGTGATCGCCACCGGTGGCCTGTCGATCCCCACCCTGGGCGCCACCGGCTTCGGCTACCAGGTCGCCCGCCAGTTCGGCCATGAAGTGCTGCCGACCCGTGCCGGCCTGGTGCCCTTCACCATCACCGACCAGCTCAAGGAGATGTGCACCGAGCTCTCCGGCACCTCGGTGGACGCCCTGGTGAGCTGCAACGGCGCCAGCTTCCGCGAGAACATCCTGTTCACCCATCGCGGCCTCAGCGGCCCCGCCATCCTGCAGATCTCCTCCTACTGGAACCCGGGCGACACGGTGTCGATCAACCTGCTGCCCAATCTCGACGTGCCCGCCTGGCTGGTGCAGCAGCAGGGCGAACGCCCCAATGCCGAGCTGAAGACCCTGCTGGGCGAGCTGTTCACCCGCAAGTTCGCCGGCCTGCTGGCCGAGCGCTGGTTCGTCTCACGGCCGATGAAGCAGTACAGCCTGGCCGAGCTGCAGGCCATCGCCGAAGCCCTCGGCGACTGGCAGGTGACCCCGTCCGGCACCGAGGGCTATCGCACCGCCGAAGTCACCCTGGGCGGCGTCAGCACCCACGAGGTCTCGTCCAAGACCATGGAGTCGCAGAAGTCCCCCGGGCTGTACTTCATCGGCGAAGTGCTGGACATCACCGGCCACCTCGGCGGCTTCAACTTCCAGTGGGCCTGGGCCTCGGCGCACGCCGCCGCACAGTTCGCCTGAGGCGGCAGCATGCCTGACGGCGCCAGCGCCTGCGCATTCACGCCAGCGGGTGTAACCCGCCTCGCCCGGGCAGCATCCAAGCGGTAACCTCTCGCCATCGGCCCACGCACACCCGCGCAGGCCGAGCCCCCGGACCGCACGCCCACAAGGCCGTTATGCCATCGACCTCGCTCCGTCACTCCCTGCGCCGCCTCTGGGCCCAGGACAAGTTCAGCTACAGCCTGCGGGTGTTCGTCGCCCTCACCGGCAGCATGGCGCTCTGCTGGCAGCAGGACCGCATGGACCTGCTGATCCCGCTGTTCCTCGGCATCATCGCCAGCGCCCTGGCCGAGACCGACGACAGCTGGCAGGGCCGCCTCAATGCGCTGCTGGTGACCCTGGGCTGCTTCAGCATCGCCTCCTTCTCGGTGGAGCTGCTGTTCCCCTACCCCTGGCTGTTCGTCTCTGCCCTGGCGCTGGCGGCCTTCGGCCTGACCATGCTCGGCGCCCTGGGCGAGCGCTACGCCACCATCGCCTCGGCGACCCTGATCCTGTCGATCTACAGCATGATCGGCGTCGACCAGCGCGACGGCGTCGGCCACGACCTCTGGCGCGAGCCGGCGCTGCTGGTGGGCGGCGCGGCCTGGTACGGCCTGCTCTCGGTGATCTGGCAGGCGCTGTTCACCCACCAGCCGGTGCAGCAGAGCCTGGCCCGGCTCTACCGTGAGCTGGGGCGCTACCTCAAGCTCAAGGCCAACCTCTTCGAGCCGCTGCGCGAGCTGGACGTGGAGGCCAAGCGCCTGGAACTGGCGCAGCAGAACGGCAAGGTGGTGGCGGCGCTGAACGCGGCCAAGGAAATCATCCTGCACCGCGTCGGCAACGCCCGCCCCGGTCCCAAGGTGAGCCGCTACCTGAAGCTGTACTTCCTCGCCCAGGACATCCACGAACGCGCCAGCTCCTCGCACTACCCGTACAACCAGCTGGCCGAGGCGTTCTTCCACAGCGACGTGCTGTTCCGCTGCCAGCGCCTGCTGCGCCAGCAGGGGGGCGCCTGCCAGGCGCTCGGCCAGGCCATCCAGATGCGCCAGCCGTTCGACTACAACGACGGCACCCAGGCCCTGGACGACCTGCACCGCTCCCTGGAGCACCTGCGCATCCAGAGCAACCCGGCCTGGCGCGGCTTGCTGCGCTCGCTCAACGCCCTGGCCGGCAACCTCTCCACCCTCGATCGCCTGCTGACCGACGCCAGCAACCCCGACGCCCTCGCCGAAGCCCAGGACAGCAGCCTGCTGGACCGCTCGCCCAAGGGCCTGAAGGACGTCTGGGAACGCCTCAAGCAGAACGTCACCCCGACCTCCCTGGTGTTCCGCCACGCCCTGCGCATGGCCATCGCCCTGTGCGTCGGCTACGGCGTGCTGCACCTGATCCACCCCAGCCAGGGCTACTGGATCCTGCTCACCACGGTCTTCGTCTGCCAGCCGAACTTCGGCGCCACGAGGCGCAAGCTGGTGCAGCGGATCATCGGCACCGTCATCGGCCTGGCCCTGGGCTGGGCGCTGTTCGACCTGTTCCCCAGCGCCCTGGTGCAATCGCTGTTCGCCGTGGTCGCCGGGGTGATCTTCTTCGCCAACCGGTCGACCCGCTACACCCTGGCGACGGCGTCGATCACCCTGATGGTGCTGTTCTGCTTCAACCAGATCGGCGACAGCTACGGCCTCTTCGTGCCGCGCCTGGTGGACACCCTGCTGGGCAGCCTGATCGCCGCGCTGGCGGTGATCTTCATCCTCCCCGACTGGCAGGGCCGTGGCCTGCACCGCGTGGTGGCCAACACCCTGGCCTGCAACGCCCGCTACCTGCGCCAGCTGGTGCAGCAGTACAACGCCGGCAAGCGCGACGACCTCGCCTACCGCCTGGCCCGGCGCAACGCCCACAACGCCGATGCGGCGCTGTCCACGACGCTGGCCAACATGCTCATGGAACCCGGTCACTTCCGTAAGGAGGCGGACATCGGCTTCCGCTTCCTGGTGCTCTCCCACACCCTGCTCAGCTACCTCTCCGCCCTCGGCGCGCATCGCGCAACCGAACCCATGGCGCTGGAGGGCAGCCTGCTGGGCAATGCCGCCGAACGCATCGCCACGGCCCTGGAAGAGATCGCCAACGACCTCGCCGCGCGCAAGCCGGTGACCATCCACAGCGACAGCGAGGAAGCCCTGGCCAAGGAGCTGGAACAGCTCCCCGAGGACATGGACGAGCGCGCCCGCCTGGTGCAGACCGAACTCGGTCTGATCTGCCGCCAGCTCGGCGCCCTGCGCACCCTGGCGGCGCACCTGGCGAGTGGGAAGAAGGTGGAGTGAGGGCCCCTGCCGCCCAAGGAGCCCTGCGCTCGGACAATCGCGAATGAATTCGCTCCCACAGAAAAGCACGGTGCCCCGTGGGAGCGAATTCATTCGCGAAGCAGGCCGCAGGACTGCCACCCGCTCACAGCCACACCGCGTCTCAATGCGGGTAATCACCAAGGCGCTGTACCAGTCCCGCCCTCAGCGGATTGGCGACCACATAGCGCGCAATCGGCAGCAATTCATCCTCACGCCTCAGCGCCCGGTCATGGAATCCTGGCTGCCAGACCTTCCCTCCATCGTCCAGCGACAGGCCCAGGCGCCTTGCGGTGCGGCCCTTCAGCGCCTTGACCACCGATGACAAGGGCATTGGCCCGCTGAGCCGCATCAGCCAGTGGAAATGATCGGGCATCACCACCCAGGCCAGTGACTGTGCCAAGTTGCCGTGTTCCAGGCGCCTCAGTTCACCCACCAATAACCGAGCGTGCATGAAATCGGCGAAGAGCGGGCGCCGCTCGGCCGTAGTCGCGGTGATGAGATAAACCCTGCCGAGTTCGGAAACGCGCCCTTTGCGCAGGTCGCGACTGCCCACTGGCCAGCCCTCCTTCCATGGAAAGCTGGGACTCTAATCAACGGGGAAAGACATGGCTGCGCGAGCGCGCCCAGGAAAACGCCGGTCTATCGGTAGCCGAAGGCCGCCGAGTTCAAAGCATCGCGAATGAATTCGCTTCCACGGTCGTCTCCTCCATCAACGCCTTCACCGTCTCGCCCACCTTGCGCACGGCGGCTTCCTGCTCGGCATCGGGCTTGCGCGAGTAGTTCATGCGCAGGCAGCTGCGGTATTTGCCGGAGGCGGAGAACAGGCTGCCGGAGGCGATCTGTACGCCCTTGTCGAGCAGGGCGCGATTCAGCCGCAGGGTGTCGAACCCCTCGTCCAGCTCGACCCAGAGCATGAATCCACCCTGGGGCCGGCTGGCGCGGGTGCCTTCGGGGAAGTACTTCATCACCCAGTCGATCATCTGGTCGCGGCCGTTCTGGTACTGGCTGCGCATGCGCCGCACATGGGGCTCGTAGGCGCCGCTGGCGAGGAATTCGGCCAGGGCGATCTGCGGCTGGGTGGCGGTGGCGCCGGTGGAGATGTACTTCATGTGCAGCAGCCGGTCGAAGTAGCGGCCGGGGGCGATCCAGCCGATGCGGATGCCGGGCGCCACGGTCTTGGAGAAGGAACTGCACAGCAGCACGCGGCCGTCCTCGTCGAAGGACTTGATGGTGCGCGGACGCGGGTAGCGGTAGGCCAGGTCGCCGTAAACGTCGTCTTCGATGATCGCCACGTCGTAGCGCTGGGCCAGGGTCAGCAGGGCGCGCTTGCGGGCCTCCGGCATGATGTAGCCCAGGGGGTTGTTGCAGTTGGGGGTGAGCTGGATGAGCTTGATCGGCCACTGCTCCAGGGCCATCTCCAGCGCCTCCAGGCTGATGCCGTTGATCGGGTCGGTGGGCAGTTCCAGGGCCTTCATGCCGAAGCCCTTCAGCGCCTGCATGGCGCCGTGGAAGCTTGGCGAGTCCACCGCGACTATGTCCCCCGGCTGGCAGATGGCGCGGATGGAGGCGGACAGCGCCTCGTGGCAGCCGGTGGTGATGATCAGGTCGCTGGCCGGTATCTGGCAGCCGGCATCCACCAACAGCCGGGAAATCTGTTCCCGCAATGGCAGCGAGCCCTGGATGGCGTCGTAGTACAGGCCGCCCAGGTCCGGACGCCGGGCGACCTGCGCCAGGCTGCGCAGCAGCGGTCGCAGGGTCGGGCTGGTGACGTCGGGCATGCCCCGGCCCAGTTGCACCAGGCCGTCGCGGGCGCCGCGCTTGACCAGCTCCAGCACGTCACTCCATTGCGACACGTCCACCGGGCGCTGCGCCGCGCGGGTCATGGCCGGCAGCGCCGGGGCCGCGCGACGGGGCGGCACGAAGTAGCCGGACTTGGGCCGGGGCACGGCCAGGCCGCCATCCTCCAGCAGGCGGTAGGCCTGCTGGACGGTGCTGAGGCTGACGCCGTGCTCCTGGCTCAGGGCGCGGACCGAGGGCAGGCGGTCGCCGGGCCGGTAGTAGCCCTGCTCGATGCGAGCGGCGAGGGTTTCGGCGAGCTGGGTGTAGAGCTTCATGACAGTTCCCCTTGCGTGGAGCCCGCTTTCTACGGACCGGTACAGATGACGGGTAAATTGTGGATTCAGACGCTCCACTGCGCAATCTGTATGAAAAAAATAACAGATCCTTGAATCTGTATCGCTTTTTACCCGCCGCGCATCATGTCTTCCATACACCCCGGCATGAGGAGATCGACATGAACGGCCTGAGCGATACGCGGCTGAGCCTCCACGCGAAAGAACTGGAGCTGGAGCACCTGCGCGTCCGTGCGAGCACCCGCTCCGCGGGAGACGGCCGCTGGCATCGCTTCTGGCGCCGCCTGCAAACCCGCAAGGCGCTGCTGGACCTGGACGAGCAGGCCCTGCGCGACATCGGCCTGACTCGCGAGCAGGCCCGCGACGAGGCGCTGAAACCGTTCTGGAAGCTCTGATGAAGGCCGGCCGCCCACAGGCGGCCGGTTGCCCGGCAATCAGGCCAGGCGGAAGCGCGACGTGTTCTGGTTCAGGGCCTGGCTGCCGCGATGCAACTGCTCGGCGGCGGCCTGGACCGACTGGGCCCCTTGCAACAGCAAGCTGGCGGCCTGGTCGACCTGCTGGATATTGCCGCTGACCTCGTCCGCCGTTGCGGCCTGTTCCTCGGCGGCGGTGGCGATCTGCGCCAGGCGGTCGCTGACCCGCTGCACCGCATCGGCGATACCGGACAGGTCCTCACCCATGCTCAGCACGCTGCCCACGTCGCCTTCGGCCTGCTTGAAGGCGGCCTCCATCAGGGCGACCGCCTGGCCGACCACGCCCTGCAGGCTGGCGACGGTGTCGCCGATCTCCTGGGTGGAGTCCTGGGTACGCTGCGACAGGCTGCGCACCTCGTCGGCCACCACGGCGAAGCCACGGCCCTGCTCCCCGGCGCGCGCCGCCTCGATGGCGGCGTTGAGCGCCAGCAGGTTGGTCTGCTCGGCGATGCCCTTGATCACGTCCACCACGCGGTTGATCTGCTGCGCCTGGTCACGCAGCTGCTGCAACGCGGAGACGGTGTCGCCCAGGCGCGTGCTCAGTTCGCGCATGCTGGCTCCGGTGCGGGCGCTGCGCTGGTTGCTCTGCATGGCGATTTCACGGGTCTGCTGGGCATCCTGGGCCGCCCCCTCGCAACTCTCCGCCACGCTCTGGGCGGTGGCCGCCAACTCGTGCGCGGCAGCGGCGATCTGGCTGACCTGGCCCTGCTGCTGCTCCACCGAGGTGAGGGTGTCCTGGGCCTGGGCGTTGAGCTGTTGCACGGTCCCGCCCAGTTGCCTGCTCTCCAGGTTCACGCCTTCCAGCGAGCTGCGCAGCTGCGCCAGCGCGGCATTCAGCGCTTCGGCGATCTGCGCCAGGTCATCGCGGCCATGCACGGCCGCGGCCACGCGCAGGTCGCCGGCGCGCAGGCCCTCGGCGGCCTCGGTGATGGCAGCGGTGCCACGGCGGATGGCGGCGTTCAGGCACAGCAGCATGTACAGGGCCAGCAGGGTGAGCAGGCTGAAGGCGCCGATCACCTGGACCATGCTGCGCAGCGCCTGGGTACGGAAGTCGCCGAGGCGTGCCTGGAAGCGCTCGGTCAATGCCTGCTGCAGCGCTACCAGCTGCCCATCGAGGCGCTCGACCTGCTGGACGAACTCGGCGGTGCCGAGGGTGAAGGGGTTGGCCTCGAACATGCCCTTGTCGACCCGGGCGAGGAAGTCGCTCATGGCCTGGTCGGCCTGGCGGAACGGACCTTCCAGCGCGGCGTTGACGTCGGACGCCTGGGCGATGGCGTCCTGGGCCTTGCGCAGTTGCCGCGCGGTGTCGTCCAGGGAGCGGCGCAGGTCACGCACGGCGACCCGGCTCTGCAGGGTGAAGTGCTGCGACACCACGGCGCCATGGGCGTTGGCAGCGAAGCTGCCGAGCAGCTCCTGGGCGCGCGGCTGCACGTAGGTGAGCTGCTCCATCATCAGGTAGGTGTCCATCCCCGGGTCGAGGATGAGGCCGGTCTCGGTGGCCACCTGCTCGCGCAGGGATTGCAGGCTTTGCAGCACGTCCTGGAAGCGCTCCAGGGCATCGGGCAGGGCCAGCGGAGCCAGGGCCTGGAAGCCGATGCGCTCACTGCGCGAACGGGCCTCCTCGTACAGCTTGCGGCTCTGCGCGCCGAGCCCTTCCGCCTTCAGCTGCGCGTCGACCTTGGCCAGGGCTTCCTGCAGGCGGCCGCCACGTTGTTCGAGTTGCGACCTGGCGGCGTCCTCGGTGCCCTTCCAGCGGGCCAGGAGCAGGCGCTGGGCGCCCACTTCGTGCTGGGCGTCGGCCAGGGTGGCGATCACCCGCATGCCGCTGAGCTCGCCGTCGACCAGGCCGAGGCGGTCCAGGTAGGACGCGGTGATCACCCACAGGGCATAGCCCAGCGGCAGGATGAACAGGAGGAAGAGCAGCTGGAACTTGCGTGCGAAGCTGAACCCTTCGAGCAGACGCACGCCCGGCGTGAGTAATGCTGTCATGACGACACCTCAGTGGACCCGGATCGGCAGGTAAGCCGAAAGCCTGCATCATGCAAAAGCCGAACCCGGGGTGGCACCCAAGAACGCCGATGCCGCCGGAAAGGCTGCGCACGGCGCATTACGAGGCTCTCCGGCCAGCGGAACCCCGCAGCGACCCTGCGACGGGAAGGCAATGCACCCGAACGGTGCAACTACTGGAGCAGCGACTCCACCCGCTGGATCTCGGCGCGCTGGCTGGCTACCAGGGCCAGGCCATTGCCGCTGGGGTCCAGGGCATTGAGGGGCGGCTGCAACTTGCGATAGGCAGCCAGCTCCCGCAGCGGCGGCAGCAGGGCGGTGGGCCCGGCCTCGCGGAGCGCGTGGAACAGGCCGAGGTTGATCAGGTCGACGAGCTCGACGCCGGGACCGCTGGATTCGTCCCAGGCGCCCAGGCCGCGCACCACTGCAATATAGCTGTCGTCCACCGCCCACTTCTTCAGGACGATGACGCCGAGGGACTTGCCGTATTCCCGGCACAGGCGCGAGTAGAGCTCGGGCGAGGGGATCTGCTGGGCGTCCTTGAACGCGGACAGGATCGCCAGGGCACCGATGTCGCTGAGCACGCTGGCCAGCAGCACGTGCTCGGAAGAGGCGTGCCCGAGCAGGCGCGCGAGCACGGCGCTGATGCTGCCGCGCCGGGCCAGGCGGCTCCAGGTGTCGACGAAGAGCTTCTTGTGCGAGGCGCTGTGCAGGGTGAACAGGCTCTTGATGCTGTGGACCATGGTGATGCGGTCCACCTCCAGCATGCCCAGGGTGCGGATCACATCCTCCAGGGTCTTGGGCGGCAAGGCGGTGCGCAGGCGGGTGCTGGCCGCATGCTTGACCAGCGTTGCGCTCAGCGCCGGGTCCTTGTTGATGACCCGCGCTAGGGAAGAGGTACTGGCATCCGGATTGGCCAGGGCCCGGCGGATCTCCATGGTGATCATGGGCAAGCTGGGGAGCTGCTCTTCACCGTTCATCAATTGCGAAACCAGACGCCTATAGATCGAATAACCCGACTCTTCAGTACTCACGACAGTCCCCACATGGCCTTGTGCCAGTGTAGCCATCGGCGCTGCCGGCAAACAGTGCAGCGCCACTCCGCCGACGAGCGACACGCAGGTACGGGGAACCGAACGCCCGCCGCACGTTCCACTCCATGGGTGGGTAGCGTCCACCTTCCCACCCACAGCACCGAGGCCATTCCCGTGGAAACCGAACGACTGTCCAGGACCCTGGACTTCATGCGTACCCAGTTGCTGCCACTGGGGTTCTCCGGGCACATGGACAGCGACCGCAGCCTGCATGTGCTCATTTACGACCAGCGCACCCGCAAGACCATCCTCGAGTCCGCCGGCATCCCCTTCTCCGCCACCTGCGGCAAGGCCGAGGCGCTGCACCTGGTCCAGCGCCTGAAGCGCGACATCGACGCGCAGTTCCAGGCCCCGCCACGTATCGCGCCATGACGCCCCTCAGGGGATGGTGACGCCCTGGCGCAGGGCAAGCGCGCTCAGGCGGCCCTCGGCGACCAGGCTGGCGAAGGCGTGGTCGAAGTCCTTGCGCAAGGCGGCATGCTCGTCGGTCCTGGGGAAGGCGAAGTAGCCGTCCTGGGTATCGATGATCGGTTGCAACTGGCTGATGGCCCCGTGTTCCAGGGTGTCGATGCGTGGCCGGGTGTTGCGCTCGTTGCTCGCCAGCAGGTCGATGCGGCCCATCACCAGCATGCGTATCGCGTTGTCGACGCTCTCGATGCTGTGCAGGTCCATCGCCTGGCGGCCCTGGTCGAAGCTCGGCCCGTAGGTCCAGCCACGGATGACCCCGATGCGCTTGCCGGCCAGGTTGGCGTAGTCGCCCTGCCAGGCGAGAGCGAGGCCGGAACGGGCGAAGAACACGATGCGGTCGCGGTAGAAGGGGCGCTGGCTGAAGAGGAACAGCCCCTCGCGCTCCGGCGTGCGATAGGGGCCGATGAGGATGTCCGCGCGCCCCTGTGCCACCATCTTCTGCGCCCGGGCCCAGGGGTAGACCTCGAAGCGCACCGTGTCGCCCATGCGCTGCACCACCTCGCGCAGCACGTCAGGGCCGAGTCCGATGAAGCGACCTTCCACGGTCTGTCCGAACAGGCGCGGGAACTCGGCCCCCACGGCCAGCCATTCGCGGGCCGGCGCGGATGGTGCGAACACCAGGCACAGCAGCACTGGACACAACATCCGTAGGTAGCGGCTCATGCCCGCGAATACTCGACGACAGGGATGGGGAGAGCCTAGCAGGCTTTTTCCGGCGGACGCGAGCCGGTACGGGGAGCTCACCGGAGCATTCGGCGGAGCCTTTGGGACGGGGCCTACATCGACCAACCGGGACGCATGGGTATAGTCGGCCCCGTCATGCCCGCCTCAGGACTGCGCTCATCCTGCAGCCCTCCACAGCTGGGGTTGGGCATGACACTCCCCCTCCCTCCCCACCCATTGCCCTTCAGTTTCCCGCCTCCAGCTCGCGCTGGATCAGGTACAGGCGCAAATCGAACTCCAGTTGGTGATAGCCCGGCAGCATGTGTTCGCAGAGCTGGTAGAACGCCTTGTTGTGGTCGCGCTCGCGCAGGTGCGCCAGCTCGTGCACCACGATCATCCGCAGGAACTCCGGCGCCGCCTCCTTGAACAGCGAGGCCACGCGGATCTCCTTCTTCGCCTTCAGCTTGCCGCCCTGCACCCGCGAGATCGCCGTGTGCAGCCCGAGGGCCTTCTGCACGACATCCAGCTTGTTGTCGTAGACCACCTTGTCGATGGCCGGCGCATTGCGCAGGTGCTCCTGGCGCAGGGCATTGGTATAGCCGTAGAGGGCCTTGTCGCTTTGCACCTCATGACGATCCGGGTAGCGCTTGGCGAGGTATTCGCCCAGGCGGCGCTGCTCGATCAGCAGGCGGATCTGCTCCTGCAGGTGGGCGGGGTAGGACTGGATGTAGCGGAGCGGGTTCATGGGGGATCGGTGCGGCCGGGGGAAAGCCCGCATTCTACCGCCGGTGACAGTTTGCGACGCAGCCTGTCAGCGCAGCGGCAGACGCCCGGCGACCGTTCATCGGATGCCCTCGAAGCCCCTGCCCGCCCCCAGCGAAACGGGGCTGCCGCTGCGCTTACGGAAAAATGACGCCAATGATTCGGCGCAAGCCGCATTCCACCTGAGGACGGCATTCCGGACATGAACCATCTGGTTAGTTTTTGCGATTGCACCTTGATGGCAAAGCCCGTTCCAGACGGCTTTTTGACAGGCCCGACGGCGACGATCGGTGATTAACAAGGGGCTTGCACAACCCTATAAAGCGTTCCGCGAGACGGCGTAAATGCCTTCGGACGACACGGCAGCCCCCTGCCACTCCCTAGCTTTCACTTTTAGTTCGTGTGCAGTTGGCCGGATGCCGCAGTAAGTGATTACGTCTCGTGGATGAGATAGCACCCGACTGAAAGTTCTCTTAGAGAACTCAGTCAAAATGATCGATCTCGGAACCTGGAACCTCACCATCCCCGTCGGTAGCCCTTCGGTGACCATCGAAACCCCCGCCCTGATGGGTGGCTATCAGGACAACTACTTCAAGGCGGCCAACGGCACCCTGTTCTTCTGGACCCCGGTGAACGGCAGCGCCACCGCCAACGCCGTCTACCCGCGCAGCGAGCTGCGCGAGACCTACGCCGACGGCAAGCTGCGCAACTGGACCTATGGCGCCGCCGACAACTACATGAGCGCCAACCTGGCGGTCGGCCAGGTCCCGTCCACGGGCAAGATCGTCATCGGCCAGATCCACGCCTTCGGCAGCACCAGCCCGCTGCTCAAGCTGGAGTACCAGTTCAAGACCAAGACCGGCACCGGCAACATCGTCGCCAAGGTGCGCAACACCCCCACCGACGAAGCCGGTGCGGTGGTCACCCTGCTCAGCGGCGTGAAGCTCAACCAGCGCTTCACCTACGTCATCAACATGTCGCCCACCGGGCAGTTGAGCATCCTGGTCAACAGCACGATGTTCACCCAGCAGTTGGACCCCACCTGGGCGCCCAAGCCGCTGTACTTCAAGGCCGGGGTCTATGCCCAGGACAACGTCGGCGACGCCACCGAAGCCGGCAGCGCCACCTTCTACAACCTGAAGCTCGAGCACCGGGCCCTGGCGAGCAGCACCGCCCAGTAAGGACGCCGCATGCGGGTTCCAGGCCCCGAAAAGCAGAAAGCCCCGCGAATGCGGGGCTTTCCGTTTACAGCACCAGAACTCAGTTGACCTTGGCGGTCAGCTCGCCCTTGGCGTAGCGCTGGTACATGCCTTCCAGGGAGATCGGCTTGATCTTCGAGGCGTTGCCGGCAGTGCCGAAGGCTTCGTAGCGGGCGATGCAGATATCACGCATGGCGACGATGGTCTTGGCGAAGAACTTGCGCGGGTCGAACTCGCTCGGCTGCTCGGCCATCATGCGGCGGATGGCACCGGTGGAGGCCAGGCGCAGGTCGGTGTCGATGTTGACCTTGCGCACGCCGTGCTTGATGCCTTCGACGATCTCCTCGACCGGCACGCCGTAGGTTTCCTTGATGTCGCCGCCGAACTCGTTGATCACCTTCAGCCACTCCTGCGGTACCGAGGAGGAGCCGTGCATCACCAGGTGGGTGTTGGGGATGCGCTTGTGGATCTCCTTGATGCGCTCGATGGAGAGCACGTCGCCGGTCGGCGGCTTGGTGAACTTGTAGGCGCCGTGGCTGGTGCCGATGGCGATGGCCAGGGCATCGACCTGGGTCTTCTTGACGAAGTCCGCGGCCTCTTCCGGGTCGGTCAGCAGCTGGCTGTGATCCAGCACGCCCTCGGCGCCAACGCCGTCTTCCTCACCGGCCATGCCGGTTTCCAGGCTGCCCAGGCAGCCCAGCTCGCCTTCCACCGACACGCCGCAGGCATGGGCGAAGGCCACGGTCTGCTGGGTCACGCGGACGTTGTAGTCGTAGTCGGCCGGGGTCTTGCCGTCTTCACGCAGGGAGCCGTCCATCATCACCGAGGAAAAGCCCAGCTGGATGGAGCGCTGGCAGACGTCCGGGCTGGTGCCGTGGTCCTGGTGCATGCACACCGGGATGTGCGGGAACTCTTCGATGGCCGCCAGGATCAGGTGGCGCAGGAAAGGCGCGCCGGCGTATTTGCGGGCACCGGCGGAAGCCTGGACGATCACCGGGGAATCGGTCTTGTCGGCCGCTTCCATGATGGCGCGCATCTGTTCCAGGTTGTTGACGTTGAAGGCCGGGACGCCGTAGCCGAATTCGGCGGCGTGGTCCAGCATCTGGCGCATGCTGATGAGTGCCATGGTGTTTCAGTCTCCCGAGTGGGTGGGCATTCGAAATGCGAAGCCTGCCGCAGGGGCAGGCCAGGTTCAAGTTCCATGGAGGACGGCGAGCGTCCTCCCGTAAAAACCGGCCGGCGATGACGCCGGCCCGGTGCAATCGTCGGCGCCGGTTCAGGGCGCCTTGCAGCCGCGACCGATCAGGTCATCGGTGGCGACCCAGTACACCAGTCCCTCGTCACCCTTGGTGTGGAAGGCCAGGCGGCTGTCGCTATAGAGCGCGCCGGACCCCGAAGGTTCTTGCTTGAGGCGGTAGACGATATCGCCGCCGCCCAGGCGCAGGTCCACCTGCTCCCGGTCGGCATCGACGAAGCGCCACAACACCTCGGCCTGGCTGTCGCAGACCCAGCGGGTCCACTCGTCGTCCGCAGGCGCCTGGACACCCGCACAGCCGCCCAGCGCCAACAGCGCCGCAAGGGCGAACATGCCTTTCATCCTTTCACTCCCTTGGCCAGAAGGCCGTTCACCCGCAACGGGTCATGGACAGTGCTGCTCCTGGCTGCCGTTGACGGTGGGGTCACCGCTGCTCTGGGCCTCGACGCGCTGGTCGTCCTGGGATTGCGGCAGGATGACCTGGGGCGGGCTCAACACCTCGCAGGTGGCGGGGGAAGAACCTCCCGCACAACCGGTGAGCATCGCGAACAACGACAGCAGGATCAGGTTGGTACGCATGGCGGCAACTCCTTTTCTCGGGTCCTGTTCAAGGGACCACGGGCCACCGCCATGGTTTAGCCGCTATTTCAGGCCTTGGCGCGCTGTTCCAGCACGTCCACGGCCGGCAGGACCTTGCCCTCGACGAACTCGAGGAACGCGCCGCCGCCAGTGGAAATATAGGAGATGCGCTCGCCGACGCCGTACTTGTCGATGGCCGCCAGGGTGTCGCCACCGCCCGCGATGGAGAAGGCCGGGCTCTCGGCGATGGCCTGGGCCAGCACCTGGGTGCCGTTGCCGAACTGGTCGAACTCGAAGACGCCGACCGGGCCGTTCCAGAGGATGGTCTTCGACGACTTCAGCAGCTCGGCGAACTGGGCGGCGGTCTGCGGGCCGATGTCGAGGATCATGTCGTCATCGGCCACGTCGCCGATGAGCTTGACGGTGGCCTCGGCGGTCTCGGCGAATTCCTTGGCCACCACCACGTCAACCGGCAGCGGCACGCTGACCTTGGCGGCGATGGCGCGTGCGGTATCCAGCAGGTCGGCTTCGTGCAGGGACTTGCCGACCTTGTAGCCCGCAGCGGCGAGGAAGGTGTTGGCGATGCCGCCACCGACGATCAGCTGGTCGCAGATCTGGCTCAGGGAATTGAGCACGTCGAGCTTGGTGGAGACCTTGGAGCCGGCGACGATGGCGGCCATCGGGCGGGCCGGGTTGCCCAGGGCCTTGCCCAGGGCGTCCAGTTCGGCGGCCAGCAGCGGGCCGGCAGCGGCGACCTTGGCGAACTTGGCCACGCCGTGGGTCGAACCCTCGGCGCGGTGGGCGGTGCCGAAGGCGTCCATCACGAACACGTCGCACAGGGCGGCGTATTTCTGCGCCAGCTCGTCGACGTTCTTCTTCTCGCCCTTGTTGAAGCGCACGTTCTCGAACAGCACCACCTGGCCGGGGGCGACGTCGACGCCGTCCAGGTAGTCGGCCACCAGCGGCACGTCGCGGCCCAGGGCCTTGGCCAGGTACTCGGCGACCGGCTTGAGGCTGTTCTCCTCGGAGAACTCGCCTTCGGTGGGACGACCCAGGTGCGAGCAGACCATCACCGCCGCGCCCTTCTCCAGTGCCAGCTTGATGGTCGGCAGGGAGGCGAGGATGCGCGCATCGCTCTTCACGACACCGTCCTTCACCGGGACGTTGAGGTCTTCGCGGATCAGTACGCGCTTACCCTGGAGGTCGAGGTCGGTCATTTTCAACACGGTCATGGGGTCAGTCCTTCACGGGGCTGGATGTTGTGGAAACAGCGGAAACCCGCAGGTAGTGGCCTGCGGTGTCGAGCATGCGGTTGGCGAAGCCCCATTCGTTGTCGAACCAGGCCAGCAGGTTGACCAGGCGCGGCCCGGACACACGGGTCTGGCTGCCGTCGACGATGGCGGAATGGGGGTCGTGGTTGAAATCGCAGCTGGCGTGGGGCAGCTCGGTGTAGGCCAGGAGGCCCTTGAGCGGGCCGCTTTCGGCGGCCTCGCGCAGCACGCGGTTGATCTCGGCGGCACTGGTGTCGCGGGCGGTCTGCAGGGTGATGTCCAGGCAGGACACGTTCACCGTCGGCACGCGGATGGCCTTGGCCTGGATGCGCCCGGCCAGCTCCGGCAGCAGCCGCTCGATGCCCCTTGCCAGGCCGGTGGAGACCGGGATCACCGACTGGAAGGCCGAGCGCGTGCGGCGCAGGTCCTCGTGGTGATAGGCGTCGATTACCGGCTGGTCGTTCATCGCGGAGTGAATGGTGGTGATGGAGACGTATTCCAGACCCACGGACTCGTCGAGAAGTTTCAGCAAGGGCACGCCGCAGTTGGTGGTGCAGGAGGCGTTGGAAACCAGGGTCTCGGTGCCGACCAGGCTGTCCTGGTTGACGCCGTAGACGATGGTGGCGTCGATGTCCGCCTCGCTGGCCATCGGCTGGGAGAACAGCACGCGTGGCGCGCCGGCCCGCAGGAAGCGCTCGGCCTGGGCGCGGTTGGTGTACTGGCCGGAGCACTCGAGCACCAGGTCGACGCCCAGCGCCGTCCAGTCGATGCCCTCGGGCGCCGGGTTGCGCAGCACCTTCACGCAGTCGCCGTTGATGTGCAGGCAATCGCCGTCGACCTTCACGTCACCCGGGAAGCGGCCGTGGGTGGAGTCGAAGCGCGTCAGGTACTCGATGCTGGCCTGGTCGGCCAGGTCATTGAGGGCGACGATCTCGAAGCCATCACGCCCGCCACGCTCATGCAGGGCACGCAGGACGCAACGACCGATACGGCCGTAGCCGTTCAGGGCAACGCGGAAGGGAGTGCTGGGCATCTGATCGCGAAGAGCTCGAAGCCGGAAGCTTGAAGCCGGAAGAAGGGCGCACGGGGCGCTCCAGCTTCCAGCTTCCGGCTCTCGGCTTCCGGCTCAGTCCTCCAACAGTTCTTCAGCAGTGGCGACGATGTTCTCGACGGTGAAGCCGAAGTGCTCGAACAGGGCCGGGGCCGGGGCGGATTCGCCGAAGCTGGTCATGCCGATCACGCGGCCTTCCAGGCCCACGTACTTGTACCAGTAGTCGGCGTGGGCGGCTTCGATGGCGATGCGCGCACCGACTTCCAGCGGCAGCACGGACTGCTTGTAGGCGGCGTCCTGCTGGTCGAACAGGCTGGTGGACGGCATGGAGACGACACGCACCTTGCGGCCGGCAGCGCTCAGTTGGTCGAAGGCCTGTACCGCCAGGCCGACTTCGGAGCCGGTGGCGATGAGGATCAGCTCGGGCTCGCCGTCGCAATCCTTGAGCACGTAGCCGCCACGGGCGATGTTGGCCAGCTGGGCGGCATCGCGCGCCTGGTGGGGCAGGTTCTGGCGGGAGAAGATCAGCGCGCTCGGGCCGTCATTGCGCTCGATGGCGGCCTTCCAGGCCACGGCGGATTCCACCGCGTCGGCGGGGCGCCAGGTGTCCAGGTTCGGGGTCGAACGCAGGCTGGCCAGTTGCTCGATGGGCTGGTGGGTCGGGCCGTCTTCGCCCAGGCCGATGGAGTCGTGGGTGAAGACATAGAGCACGCGCTGCTTCATCAGGGCGGACATGCGCACGGCGTTGCGGGCGTATTCCATGAAGATCAGGAAGGTCGCGCCGTAGGGGATGAAACCGCCGTGCAGGGCGACGCCGTTCATGATGGCGCTCATGCCGAACTCGCGGACGCCGTAGAACAGGTAGTTGCCGGCGGCATCCTCGGCGGAGACGCCCTTGCAGCCTTTCCACAGGGTCAGGTTGGAGCCGGCCAGGTCGGCGGAGCCGCCGAGGAACTCGGGCAGCAGCGGGCCGAAGGCGTTCAGCGCGTTCTGGCTGGCCTTGCGGCTGGCGATGGTCTCGCCCTTGGCGGCGACTTCGGCGATGTAGGCAGCGGCCTTCTCGGCGAAGTCGGCCGGCAGCTCGCCCTTGATGCGACGCTGGAATTCAGCGGCCAGTTCGGGGTGGGCGGCGGCGTAGGCGGCAAAGCGCTCGTTCCAGGCGGCCTCGCGTGCGGCGCCGGCTTCCTTGGCGCTCCACTCGGCGTAGATGTCGGCCGGGATCTCGAAGGGCGCGTGGCTCCAGCCCAGGTTGGCGCGGGTCAGGGCGATCTCGTCGTTGCCCAGGGCAGCGCCGTGGCACTCTTCCTTGCCCTGCTTGTTGGGCGAACCGAAGCCGATGATGGTCTTGCAGCAGATCAGGGTCGGCTGCGCGCTCTTGCGCGCGGTCTCGATGGCGGTGCGGATCTCGTCGGCGTCATGGCCGTCGACATTGCGGATCACCTGCCAGCCGTAGGCTTCGAAGCGCTTCGGCGTGTCGTCGGTGAACCAGCCATGGACCTCGCCGTCGATGGAGATGCCGTTGTCGTCGTAGAAGGCGATCAGCTTGCCCAGGCCCAGGGTGCCGGCCAGGGAGCAGACCTCGTGGGAAATGCCTTCCATCATGCAGCCATCGCCCAGGAAGGCGTAGGTGTAGTGGTCGACGATCTCGTGGCCTTCACGGTTGAACTGCGCACCCAGCACCTTTTCGGCGAGGGCGAAGCCCACGGCGTTGGCGATGCCCTGGCCCAGCGGGCCGGTGGTGGTCTCGACGCCGGCGGTGTAGCCGTATTCCGGGTGGCCCGGGGTGCGGCTGTGCAGCTGGCGGAAGTTCTTCAGGTCATCGACGGTGACGTCGTAGCCGGTGAGGTGCAGCAGCGAGTAGATCAGCATCGAGCCGTGGCCGTTGGACAGCACGAAACGGTCGCGGTCGGCCCACTGCGGGTTGTTCGGGTTGTGCTGCAGGTAGTCCCGCCACAGCACTTCGGCGATATCGGCCATGCCCATCGGGGCGCCGGGGTGGCCGCTGTTGGCTTTCTGCACCGCATCCATGCTGAGGGCACGAATGGCATTGGCACGCTCACGACGGCTGGGCATCGCTGATCTCCTGCGGGTCTGAAAAGACGCTGAACGAAAAAAGGCGGCTATTTTCGCCCAGCGGGCAGGCTTCGGGCAATGACAGATGGTCGAAGATGCGCCGTCGCCCGATTTCAGCCCCGCGCCGGGCCCGCGAGGGGGCACAGGCAGGGCGCGCGGAACAGCTCGCCATGCCAGATGCCGGCCAGGGTGCGACGCATCACCAGGACCCAGACGGTGGCCAGTTGCAGCGCCAGCAGGGCGCCGACGCCGGCGAACAGCGCGAGGCCCGTCTGCCGTTGCAGCTCGAAGGTGGCCAGGGCGAACACCCCGAGCGGGAAGGTGAAGCCCCACCAGCCCAGGTTGAAGGCCATGCGCTGGCGGATATAGCGACGGGTGAACAGGCAGGCCGTGACCAGCCACCAGAGGCCCGCCCCCCAGAGCACCAGGCCGCCCACCAGGCCGATGGCCGGCAGCAGCTCGGCCACGCCCTGCAAGGGCGAGCCGGCCAACGCAGCGGGTGCGGCGCGGCCCAGCGCCAGCAGCCCCAGGCAGCCGGTGGCCAGCGGCCCCAGGGGCAGCCAGCTGGTGGCGGCGAAATCGGTATCCGGCAGCTTGTGCAGCGCCAAGCGCAGCAGCACCAGGGTGATCAGGGAAAAGGCCAGGGCCATCGACAGGCCCCATAGCAGGTAGCCCATCACCAGCAGCAGGCGCGCATCGGCGGCCTCCAGATGCGGAGCGATGACGCCGGCACTGGCGGCTGCCACCTCGGGCGCGACGATGGGCAGCAGCCAGACGGCGGTGAGCTTCTCCAGCGCGTGCTCCTGGCGGGTGAACATCAGGTAGGGCACCAGCAGCGCCGCCCCCAGGGCCAGCGCCGCATCCAGCCACCAAAGGCCGTGGGCGACGGCATGGGCGGCCTCCCCCCAGCGCGGACCGCCATAGAGCACCAGGCCGTTGATCAGGGTCGCCAGCCCCATGGGGATGGCGCCGAGGAACATCGACTGCACCGGGTGCGCCAGCATCGGCGCGACGGTATCCGGGTGCAGCAGCAGGCGGGCCACGAACAGCACTGCGCAGGCCGCGAACAGCAGGGCATTGAACAGCCACAGCGCCTCGCCGAGGCGATTCAGGGCCGGCACCTGCCAGGGCAGGGCGCCCAGCACCAGCGCCAGTACGCCGGTGCCCATGGTCACGGCGAACCAGCCGGGAATGAAGTGGCGAACCAGCGCACGCGGTTCGACGAGTCGGGAAAGGGGACGAGGCATGATGGCTCCGGTCGGGTGGACCCGTTGCAGAAGATGACTGCACGGTAAACCCGGGCGTGCTATACGAAAAATACATCCTCGATATGCACGGCATGCCTTTCATTTATGAATCTCCATCACCTCAAGGTGTTCCTCGCCGTCGCCGAGAGCGGCAGCATCAGCGCCGGCGCCGAGCGCCTGCACATCAGCCAGCCGGCGGTGACCCGCGAAGTGCGCGAGCTGGAGGCGCGCCTGGGGATCACCCTCTTCGACCGCCAGCCCCGCGGCGTGACCCTGACCGAAGGCGGCGTGCGCCTGCACCGCTATGCGCAACGCATCTTCGCCCTGGAACAGGCGGCCGAGGCGGACCTGCGCAGCTTCGCCGGCCTCGACGACGGCGAACTGCGCCTGGGCGCCAGCGCCACCCTGGGCAGCTACCTGTTGCCCGGCCTGATCGCCCGCTTCCACCTCCGGCACCCGGAGATCCGCGTCGACCTGCAGGTGAGCAACACCCGCGAGATCACCCAGGCACTGGCCGACGAACGCATCGCCCTGGGCTTCGTCGAAGGCGACTTCGATCGCGCGAGCCATGCCTTCAGCCTCCTGGAGCGCGACCGCCTGCTGCCCGTCTGCGGTCCCGGCCACCCCCTGGCGGCCCGTGGCCGCCTGCATGCGGCCGAGCTGGCCGACCAGGCGCTGTACCTGCGCGAGGAGGGTTCGGGCACCCGCGCCAGCATCGAGCAGGCCTATGCCCGCCAGGGCCTGGAGGCACGCCCGCGCATGGCCATCGCCAGCACCGAGGCGCTGAAACGCCTGGTGCGCGACGGCCAGGGCATCGCCTGGCTGTCGCAGCGGGTCATCGAGGACGATCTCGCCGCCGGCCGCCTGCTGGCGCTCGATGTGCACGACCTGCGTATCGAGCGCGAACTGCACCTGCTCTGGCACCCCACGCGAACCCTGAGCCCCGCGCCGGCCGCCTTCCTCGCGACGATCCTGGACAAAAAATAACCACCCATCGGCAATATCAAAACTTTTTGATATTGCTGTTGCGAGCCGCAGGAGCGGGGACTAGACTGCGCCACCTATGAACCTGCGCGTACCCCAGATCCGCCACGACGACTGCGACGAGCTGGCCGCACTGTGCAAGGCCGGGGGCGACCCGCTGCGCCTGAACGTGCTGCGTGCCCTGGCCAACGATTCGTTCGGGGTGCTGGAGCTGGCGCAGATCTTCGCCATCGGCCAGTCCGGCATGAGCCATCACCTCAAGGTGCTGTCCCAGGCAGGGCTGGTGGCCACGCGCCGCGAAGGCAACGCGATCTTCTACCGCCGCGCCATCGCCCAGGGCGATCGCCTGGGCGGCACCCTGCACGGGGCGCTGCTGGAGGAGGTCGATGCGCTGCAACTGCCGCTGGAGGTGCAGGCGCGGATCGCCGAAGTGCATGCCCAGCGCGAGGCGGTGAGCCGCGAGTTCTTCGCCCGCTCGGCGGAGAAATTCCAGGCCCAGCAGGACCTGATCGCCGGCCTGCCGCAGTACCGCGACAGCGTGCTGGCCCTGCTGGACGCACTGAACCTGCCGGCCAGCGCCTGCGCCCTGGAAGTGGGTCCGGGCGACGGGGGCTTCCTCCCCGACCTGGCCCGGCGCTTTGCCCGTGTCACCGCGCTGGACAACAGCCCGGCGATGCTGGAACTGGCGCGCAGCCGTTGCGCCGCCGAAGGATTGGGCAACGTCGAGCTCAAGCTCGCCGACGCCCTGGATGACGAACACGAGGCCGCCGACTGCGTGGTGCTGAACATGGTCCTGCACCATTTCGCCGCCCCGGCCGAGGCCCTGAAGCAGCTGGCCCACCACCTCCTTCCGGGAGGCAGCCTGCTGATCACCGAGTTGTGCAGCCACAACCAGAGCTGGGCCAGGGAGGCCTGCGGCGATCTCTGGCTCGGCTTCGAACAGGATGACCTGGCCCAGTGGGCCGCCGCAGCAGGGCTTGCGCCCGGCGAGAGCCTCTACATTGGTTTAAGAAACGGCTTTCAGATTCAGGTACGGCACTTCGCCAAGCCGGATTCGCGAAGCGACCTCACCCACCGGTATTAAAGGAACCGTTAGATGAGCGAATACTCCCTCTTTACCTCCGAGTCCGTGTCCGAAGGCCATCCGGACAAGATCGCCGACCAGATCTCCGATGCCGTCCTCGACGCCATCATCGAGCAGGACAAGCACGCCCGCGTGGCCGTGGAAACCCTGGTCAAGACCGGTGTCGCCATCGTCGCCGGTGAAGTCACCACCAGTGCCTGGGTCGACCTCGAGCAGATCGTCCGCGACGTCATCTGCGACATCGGCTACACCAGCTCCGACGTCGGCTTCGACGGCGCCACCTGCGGCGTGATGAACATCATTGGCAAGCAGTCCCCCGACATCAACCAGGGTGTCGACCGCGCCAAGCCGGAAGACCAGGGTGCCGGCGACCAGGGCCTGATGTTCGGCTACGCCAGCAACGAGACCGACGTGCTGATGCCGGCACCGATCCGCTTCTCCCACGCCCTGGTCGAGCGCCAGGCCGAGGCCCGCAAGTCCGGCCTGCTGCCGTGGCTGCGCCCGGACGCCAAGTCCCAGGTCACCTGCCAGTACGAGAATGGCAAGGTCGTCGGTATCGACGCCGTGGTGCTGTCCACCCAGCACAACCCGGAAGTCTCGCTGTCCGACCTGCGCGAAGCGGTGATGGAGCTGATCATCAAGCACGCCCTGCCGGCCGAACTGCTGCACAAGGGCACCCAGTTCCACATCAACCCGACCGGCAACTTCGTGATCGGTGGCCCGGTGGGCGACTGCGGCCTGACCGGCCGCAAGATCATCGTCGACTCCTACGGCGGCATGGCCCGTCACGGTGGTGGCGCCTTCTCCGGCAAGGACCCGTCCAAGGTCGACCGCTCCGCTGCCTACGCCGGCCGCTACGTGGCCAAGAACATCGTCGCCGCCGGCCTGGCCGAGCGTTGCGAGATCCAGGTCTCCTACGCCATCGGCGTGGCCGAGCCCACCTCCATCTCGATCAACACCTTCGGCACCCACAAGATCGCCGAAGAGAAGATCATCAAGCTGGTGCGCGACGTGTTCGACCTGCGTCCCTACGCGATCACCAAGATGCTCGACCTGCTCCACCCGATGTACCGCGACACCGCGGCCTACGGCCACTTCGGCCGTACCCCGGAGCAGAAGACCGTCGGCAACGACACCTTCAGCACCTTCACCTGGGAGAAGACCGACAAGGTCGACGCCCTGCGTGCCGCCGCCGGCCTGTAAGGCTTCGCGACACAAGGAAGCCCGGCCCTGTGCCGGGCTTTTTCATGGGCGGCCTTCAGCCTCCTCATCCCCGCCGGCAGAGGCGCGATAGCCATTTGCCGCATTCGTGAATCGGTCGAGCTTTCCCCTGCCCCAGCAAAGGGGCGCCGCTGCTAGAATCCGCGCCCTCTCGCCCCTCCCTCACGGATGACTCGAGCGCCCGGGGCGAGCAAGCATTGGCGCTGGAGCCCAAGGAGATACCCATGCGCAGCACCTCCATTCTTCCCGCCGCCCTCTTCGCAGCCCTGTTCGCCGTCCAGGCGCAGGCCGTCGACCTGGGCAACCCCCTGGGCGACAAGCTCAACAAGGGCTGCGAGGAAAAGAGCGCGGAAGCACAGGCCAAGCTGGACGAGGCCAAGAAGGAACAGAACGGCCTGGGCGCCAGCCTGCTCGGCTCGGTGGCCGACAAGGCCGAGAAGCAGCTTTCCGAAGGCTGCGAGAAGCTCGACGAAGCCAACAAGGGCTGAGCAGAGGGGGCCGACGAGCGTCGGCCCTTCCTGTAGGACGCCGCCGCACACCCCCTTCCCACACGCAGCGCCAGCCCGTCGAATCCATCCATTGGCGCATCCCCCCTTGCCGTGGCAGCACACGGCAGCCGCCCCCACCCCCGCCAGCCACCTGCCCACCCTGGCGCCGCACCGCCCTCCCACCTGCCAAGCTCCCGCCCTGGGTCCCGCGGTTCGCGCCAGCGATGACCCCGCACAGGGTGTATTCCTGCGTCCCCCGGGCACGGAGCCCGGATCGTTCGCATGGAGGCCCGCATGCCCAACCCCCTGTCTACCCACCTGCTCGCCCTGGCCCTTTGCCTGCCCGGCCTCGCCCTCGCCGCCGGCGCGTGCCCACCCTGGAGCGATGCCCACGCCAAGCGCGAGCTGCACGCCCTGCATGAACGGCTGTCGGGCTGGGAGCACAGCTACCACCGCGACCGCCTCTCGCCGGTCCCCGACGAGATCTACGACCAGGCGCGCTCGCGCTTCGCCGAACTGCGCCAGTGCTTCCCCCAGGCCGAGGCGCAGGAAACGCAGCCCCTGTCGACGGTGGGCGGCAAGCACCCGCACCCCGTCGCCCAGACCGGCCTCGACAAGCTGGAGGACGCCAAGGCGCTGCGCACCTGGATGCGCGGCCGCGACGACCTCTGGGTGCAGCCCAAGGTGGACGGCGTGGCGGTGACCCTGGTCTACCGTGGCGGCCGCCTGCAGCAAGCCATCAGCCGCGGCGATGGCGAGCGCGGCGAAGACTGGACGGCCAACGCCCGGCGCATCCCGGCCATCCCCGAGCGCCTCGCCGAACCGGGCGACCTGGTGCTGCAGGGCGAGCTCTACTGGTCGCTGCCCGGGCACGTGCAGGCGCAGGCCGGAGGACGCGGCGCCCGGGGCAGGGTCGCCGGGCTGATGGCCCGGCAACGCCTGGGGGATGAGGAGGCACGCGGCATCGGCCTGTTCGTCTGGGACTGGCCGGGCGGCCCCGGCGGCATGCTGCAACGCCTGGACGGACTGACCCGCCTGGGCTTCGCCGACACCCAGCGCCATACCCTGCCGGTGCGAAGCGCCGACCAGGTGGCGCACTGGCGCGAGCACTGGTACCGCAGCGGCCTGCCTTTCGCCAGCGACGGCGTGGTGGTCCGCCAGGGCGTGGTGCCCGCCGCGCGCAACTGGGAAGCACGGCCGCCGCACTGGGCCATCGCCTGGAAGTATCCCTTCGCCCAGGCCCTGGCCGAGGTGCGGCGGGTGGAATTCCTCGTCGGTCGCACCGGGCGCATCACCCCGCGCCTGCTGCTCTCGCCCGTGACCCTGGAGGACAGGCGCATCCAGCGGGTCAGCCTGGGTTCCCTGGAGCACTGGCGCGAACTGGACATCCGCCCCGGCGACCAGGTCGCCATCGCCCTGGCCGGTCTGACCATCCCGCGCCTGGAGTCGGTGGTGCTGCGAGCAGGCGAGCGCGTGGAGCTGGAGGTACCGGACCCGGCCGCCCTGCACGCCCTGAGCTGCTGGCACCCGACGCCCGGCTGCGAGGCGCAGTTCCGTGCACGCCTGGAGTGGCTGTCCGGGAGCGGTGGCCTGGCGATGCGCGGCGTCGGCCCCGGCACCTGGGAGCGACTGCTGGCGGCCGGCAGGATGGACGGCCTGCTGGACTGGCTGGAGCTGGAAGAAGAAGAGTTGGCCAGGCTACCGGGCTTCGCCCAACGCAATGCCCGGCGCTTCAGGGAGGCGACAGCCGAAGCCAGGCGCCAGCCCTTCGCCCGCTGGCTCAAGGCCCTCGGCCTGCCGCCCAGCGGCAAGGCCGACCTGGAAGACGGCTGGGAGGTCCTGGCCGCACGCAGCGAAGCGGACTGGCGAGCGACCCCGGGGCTGGGGGCCGAGCGGGCGCGTCAATTGCGGGCGTTCTTCGAACACCCCGAGGTGCAGACGCTGCGCGAGCGCCTGGCCGAAGCGCAGGTGGACGGCTTCGCGGGCGCGCCTCAGTAGGCGCGGAATTCCTTGTGGCAGGCCTCGCAGGCGTCCTCGGCCTTCTGCACCAGCGGTGCCATGGCGTCCGGGGCCAGGGGGCGCTTCGTCGTGGCGGCAGCCAGCTGGCCGGTAGCGGCCTCCAGTTCGCGGGCCAGGCTCTGGAAGCGCTCCTGCCGCTGCCAGACGTCGTCACGGGCGTCGCTGTCGCCTTCGTCACGCACCTTGGGGAAGTGCTGCCAGGGCTCATGGGACAGCTGGTCGAGCTTCACCGCGTTCTCGGCGAACTTCTGCTCGTTGAACTCGACGCGGCCACGCAGCATGCCGCCGAGGTCCTCGCTGGTGTGCAGCATCTGCTTGAAGATCGCCTGGCGCTTGCCCAGCGGCGAGTTGGGGTCGACGCCACCGCAGGCGGCGAGAGTCAGGCAGGCGCAAAGCAGGGTCAGGGCGGTCGTTCTTTTCATGGCGGATCACGGGGTACTGCGACGGGCGGGGCGCACAGTATCGATAGATGCCCGGCAAATACCAAGGGTGGCGACAGTTTGTCGCAGATCATGGAAAGCCCGATCAGCCATGTGGGACGGCGCATCCGCGGTCACAATGCAGGCAACCGACACCATCCAAGCGAGGTAGATCCATGCGCCATTCCACTGCATTCCTGCTAACCGCCGGCCTGGCCCTGGCGGGCATCGCCCACGCGGCCGAGGCGCCGCTCACCGGCTGCGCGGCGAAGCGCCAGGCCCTCGAAGCCCGCATCGAACAGGCGCGCGCCCATGGCAACGAGGCCCAGGTGGCCGGCCTGCAGAGGGCCCTGGCGCGCGTCCGGACCTACTGCACCGATGACGGCCTGCGCCGGGACCGCGAAGCCGCCGTCGAGAAGCGCCGCGCCGAGGTGCGCGAGCGCGAGGCCGAGCTCCGCGAAGCCCGGGCCAAGGGCGATGCCGGCAAGATCGCCAAGCGCGAGGCCAAGCTGGCCGAGGCTCGTCGCGAATTGAACGCCGCCGAGGCGCAGCTGCAACGCTGAGCCCCGGCGCGAGCGATCAGGCGGCGACGAAGAAGAAGCTGGCGATCAGCCCCATGCCGGCGAACCAGACCAGCGAGCGCAACGCCGCCCAGTCGGCCAGGTAGCAGATGAAGTAGGCGATGCGGCTGGCCACGAAGGCGATGGCCAGGGCATCCAGCGTTCCCTGCTCGGCGCCCCCGGCGAGATGACCGATGACGACGGCGATGGCGAACGCCGGGGTGACCTCGAAGGCATTGAGCTGGGCGTTGTGGGCACGCTTGCGCCAGCCTTCGAGCCCGGCGAGGAAGGTACGCGGATCATGGTTCTGCCGAGGGCCGAAATCGCCTCCGGTGAACTTCGCCGCGGCGGTGGACAGGTAGGGCAGGAACAGCGCGATCAGCACGCACCAGTAGGCGAGGGTCATGTGGACTCCAGGAACGAAGGGTGAGCGTAGAGCCTGGTGATTCCGACGGTCGGCGTCCATGGCTGCGGAAAACGTGGCGATCGGCACATCGGCCAATGGCCACGATTGTCCGCAGGGCGCATCGCCTGTACTAATGCGTGTTTTTCACGGACGAGAAACCCCCCATGCCTCGATTCGCCATCCTCCTGATGTCCCTGCTGCTGCTCAGCGGCTGTGGCTACAACGCCATGCAGAGCGCCGACGAGCAGGTCAAGGCCGACTGGGCCGAAGTGCTCAACCAGTACCAGCGCCGCGCCGACCTGATCCCCAACCTGGTCAGCACCGTGCAGGGCTACGCGACCCACGAACAGGCCGTGCTCGCCCAGGTCAGCGAGGCCCGCGCGCGGGTCGGCAGCGTCCACCTCGAAGCCGGCCAGCTCACGGATGAGCAGGCGGTGAAGAACTTCCAGAACGCCCAGGGCCAACTCAGCTCCGCGCTCTCGCGCCTGCTCGCGGTGAGCGAGAACTACCCGCAGCTGAAGGCCGACGGGCTGTTCCAGGACCTGCTGGCGCAGCTGGAGGGCACCGAGAACCGCATCACCGTGGCGCGCTCGCGCTACGTCAAGGCCGTGCAGGCCTACAACGTGCTGGTGCGCCAGTTCCCCGGCAACCTGACCGCGATGGCGTTCGGCTACGAGCCCAAGGCCAACTTCAGCGTCGCCAACGAGGCGGAGGTCTCGGTCGCACCCAAGGTCGACTTCGCCACGCCGCATCGCGAGGGCTGACCATGCGCGCCTCACTGTTCAGCCTGCTGCTGGTGCTGGTCAGCCTCGGCGCCGGCGCCGCGCAGCCGGTGCCGGCCCTCACGCAGCGGGTCACCGACCTCACCGCCACCCTGGACGCCGGCCAGAGTGCCGCCCTCGAACACCAGCTCGCTGCCCTGGAGAAGGAGAAAGGTGCCCAGCTCGCGGTGCTGATCATCCCCAGCACCGGCGAGGAAAGCATCGAGGCCTATGCCATCCGCGTGTTCGAGCAGTGGAAGCTGGGGCGCAAGGGCGTGGACGACGGCATCCTGCTGCTGGTGGCCAAGGACGACCGCGCGCTGCGCATCGAGGTGGGTTACGGGCTGGAGGGCGCGGTGTCCGACGTGCTGGCCTCGCGCATCATCCGCGAGCGCATCACCCCGGCCTTCCGCGAGGGCGATTTCTTTGGCGGCATCCAGGCTGGCACCGATGCCCTATCGGCCCTGGTGCGCGGCGAGGCGCTGCCGGAACCGGTTGGCGGCAACCGCCAGGCGGACAGCATCAACCTGTTCAGCCTGATTCTGTTCTTCGCCCAGTTCTTCATCGCACCGGCCCTGGTCAAACGCATTCCCAGGCCCTGGGCGCGGCAGCACAGCGGGCAGCGCTACTTCGCCTGCGTCGGCCTGGTGACGGTGGCGACCCTGGCATATTGCCTGGTCACCCTCACGCCCACCGACCTGCTGCTGTTCTTCACCCTCACGGCGGGCTTCATCGGCCTGTTCGCGTTCATCTTCATCATCGCGCCGCTGTCGACCTGGCAGTTCGGCAGCGGCTCGGGCTCCTCCGGCAGCTCGTCGGACAGCAGCTCGGGCAGCTCGTCCGGCAGCTCCGGCGGCGGCTTCAGTGGTGGCGGTGGTTCCAGCGGCGGTGGCGGTGCCTCCGGCCGCTGGTAGCCGTCAATCCTTGAACTGGTCGCGGATGTAGGTGATTTCCGTCTTGCCGTGGGGGGCGGGCTTGCCGTCCTCGCCCAGGTTGACGAAGACCATGCGGTCGATGGTGAGGATGCTCTTGCGGGTGATCTTGTTGCGCACCTCGCAACGCATGGTCATGGAGGTGCGGCCGAACTCGGTGGCGGTGATGCCCAGTTCGATGATGTCGCTCTGGCGGGCCGAGCTGAGGAAGTTGATCTCCGACATCATCTTGGTCACCACGCGCTGGCTGCCGAGCTGGATGATGGCGTAGATCGCCGCCTCCTCGTCGATCCACTTCAGCAGGCTGCCGCCGAAGAGGGTGCCGTTGGGGTTGAGGTCCTCGGGCTTGACCCATTTGCGCGTATGGAAATTCATGCGTCCTTCTCCTTGCGTCGATGACGCCGGGGATCATGGCAGAGGCCCGACGCGCTGTCCCGGCAACGAAATCGATCGCCCTGATAGTTCGTTCGCCGGACGACGGAAAACCTTGGGCAGATCGCCTCGCGCAGCTATAATCCCCCGGCTTCACGCGGCCATCGGCCGCGCCCGCCACCTGTCCGAGGGGCGCTGCAGCAGGCCTGTTCTCCAAGGGGTCTGTCAGGCTCGGATGGGGCGTTATCCAAACGCATCAACGGCGCCCATTCGCACACAACGAATGGAGAGTACGCATGAGCGCTGTCATCACGCCTGCCGATTTCAACGACTACAAGGTCGCCGACATTTCCCTGGCCGCCTGGGGCCGTCGCGAGCTGATCATCGCCGAGTCCGAAATGCCCGCCCTGATGGGCCTGCGTCGCAAGTACGCGGCCAGCCAACCGCTCAAGGGCGCGAAGATCCTCGGCTGCATCCACATGACCATCCAGACCGGCGTGCTGATCGAGACGCTGACCGCCCTGGGCGCCGAAGTGCGCTGGTCGTCCTGCAACATCTTCTCCACCCAGGACCAGGCCGCTGCCGCCATCGCCGCCGCCGGCATCCCGGTGTTCGCCTGGAAGGGCGAGACCGAGCAGGAGTACGAGTGGTGCATCGAGCAGACCATCCTCAAGGACGGCCAGCCCTGGGACGCCAACATGGTGCTGGACGACGGCGGTGACCTGACCGAGATCCTGCACAAGAAGTACCCGCAGATGCTCGAGCGCATCCACGGCGTCACCGAAGAAACCACCACCGGTGTGCACCGCCTGCTCGACATGCTCAAGGCCGGCACCCTGAAAGTCCCGGCGATCAACGTCAACGACGCGGTCACCAAGAGCAAGAACGACAACAAGTACGGCTGCCGCCACAGCCTGAACGACGCCATCAAGCGCGGCACCGACCACCTGCTGTCCGGCAAGCAGGCCCTGGTGATCGGTTACGGCGACGTGGGCAAGGGCTCCGCCCAGTCCCTGCGCCAGGAAGGCATGATCGTGAAGGTCTCCGAGATCGACCCGATCTGCGCCATGCAGGCCTGCATGGACGGCTTCGAGCTGGTCTCCCCCTACAAGGACGGCATCAATGACGGCACCGAAGCCAGCGTCGACGCCGCCCTGCTGGGCAAGATCGACCTGATCGTCACCACCACCGGCAACGTCAACGTCTGCGACGCCGGCATGCTCAAGGCGCTGAAGAAGCGTGCCGTGGTGTGCAACATCGGTCACTTCGACAACGAGATCGACACCGCCTTCATGCGCAAGAACTGGGCGTGGGAAGAGGTCAAGCCGCAGGTGCACAAGGTCCACCGCACCGGCGCCGGTTCCTTCGACCCGGCCAACGACGACTACCTGATCCTGCTGGCCGAAGGCCGCCTGGTGAACCTGGGCAACGCCACCGGCCACCCGAGCCGCATCATGGACGGCTCCTTCGCCAACCAGGTGCTGGCGCAGATCTTCCTGTTCGAGCAGAAGTTCGCCGACCTCTCCGCCGAGAAGAAAGCCGAGCGCCTGACCGTGGAAGTCCTGCCGAAGAAACTGGACGAGGAAGTGGCGCTGGAAATGGTCAAGGGCTTCGGTGGCGTCGTCACCCAGCTGACCAAGCAGCAGGCCGACTACATCGGCGTCGACGCCTCCGGCCCGTTCAAGCCGGACAGCTATCGCTACTAACCAATAAAGCCAGAAGCTGGAAGCTGGAAGCCAAGCACGCAGGTGCTCCCACTTCCGGCTTCGAGCTTACGGCTTCAAGCTTGGAACTCTCCATGTCTCAAGAACGCCGCTACAGCTTCGAGTTCTTCCCCACCAAGACCGAAGCCGGGCATGAAAAACTGCTGAACACTGCGCGTCAGCTGGCCTCCTACAAGCCGGACTTCTTCTCCTGCACCTACGGTGCCGGTGGCTCGACCCGCGACCGTACCCTCAACACCGTGCTGCAGCTCGATGGCGACGTGAAGGTGCCGACCGCGCCGCACCTCTCCTGCGTCGGCGACAGCAAGGCCGACCTGCGCAGCCTGCTTGAGCAGTACAAGGCCGCCGGCATCAAGCGCATCGTCGCGCTGCGTGGCGACCTGCCCTCGGGCATGGGCATGGCCAGCGGCGAGCTGCGCCACGCCAACGAACTGGTCGAGTTCATCCGCGCCGAAACGGGCGACCATTTCCACATCGAAGTCGCCGCCTACCCGGAAGTGCACCCCCAGGCACGCAACTTCGAAGACGACCTGGCCAACTTCGCCCGCAAGGCTAAAGCCGGTGCCGACAGCGCCATCACCCAGTACTTCTTCAGCGCCGACTGCTACTTCTACTTCGTCGACCGCGTACGCAAGCTGGGCGTGGACCTGCCGATCGTCCCGGGCATCATGCCCATCACCAACTACAGCAAGCTGGCCCGCTTCTCCGATGCCTGCGGCGCCGAGATCCCGCGCTGGGTCCGCAAGCAGCTGGAAGCCTACGGCGACGACCTGGAGAGCATCCAGGCCTTCGGCGAACAGGTGGTCAGCGAGATGTGCGAGCGCCTGCTCCAGGGTGGCGCACCAGGGCTGCACTTCTACACCCTGAACCAGGCCGAACCCAGCCTGGCCATCTGGAACAACCTCAAACTGCCACGTTGAGGCGAAGGGCCGGCGGCAGGATGCGCCGGCTCCTTCACTCAAGGAAGAGACCATGAAGACCACCCTCCGCCTTGCCCCGCTCGCCCTCCTGATCGGCTGCGCCAGCCCCGGCGCCTTCGCCAGCTTCGACTTCGTCTGCAGCCCTACCTGGGCCATCGCCGGCGACCAGTTGCAGGGGTGCAGCAACCTGCCCTTCCTCAGCCCCGGCAACGACAGCCGCGCCAACCTGCAACTGCTGCTGGCCGACGCCGGCCGCCTGCGCCTGCCGGAGACGCTGAAGTCCACCAGCGGCTACGAGGATGGCTACGCCCAGGTGCCCTTCACCCTGGAAATGCTCGACCCGGCCGTGGCCGAGGCGGCCGAGCGTGAAAAGGCCAGCGAAGGCCAGGAGAACGACACCGAGAGCACCGAGACCGAACAGGAAGACCCGCGCAAGGAAAACCTGTCCCTGGCGCTCGAGCAGTTGGGGGTCGAACTGGGTGATACCGACCTGGCCGAGCACTACTTCGCCGAAGGCGAAGGCAATCGCTGCCGCAGCAACGACTTCGACAGCGCCCATGCCTTCGTCGACCAACTGGCCGGCACCGAGGCACTTTCGGCCGGCGAGCGCAAGGCGCTGGCCGACAGCCGCGTCAACCTGCTCACCGTCTGCGGCGAGGGCGACCCGCAACCCGACGAGGTGCTGCCCGCCGCGACCCTGCTCACCTCCCCCGTCGCCCAGGCCTTCGCCACCTACCTGGCCGGTGCCGACGCGTTCTACCGGGGCGACTTCGCCGGCGCCCGCCAGCAGTTCACCAGCCTCGCCAGCAGCGAGCAGCCCTGGCTCAGGGAAACCGCCCTGTACATGCAGGCGCGCGTCGCGCTGAACCAGGCCCAGCAGGACGCCTTCGACGAGTACGGCATCCCCGACCTGGCCAGGATCGACCGCAACGCCATGGCCAGCGCCGAGTCCGGCCTCAGGGCCTACCTGCAGGCCTACCCCGAAGGGCTCTACCACGCCTCCGCGCGCGGCCTGCTGCGCAAGGTCTACTGGCTGCTGGACGACCCGCGCAAGTTCGCCGCCGAGTACGCCTGGCAGTTCGCCCAGGACGAGGACAGCGCCCAGCGCAACATGAGCGGCCGCGCGCTGATCGAGGAGCTCGACGTCAAGCTGCTGCCGGCGCTCAAGCCCGAGGACGTGCAGGACCCGACCCTGCTCGCGGTGATGGACCTGATCCGCCTGCGCAAGCCCGGCAGCGAGCTCAGCCCGAGCATCAGCCTGGAGCAGTTGCAGGCGCAGAAGCAGCGCTTCGCCAGCCAACCCGGCCTGCACGACTACCTCGTCGCCGCCTGGCACTTCTACCGCGGCGGCGATGCCGCCAAGGCCCTGGCGGCCCTGCCCGCCGGCGACACCCAGGCGCCCATGAGCCTGCTGGTGTTCAGCCAGGAAACCCTGCGCGGCCTGGCACTGGAAGCGACCGGCAAACCCGACGCGGCACGCGAGCTCTGGCTGCAGCTGCTGTCCCGCCAGCCTTCCGCGCTGCAGCGTGGCCAGCTCGAACTGGCCCTGGCACTGAACCTCTCGCGCAATGGCAAGGTGGCCGAGATCTTCGCCGCCGACTCACCGATCCGCACCGCGCCGATCCGCGAGATCGTCCTGCGCAACCTCGCCTCCGCCGACCTGCTGCGCCAGCAGGCCAAGGACGGCGCCGCGCCTGCCACCGAGCGTGACACCGCCCTGTTCACCCTGCTCTACAAGGAGCTGGTGTTCGGCGACTACGCCCACTTCCAGCAAGACCTCGCCCTGCTGCCGAGCCCGGCGCCCAAGGTAGAGGAAGGTGCCACCTGGGCCCTCGGCCGCTTCGCCTGGGCCGGCCAGTCCGGTGCCGGCGAGTACGCCTGTCCATCGCTGGCCAAGGTCGCCGAGCGGCTGCAGGAGAACGACGGCGACGGCCTGGCACTCAACTGCCTGGGCGATTTCATCCGCACCAACGGCCTGGACGGTTTCAGCCTCAACGACCAGCCGCCGAAAGACGAGCTGGGCGGCTCGACCACCGACTTCCCCGGCTCGCCCTGGTCGCGCCTTGCCGGCTACCAGCGGACCATCGACGACCCCCACGCCAGCGCCGACGAAATGGCCTATGCGCTATTTCGCGCGGTGAACTGCTTCGCCCCCGCCGGCTACAACACCTGCGACGGCCAGGACATCGCCAAGTCCCAGCGCAAGCAGTGGTTCCAGGACCTGAAGAAGAACTACCCGGGCAACCCCTGGGCGCAGAAGCTCAAGTACTACTGGTAAGCGACGCGTGATCGCCAGGGCGCTGGCCCTGCTGCTGGCCCTGGCGAGCCTTCCCGGCTTCGCCGGGGAGCGGGTGGATGCCGCCGACTACGACGCCTTCTGGGTCTGGAGCGGCGTGCGTTCCCAGGCGGTACTGGCCGAGGCGCGCACGCTCTACATCCTCCAGGGCCAGATCGACGGGCCGCGCCAGAGTGGCGACCCGCAGGCGCGCTTCATCGCCCAGGGCATGGCGGTGCCGCGCCTGTCGCGGGGCCAGGTCTGGGTGGTGTACCGCGCCCATACCCTGCGCTGGACCGAGCCCGTCTACGCCACCCTCCTCGCCCAGCTCGAACGCTGGCG
This sequence comes from Pseudomonas sp. No.21, assembly GCF_054558415.1. Taxonomy (NCBI): domain Bacteria; kingdom Pseudomonadati; phylum Pseudomonadota; class Gammaproteobacteria; order Pseudomonadales; family Pseudomonadaceae; genus Pseudomonas; species Pseudomonas sp. No.21. Next base: position 87,947 of record NZ_BAAJNO010000005.1, read on the forward strand.
CCGTGCGGGCAACCCGGTGGTCGGCGTGCAGATCGACTTCGACGCCCGCACCCTGCACCTGGACGGCTACGCCGATTTCCTCGAGCAGCTGCGCCAGCGCCTGCCCCGCCAGTACCGCCTCGGCATCACCGGGCTGCTCGACTGGGGCAGCAACGGCGACCCGGCGGTGCTCAACCGCCTGGGCAAGGTGCTCGACGAGGTGGTGGTGCAGACCTACCAGGGCCGCCACAGCATCCCCGACAACGCCCGCTACCTGCCCCGCGTCGCCAGGCTGCATCTGCCCTTCCGCATCGGCCTGGTCCAGGGCGGCGAATGGGAGGCCCCGGACCACCTGGAAGACAGCCCCTGGTTCCGCGGCTACGTGGTGTTCCTGCTCAATCGCTGAGCCATCGAGGAGCCGCTACGCTCACTTCCCAGCCTGGAGGGCGCCGCGTATTCTGGCCTTATGCCAGCATTCCGTCGCCTCCTCGCCCTGCTGCTGATCGCCTGCCTCGGCCCCCTTGCCCAGGCGGGGCCGCTGCGCATCGTCACGGATCCCTGGGCGCCCTATGTGTTCGAGGAGGACGGCCAGGCACGTGGCCTGGACCACGGCGCCGCCGAGGAGGTATTCCGCCGCCTGGGCGTGCAGGTGCAGTGGCAGTTCATGCCCTGGAAGCGCTGCCTTACCGAGATGGAGAACGGCCAGGCCGACGCGATCCTGGACATCTTCATGACCGCCGAACGCCGCACGCGCATGCATTTCGCCGAAGAGCCGCTGTCGCATACCGAGTTCGTGCTCTTCTACGACCGCTCGCGGCCCTACCCCTTCACCGGCCTGGAGGATCTCCAGGGCCTGAAGGTCGGGGTCTCACCCGGCTACTGGTATGGCGATACGGCCTTCCGCACCTCGCCGCTGTTCATCCGCGAGCCCGCGCCCAGCCATGAGGCCAACTTCGGCAAACTGGTGCGCGACCGCGTCGACCTGGTGGTCAACGACCGCCGCGCCGGGCTCTACCTCGCCGAACGGCTGGGGCTGTCGCGGCAGATCGCCCACCATCCCCTGCCCGTGGGTGAGGACGCCCTCTACATCGCCTTCCGCCAGGCACCGGAACTGCAGGAACTGGCCCGGCGCTTCGCCGAGGAATTGCGCCGTTTCAAGCAGGAGCCGGGCTACGCCGCGCTGCAGGCCCGCTACCTCGCACCCGGTCGGGCCGTCGCGGCGCGAACGCCGTTGAGCAGTCGATAGGCTGCACGCCGGAAATGCTCTGTTATACTCCCGGCTCCCGCCAGGCATACGCCCGGATGTTGGCCCCCCAGGCCAGCAGGACCGGACGGGAATCGCGCCTCCCCGCTGCGATTTTCTAGCCAGGCAGACACTCCCCCGGGCCAAGCCCTAACTAGACAGGATCTCCCATGTCCTTTGCCTCCCTCGGTCTCTCCGAGGCTTTAGTCGGTGCTGTGGAAGCAGCCGGCTACAACCAGCCCACTCCGGTGCAACAGCGGGCCATCCCCGCCGTGTTGCAAGGTCGCGACCTGATGGTTGCGGCACAGACTGGCACTGGCAAGACCGGCGGCTTCGCCCTTCCGGTTCTCGAGCGCCTCTTCCCCAACGGCCACCCGGACAAGTCGCACCGCCATGGCCCGCGCCAGGCCCGCGTACTGGTCCTGACCCCGACGCGCGAACTCGCCGCCCAGGTGCACGACAGCTTCAAGGTCTATGCACGCGACCTGCCGCTGGCCAGCGCCTGCATCTTCGGCGGTGTCGGCATGAACCCGCAGGTCCAGGCCGTAGCCAAGGGCGTCGACGTTCTCGTCGCCTGCCCCGGGCGCCTGCTGGACCTCGTGGGCCAGGGCAGCATCGACCTCTCCCACGTGGAAATCCTCGTGCTGGACGAAGCCGACCGCATGCTCGACATGGGCTTCATCCACGATGTGAAGAAGGTCCTCGCGCGCCTCCCGGCCAAGCGCCAGAACCTGCTGTTCTCGGCGACCTTCTCCAAGGACATCACCGACCTCGCCGGCAAGCTCCTGCACAACCCCGAGCGCATCGAAGTGACGCCGCCGAACACCACGGTCGAGCGCATCGAGCAGCGGGTGTTCCGCCTCCCGGCCAACCACAAGCGCGCGTTGCTGGCCCACCTGGTCACCGTCGGCGCCTGGGAACAGGTGCTGGTGTTCACCCGTACCAAGCACGGTGCCAACCGCCTGGCCGAGTACCTCGACAAGCATGGCCTGCCGGCTGCCGCGATCCACGGCAACAAGAGCCAGAACGCGCGCACCAAGGCCCTGGCCGACTTCAAGGCCAACAACGTGCGCATCCTGGTGGCCACCGACATCGCCGCCCGCGGCCTGGACATCGACCAGTTGCCCCACGTGGTCAACTACGAGCTGCCCAACGTCGAGGAAGACTACGTTCACCGCATCGGCCGCACCGGTCGTGCAGGCCGTAGCGGCGAAGCCATCTCCCTGGTCGCCCCCGACGAAGAGAAGCTGCTCAAGGGCATCGAGCGCCTGACCAAGCAGCGCATTCCCGATGGCGACATGCAGGGCTTCGACGCCTCCACCGTGGAAGCCGAACGCCCCGACGTGCGCCCGCCGCAACCGGCGCGCCAGCCGCGTGCCGACCGTCCGAAGCGCGAAGGGGCCACCCCGCCCGCTGCCGACGGCGAAGGCAAGCCGCGCAAGAGCCGCAACCGCCGTGGCAAGGGCAAAGGCAAGGAAGGCGAGAACGCCCAACCGGCCGCCGGCAACAACAGCCAGCCACAGCAGGCGCGTCCGGCACGCCCGCCACAGCCCACGCGTGATCGCGACCCGGAAGAGTTCCTCGACGACGACGTGGACAACTTCGGCAACCGCGCCGACTACGTCAGCCCCTACCCGGACAAGACCCAGAGCCGCAACCGCCGTGGCGGCCAAGGGCAGGGCCAGGGTCAAGGCCAGACCCCGGGCAGAAGCCAGGGCCAGGGCGCCGGTGCGCGCAGCCAGGGCGCAGGCCAGGGCAAGGCCCGCAGCGGCGGCGGTGGTTCCGGCCAGGGCGCCGGCAACGGCCAGCGCCGCAATGGCCAGGGCCAAGGCCGTGGTACCGGTGGTGGCCAGGGTCGTCGCGACGAGCAACGCAGCTCCCGCACCCGTGAAGAACCCGCCGTCCAGGAGCCGCGCAAGCCGCAGCCGAAGATCATCCACAAGGAATCCAAGGGTGATCGCTTCCCCACTGCGGAACAGCTGGACCAACTCTCCAGCAGCAACCGCCCCCGTGGCGAGAAGCCGGCGCTGCTGACCCGCAACCGCTGAGCTGCAACGCCATGGAAAACGCCGGCCCCTGGGCCGGCGTTTTCATTTGTGGCTCGGAGCGCCGCATCGTGGCCCGGGCTTCAGCCCGGGATGGGCGTTCAGTCCGACACGGCGCTGCGTGGTGCCGGAAATGAAAAACGCCGGCATCAGCCGGCGTTCTTCGTCATCCGCGCCGTCTTACTTGCGCACACCCTCGAAGGAGATGATCAGCTCGACTTCCTGGGAAGCCGGGCCGAGGTCCTTCTGGATGTCGAAGTCCTTCAGCTTCAGGGTGGTGGTGCCCTCGAAGCCGGCGCGGTAGCCGCCCCACGGGTCATCGCCTTCACCGATGAACTTGGCCTTGACCACGACCGGCTTGGTCACGCCGTTCAGGGTCAGGTTGCCGGTCACGTCGGCGGTGCCGTTGCCGGTGGATTTCACGCCAGTGGACTCGAAGGTGGCGGTCGGGTTCTTGCTCACATTGAGGAAGTCGCCGCTCTTGATGTGCTTGTCGCGTTCGGCGTGGTTGGTGTCGACGCTGGCGGTCTGCAGGGTGACCTTGATCTTGCTCGCTTCCGGCGCCTTGGCGTCGAAGCTGAAGGAGCCGTCGAAGTCCTTGAAGGTGCCGTACAGCCAGCTGTAGCCCAGGTGGCTGATCTTGAAGTTGACGAAGGCGTGCTGGCCTTGCTTGTCGATGGCGTAGTCGGCGGCCATGGCCTGGCCGGCGAACAGGGCGGCACCGAGGGTCAGCGCAGCGATGGATTTCTTCAGCATCGGTATTTCTCCTTGTGAGGGTGCAGCTTATTTGGCGGCGCGCCCGAACATGCGGGTCAGGGTGGCGTCGCGATCGATGAAGTGGTGCTTGAGCGCAGCGAGCGCATGGATGCCGGCGAAGATCACCAGGCCCCAGGCAAGGTATTCGTGAATGACGCCGGCGACGTCTTCCTGGTCGGGAATGCTGGTCAGGGTGGCCGGCACCTCGAACAGGCCGAAGACGGCGATGTCGCGACCGTCGGCGGTGGAGATCAGGTAGCCCGAGACCATGATGGCGAACAGGCCCAGGTAGAGCGCCAGGTGGCCCAGCTTGGAGCCCAGGCGGGTGAGCTGGCCGTGGTTGGGCAGGGCCGGCGGCGGCGGGCTGACGAAGCGCCAGAGCACACGGGCGAGCATCACCAGGAACAGCAGGATGCCGATGCCCTTGTGGATGTCCGGGGCTGTCTTGTACCAGCCGCTGTAGTAGTCGAGGCCGACCATCCACAGCCCCAGGCCGAACAGGCCGAAGACGACCAGGGCGACGCCCCAGTGCAGGACGATGCTGACGAGGCCGAAGCGGTTGGGAGTATTGCGCCACTGCATCAGGAGGGTTCCTTGAAAAACGGATGGGCAAAGCCTAGCGGCAAAAATATCGAAGAAAAGTAGAAAATGTCGCTTTGAAATATCGGGCAATACGATAGGTAGGACGAATTGGCCCGGGCGGGAATTAGGCGTGGGAAGGTGCTTTAAGTTCTGTCCGAGGTGCACGAACGGCACCCCGGAGGCGACTGGAGGTCAGGGGCGTTGCGCCCGCGTCCCCGTCAGTTGAACAGGCGGGAGAAGAAGCCTTTCTTTTCTTCCTTGCCATCGGCCTTGGCCTTGGCCGGGGCCGTCGGCGCGGCGGTGGCGACCTGCTCCACCGGTTCCAGGGTCTTGCCGGCGAACAGGTCGCGAGCCTGGCCGGCGGCGCGCTGGCCGCTGCGCAGGGCGCCTTCGAGGGTGCCCGGGTACAGGGCGTCGGTGTGCTCGCCGGCGAAGATCACCCGCCCCAGGGGTTTCTCCCACATGCGCCAGTAGAGGCTGATCTCGCCGGGGCCGTAGGCCAGGTAGGCGCCGCCCACCAGGGAGTCCTTGCCGTAGCGGCGCAGCTCGTAGCCGGTGAACTGCTCGCGGGCACCGGGGAACAGCTTGTCGAAACGGATCAGCACCTGGTCGACCATCTGCCGATCGCCGAAGGCCTGCAGCAGGCGGGCGTTGTCGCCGGAGATGTTGACCAGCAGGTTGGCGCCGCCCTTGAGCGCGGGCTCGACCCACATCATGCCCAGGCCCTGGTCGCTGTAGACCTCGCCGGAGAGGCGCGATTTGCCCCACACGGGCTTCTTGAACTTGAGCAGCATCTGGTCGCGCCAGCCGTAGTTGATGTCCTTCAGCGAGCGCAGCTGCAGGGCCGACAGGGACGGTGTCAGGCTGATCTTGTCCAGCGCCGGCAGCGGCACGGCGAGCACCACGTAGTCGGCGCTGTAGCCGGCGCCGCCCACTTTCACGGTGACGCTGTCCTTGTCCTGGACGATGGCGGAGACCCGCGCATTGGTCTTGATGGTCTTGATCTTCTTGGCGAAGGCCTGGGCCAGGGCCGCACTGCCACCCGGCAGGCGGGCAGCGCGCAGGTCGCCTTCCGGCAGGCCGCGATAGACCCGGCCCTGCTGGGCGAGGTAGAGCAGCGACAGGCGCGAAGGCTCGTCGTAGCGCGAGCGGATGCGCTGGTCCACCAGCGCGCGGGCGGTCGGCGGCAGCGCCAGCTTGTCCAGCCAGCGTGCCACGCTGATGGAGTCGAGGGTCTTCAGGGTGGTGTTGACCAGCGGCTGCAGCGGGTCCTCGATGGAGGCCGCGAGGTCGTCCAGGCTCTTGTCGAATCGCTTGAGCCCCTCGATCGTGGTGGGTGCTTCCTTGAGCAGGTCGGCCTCGTTGAAATAGCGACCGGCGATCAGGTAGCCGGGGGCGCGCACGTATTCGGGCGCGGCCACGGTCGCCAGCTTGAAGTCCTTGAGGTAGGCATGCAGGGTCGGTTGCAGCTTGCCGGAGCCGATCCATTCGGTACTGGCCAGGCCCGAACGCCCGCCGATGCTCGGCTTGGCTTCCAGCAGGGTCACCTGCCAGCCCTGCTGCTGCAGTTCGTAGGCGGCGGTGAGGCCGGCCATGCCACCACCGACCACGATGGCGGCCGGTTGCTTTTCCTTGCCCTGCGCAACGGCACTGAGCACTCCCAACAGAATCAGCGCGCAGGTGCGCAGCCAGGCAGCAGACATTGGATTCCCCCGAGGAACGGTCGTATTTCTTGGATGGCGCGCAGGATACGCCAGGCACCCGGCAGCCACCAGAGATGCCCGTCGGCGCCCGTCATTGTGCCGGCGCGGCGCGCTTGTCCATCTCACCCCTATTGCATAGTCTTCCCCGACCCTTTCCGGAGACCACCCCATGGGCCAAAACGCCGACTGGATGCAGCGCGACCTCGCCGTGCTCTGGCATCCCTGCACCCAGATGAAGGACCACGAACGCCTGCCGGTGGTGCCGATCCGCCGTGGCGAAGGTGTCTGGCTGGAAGACTTCGAGGGCAAGCGCTACCTCGACGCGGTCAGCTCCTGGTGGGTCAACGTCTTCGGCCACGCCAACCCGCGCATCAACCAGCGCATCAAGGACCAGGTCGACCAGCTCGAGCACGTGATCCTCGCGGGCTTCAGCCATCAGCCGGTGATCGAACTGTCCGAGCGCCTGGTGAAGATCACGCCCCGGGGCCTGGACCGCGTCTTCTACGCCGACAACGGCTCCTCGGGCATCGAGGTGGCGCTGAAGATGAGCTACCACTTCTGGCGCAACCAGGGCCGCGAAGGCAAGAAGCGCTTCGTCACCCTGACCAACAGCTACCACGGCGAGACCATCGCGGCGATGTCGGTGGGCGACGTGGCGCTGTTCACCGAAACCTACAAGTCGCTGCTGATGGACACCCTCAAGGTGCCCAGTCCCGATTGCTACCTGCGCCCCGAAGGCATGTGCTGGGAAGAGCACTCGCGCAACATGTTCGCCCACATGGAGCGCACCCTCGCCGAACACCACGCGGAGGTCGCCGCGGTGATCGTCGAACCGCTGATCCAGGGAGCCGGCGGCATGCGCATGTACCACCCGGTCTACCTCAAGCTGCTGCGCGAGGCCTGCGACCGCTACGGCGTGCACCTGATCCACGACGAGATCGCCGTCGGCTTCGGCCGTACCGGAAGCATGTTCGCCTGCGAGCAGGCCGGTATCGCACCGGACTTCCTCTGCCTGTCCAAGGCCCTCACCGGCGGCTACCTGCCGATGGCGGCAGTGCTCACCAGCGAGGCCGTCTACCAGGGCTTCTACGACGACTACCAGACCCTGCGCGCCTTCCTCCACTCGCACACCTACACCGGCAACCCGCTGGCCTGCGCCGCCGCCCTGGCGACCCTGGACATCTTCGAGCAGGACAAGGTGATCGAGGCCAATCGCGCGCTGTCCATGCGCATGGCCCAATCCACCGCCCACCTCGTCGACCACCCGCACGTCGCCGAAGTGCGCCAGACCGGCATGGTGCTGGCCATCGAGATGGTCCAGGACAAGGCCAGCCGCGCGCCCTACCCCTGGCAGGAACGACGTGGCCTCAAGGTCTTCCAGCACGCCCTGGAACGCGGCGCCCTGCTGCGCCCGCTGGGCAACGTGGTGTACTTCCTGCCGCCCTACGTGATCACCCCGGAGCAGATCGACTTCCTCGCCGAAGTGGCCAGCGAAGGCATCGACATCGCCACCCGCGACTCGGTGAGCGTCAGCGTCGCCAGCGACCTGCATCCCAATCACAGGGATCCGGGCTAGAGGAGCAGCCGGAAGCTGGAAGCTGGAAGCGCCGCACGGGTAGACTTCAGGCTTTCAGCTTCAGGCTTCCAGCTCCCATGCGCCTTTCCCGCTTCTTCATCGATGCCCCCCTTTCCCTCGGCCAGCATGCGCTGCCCGAGGCCCAGGCCCACTACATCGGGCGCGTGCTGCGCCTCGCCGTGGGCGATGCCGTGCAGCTGTTCGACGGTTCCGGCCAGGAGTACCTGGGCGAGCTGGTCGAAGTGGGCAAGAAGACCGTGAGCGTCGAGTTGCGCGAGGCCTTCGCCGGCCAGGCCGAGTCCCCGTTGCGGGTGCACCTGGGCCAGGGGCTGTCGCGGGGCGAGCGCATGGATTGGGCGATCCAGAAGGCCACCGAACTGGGCGCCGCCGAAATCAGCCCCATCGTCAGCGAACGCTGCGAAGTGCGGCTGAAGGACGAGCGCGCCGACAAGCGCCTGGCCCACTGGCGCCAGGTGGCGATCAGCGCCTGCGAGCAGTGTGGCCGCTCGGTGCTGCCGGTGATCCACGCTCCCCTCACCCTCGCCGACTGGCTCGCCCAGACCCAGGCGGACCTCAAGTTGGTGCTGCACCCGGTCGCCGAGCCCCTCGCCAGCCACGCCAAGCCGCAGACCCTGGCCTTCCTCATCGGTCCCGAAGGCGGCCTCAGCGACGCCGAAGTCGCCCAGGCGCAAGCCGCCGGCTTCCATTCGGCACGCCTGGGACCCAGGGTATTGAGGACGGAGACAGCACCGGTGGTGGCGCTGAGCGTGGCGCAGCAGTTATGGGGTGACTTTTAGCTGGAAGCGTTTTTAGCTTGAAGCTGGAAGCAAAAGCCAAGGCACCGCTTCCGGCTTCCGGCTTCCGGCTTCCGGCTAGATAATCCCCGCATCCTCGAGCATCTGCTCGAGTGCGATCAGGTCGGGGATGCGGGCGACGTCCTCGCCCAGTTGCACGGCATCCAGCTCCAGGGGGGCCAGGGGCACGGCGGCGCGGGGCAGGTCGGAGTCGACCTTCAGCGAACGCGGGATGCCCTGAACCAGCAGGGCGATGAATTTCACGTGGCCGCGCCCGCCGAGGGCGTTGAGCACCACCACGCGGGCGCCGGCGCCGACCTGGGGCTGGCCGTCGGAGGCGGCTTCGAAGGACAGCAGCGGCAGGCGCAGGTCGCGCCAGGCCACCTGGCCGAGGAACCAGGCCGGCATGCCCGCCGACACCTGCGGCGCGCGATAGGGGATCAGCTCGGCCACCGCCACGTTGGGCACCAGCAGGGTGCGATCGGACAGCGGCACCAGCAGGCCGGTGAGGCTGTTGGCGCTGTTCGTGTTGGCGACGGCTTGGCTCATGGTTCTTCCTTCAACGATTCTTCATTCCCGGCGCAACCGCCCGGAGCCCCTGGGGCTCAGGCGCACTGCTCCGCCAGGTGGTTCACCAGCGCCTGGGCCAGTTCACGGGGGTCGGCGCTGAACGTGCTGTAGCCGCCTTCGCGCAGGCTGTCGGGCATGCTCGCGCAGGCGCAGCTGTCGCCGCGCTGGGTCCAGATCGGCGCGCCCTGACGGCGCACGTAGGCGGCGGCGGCGCTGCCGTCGCTGCCCATGCCGCTGAAGGCGATGACGCCGCACTGGGCACCGTAGTGCTGGGCGAGGTTGAGCATGACCTGGTCGATGGACGGGCTGTAGGGCTCCGGCCAGGGGCGATCGCCGACTTGCATGGCGCCGCCTTCGGCGAAGCTGAGTTCGCGGCTGATCGGCACCACCACCACTTCACCGGCGCGTACCGCATCACCGGGGCGGGCCAGGTTGACCGGCCACTGGCTGTGACGGCCGACGGCCTGGGGCAGTGCCGTCTCGAAGGTCGGATCGATGTGCTGGGCGTAGATGAAGCCGATGGGCAGGCCACCGGGCAGGGCGTCGAGGAACGCCTTCACCGCCGCCGGGCCCCCGAGGGAGGCGGCCAGCAGCCATACCTGGCGCGCCGGCTCGCCCGCCACCAATGGTGTGTCGGCCAGGGCGCGGGGCAGGTCCAGGCGCGCCGGGCGCTGGGCCTCGGCGAGCAGCGCCTCGAGGCTGGGGCCAACGGCCACCGCCGGGTCGCCGACCAGGCGCTTGAGCTTGCCGAACAGGCGGCGCTCCCAGCGCGGGTAGTTCTCCGAATGCCGCTCGGGGGCGTGGCCCTCGCCGAACAGCACCGGAGCACTGGCGCGCTCCATCAGGTTGTCGACCAGGGGCGAGTCATCCGACTGCGCCAGGTCCACCAGCCAGAGGTCCACTTCACAGGCGCTCAGGGTTTCCTCGTCCAGCCGGGCCGGATCGCTGTTGAGCACCACCTGGTAGCCGTTGCCCGCCAGCGCCTGCTGCAGCACATGGCGCTGCAGCGAGGTGTCGGCGATGACGGCGATACGCGCAGAGGTTTTCTCAGTCATTTCCCTTGACCAGTCGCTGGATGGTTTCAAGCAGCAGGGACTCCTGGTACGGCTTGCCCAGGTAGTCGTTGACGCCGATGGTCATGGCCCGCTCGCGGTGTTTCTCACCGGTACGCGAGGTGATCATGATGATCGGCAGGTCTTTCAGTCGCTCGTCGTGGCGCACCAGGGTGGCCACCTCGAAACCGTCCATGCGCGGCATCTCGATGTCCAGCAGCATGATGTCCGGGCGGTGTTCCTGCAGTTGCGAGATCGCGTCCACCCCGTCCTTGGCGGTGAGTACGTTCATGCCGTTGCGTTCCAGCAGGCGGCTGGTGACCTTGCGCACGGTGACCGAGTCGTCCACCACCATCACCAGCGGCGGACGGTCGTGGTCGAGTTCCGCCGGCAGCGCGGCCTGGGTCGCGGAGCGCGGCAGCATCTGCACCAGGTGCGCGTGCATGGCACGGATGGTCGCCAGCAGGTCGAGGATCACCACCACGCGGCCGTCGCCGAGGATGGTCGCGCCGGAGATGCCATGCACCCCGGCGAACTGCGGGCCGAGGCTCTTCACCACGATCTCGCGGGAGCCCGCCAGGGAGTCCACCTGGACCGCTACGGCGTGATCGGTGGAGCGCACCAGGATCACCGGCAGCGGCAGGCTCTGGCCCACCAGCTTGGGTTGCTGGCCGTTGTTCAGCAGGTCGCCCAGGTACTTCAGTTCATAGGCCTGACCGGCGTATTCGAAGCGCGGTGCGTCCGGCTGGTAGTAGGCCTCCAGCTCGTACGGGGAGACCCGCACGATACCTTCGATGGTGTTCAGCGGGATGGCGTACAGGTCTTCGCCGGAGAGCACCATCAGCGCGCGGTTCACCGACACGGTGAACGGCAGGCGGATGAGGAAGCGGGTGCCCTCGCCCGGCGTCGAGTCGATGCTCATGGAGCCGCCGAGCTGTTTCACCTCGGAGTGCACCACGTCCATGCCCACGCCACGACCGGAGATCTGCGTGACCTTCTCGGCGGTGGAGAAACCGGCCTCGAGGATGAACTGCAGCACGTCGTAGTCGGAGAGGTCGGAATCGGCGTCCATCATCCCGCGCTCGATGGCCTTGCGGCGCACGGCGTCGAGGCGGATGCCACCGCCGTCGTCGGCCAGGGCGAGGACGATGTCGCCGCCCTCGCGGCCGAGGGTCAGGCGGATGGTGCCAGCCTCGGACTTGCCGGCGGCGCGGCGTACCTCGGCCGGCTCGATGCCATGGTCGACGGCGTTGCGCAGCATGTGCTCCAGCGGCGCGACGATGCGTTCGAGCACGGTACGGTCCATCTCGCCCTCGGCGTTGCCGACGACGAATTCGACCTGCTTGCCCAGCTCGCTCGCCACCTGGCGGACGATCCGGCGCAGGCGCGGCACCAGGCGGTCGAAGGGCACCATGCGCGTGCGCATCAGGCCTTCCTGCAGCTCGGTGTTGACCCGCGCCTGTTGCAGCAGCAGGGTTTCGGCGTCGCGGTTACGCGCCGCCAGGGTTTCCTTGAGGTCCAGCAAGTCGGACGCGGACTCGAACAGCGCACGGGAAAGCTGCTGCAGTTGCGAGTGACGGTCCATCTCCAGGGGGTCGAAGTCCTCGTAGCCGGCACGCTCGGCCTCGGCCTGGTAGCGGCTGAGGATCTGCGCCTGGGTCTCGGTGTCGAGGCGACGCAGCTGGTCGCGGACCCGCTCGATGGTGGCTTCCATCTCGCTCAGGGTGAAGCTGAAGTCGCTCACCTGCTGTTCGACCCGACCGCGGAAGATCGAGGTCTCACCGGCCAGGTTGACCAGGCCTTCCAGCAGGTCCGCCGGGACCTTGACCAGCTCCTGGGGCGCGCGACGGGACGCGGCGTCCTGGGCGGCTTCCTGGGCCTTGCGGACGAAGGGCAGGACCTTGTGCTCGGCGACCGCCTGCGGCAATGCGCTGGCGGCGACTATGGGCGCGGCCAGGCTCGGCGCCGGCGGCTGGGCGGCCGGTGCCGGCTCGGTGGCCTCGGGCTCCTGGGCCTCTTCGGCCAGCACGGCGTCGAGACGCTCGCGCAGCTGGTCGAGTTCGGCCTGCAGGCCTTCGAAGCCGGATTGCACGTCGAGGAACAGGCTGTCCGGCCAGGGCGCACCCTGCTGCTGCGCCTCGGTCAGGTGTTGTTCGAGGTCATGGCTGAGGTCACCCAGGCGCTTCTGCCCGGCCAGGCGCGCGCCCCCCTTGAGGGTGTGCAGCAGGCGCAGCAGTTCGTCGATCTGGGCACCGTCTTCGCGACGCTCTTCCCAGCGGCCGATGGTGCGTTCCATGGCTTCGAGCAGGTCGTCGGCTTCCTCGAGGAAGATGTCGAGGATGTCGTCGCTCTCGGCCACGTCATCCTCGACGGCCTGGGCGGCCGGCTGCAGGTGCACGCTGGAGGGCATGCTCAGTTGCTCGTCCGGGTTGGCGCGGAAACGCTTGATCGCCTCGATCAGCGCGTCGCCACTGGGCACGCCGCGCTTGTCACGCACCGCCTCGAGCATTTCGGCGAGCCGGTCATGGCAGGCCTGGAGCAGGGTGAACAGGCCGGGGCTGGCGCGCAGGCGCCCGCCGCACAGGCCTTCGTAGAGGAATTCCAGCTCATGGGCGAGGTCGCCGATCTCGCGGATCTCGGCCATGCGCGCCCCGCCCTTGAGGGTGTGCAGGTCACGCTGCAGGGCTTCGACTTCGAGGATGTTGTTGACGTCGTCCATCCAGCGCTGCAGCGACGCGCCAGCGCTGTCGATGATGTCGAAGCCTTCCTCGAGGAAGATCTCCACCAGCTCCGGATCACGATCGTCGAAGGCACTGGTCGCGGGCTCGGCGGCGCGCGGCGGCTCGATCAGCGGTGCGGCTGTCGGCTCGGGCTCGGGCTCGGGCTCGATGGCAGCAGGCGCGTCGATGCCGGACAGGTCCAGCACCTCCGGCTCGGCCTGCAACTCGACGTCCGGCTCGGCTTCGGCTTCGGCTTCGGCTTCGGCTTCGGCTTCGGCGGCAGCGGGCGTGCTTTCCAGCGCTTCGTCCAGCAGCCATTGGTCGAGTTCGGGCTCGTCGTCGTGCACCGGCTCGGCATGCAATACGTGCAGCTCGGGGTCGACATCCAGCGGCGCTTCCGCAAGCGGCTCGCCCACGGCTTGCGCCGGCAGATCCTCCACCACCGTTTCGATGGCCTCCAGGGCTTCGACGGTGTCCAGCGGGTCGGTTTCGGCGATCAGCGCCAGGGGGGGCTGCTCTTCGTCGATGGCGATGCTCTCGCCGAGCTCGGCGCCGGGGGCGTCGTCTGCGGCCAGATCGATCTCCTCGACCTCGGCGACCCCTTCGATGTCCTCGAGCGGCAGCGAGGCCGCTGCGGCGGACAGGCTCAGCCCACCGTTCTGGCGAAAGGTGCGGATGGCCTGGATCAGCTGCCGGGGGTCGTCCAGGGGCAGGCGCGCCTGCAACTGGTCGAGCAGTACCGCGAGGCTGTCGTGGCTCTGCTGCAGCAGGCCGCCGAGCGCCGGCGAGTAGCTGAAGCGGCGATCCACCAGGCCTTCGTAGAGGGACTCGAGTTCATGGGCGAGATCACCGATCGGGGCGATCTCGGCCATGCGCGCGCCCCCCTTGAGGGTGTGCAGGTCACGCTGCAGCGAGAGCAGCGAGGTGTGGTTGTCGGGCTCGCCCAGCCAGCGGTCGAGGGATTGGCCGGCGCTTTCCAGGATGTCCACGGCCTCCTCGAGGAAGATGGCGACCATCTCCTCGTCGAGGGATTCGTAGGCGCTGGGCGCGGCGACGGCGTCTGCCACTACCACCGGAGCGGGCTCGGCGGGCGGGGCGGACAGGTCGTCCTCCAGGCCGGCACCGGTCAGCTCGGGGAGGGAGACCTCGTCGAACACCGGCGGCTCTTCCACCAGCTCGGCCAGGGGCGGCAGCTCGGTGTCGGTGGCATTCCAGTCGATCAGGTCCGCCAGCGGGGCGTCGTCCAGCTCTTCAACGGTCAGGCCGCTGGTCAGCTTGGGGTCGAGCAGCGCCAGGGCGGCGGGGTCGACCACTTCCTGCAGCAGCTCGCGCAGGGCCTGCACGCGCTCGGGCTGGGGCGTGACCTGTAGGGCGGCGGCCACCTGGTCCATCATGCCGATCAGCGCCTCGTGGGCACGCTCGGCTTCGGCGAAGAAGCGCTCGCTGACGGCGAGGCTGCCTTCTTCCACCGCACCATAGGTGTCCAGCAGGGCTTCGCAGAGCTCTTCGATCTGCGGCAGCTCGGCCATCTCGGCGCCACGGCCGAGGGTGTTCAGTTCTTCCAGCAGGGCGCCCAGTTCCTGGCGCTCGGACGGGTGCTCGCGCCAGCGGCGCAGCAGATCTTCGGCGTCCAGCAGGATGTCCATGCCCTCGGCGAGGAAGATGGAGATCAGTTGCGGGTCGCGTACCGTCTCGCCCTGCTCGCCCAGGCGGGCCGCTTCGGCGGCGCCAAGGCGATCCAGGTGCAGCTGCTGCACGCGCTCGAGGAATTCGGCGGTGCCGGGGATGCGGACCAGGGGCGTGGTCTCGAGCTGTTCGAGGCCGGCACGGAACAGGTGCTCGGCATCACGCAGCAGCTCGGCCTCGGCCAGGTCCATCTGCACCAGGTTGGTCTTGTATTCCTTGGCCAGCTTCTCCAGGGGCGTGGCGATCTCGGCGATCGGCAGGATGCCCGCCATGTGCGCACTGCCCTTGAGGGTGTGCAGGGCGCGCTGGAGGCTGTCGGTCACCGGCTGCGGCAGGGACTGGGCGCAATCGGCGAGGAAGCCCACCAGGCTGTCCAGGTGCGTTTCGGCTTCGTTGCGGAAGATCTCCAGCAACTGCGGGTCGAGCGGCTCCTCGTCGCTTTCGACGGCGACGGGGGCTTGCGCGACGACGGTGGGCTCCGCGACGACCTGCGCTTCCGGCTCGCCCTCGGGCTCGACTGGCTGTGCTGAGTCCGGGGCGTCAGATTTTGGGAGTCGCTGCCCCTTCGCCAGGGCATGCGCCTCGGCGGCGAGGTGGTCGACATCGTCGCGTTGGCGCTGGGCCTTGGCGGCGAATTCGTCCACCAGTTGCGGCAGCAGGGCGACCACGTCCTGGATCACGCCACGGACATCGTCGTCGGGCTGGATGCTGCGATCCAGCACGCGGTTGAGCAGGTTCTCGATGGCCCAGGACAGTTCGCCGATGACCAGCGCGCGCACCATGCGACCACTGCCCTTGAGGGTGTGGAAGGCGCGGCGGATCTCGGTCAGGGCGTCCTTGTTCTCGGTGTCGGCCAGCCACTGGGGCAGGAAGTCGCCGATGGTTTCCAGGACCTCGCCGGCTTCTTCGATGAAGACTTCCAGCAGTTCGTCGTCGACCGGCTCTTCGTCGGCGGGCGGCGGCAGCAGGCTGGGCGGCACGTCGCGGGCGGGCGGGTTGATGGCCTGGGTCGGCGCCGCCATGACATCGGCCATGGACAGCGGCTTGTCCTCCTCGGCCACGGGCGCCGGCTGCTCGACGGGGGCGGCGGGCAGTTCGACTTCCGGCAGGTCGAGCCCGGCGAGCTCCACGTCGTCCCAGCTCATGGAGGATTCGGGCAGCGGTTCCAGGCTGAGGACTTCACCTTCGAGCGGTTCGAAGCGCTCCAGCGGCGTGGCGTCCGGCAGCGGCTCCAGGTCGTCCAGGTCGAAGCTCTGCAGGGGCTCCAGGCTGTCCTGGGGCTCCTGGGCGGCGTGCAGTTCCAGCGGCACGTCGAGGCTGAAGTCGATGACCTCGGGCGCCTCGCTCGGCAGCTCGCCGAGGTTCCAGTTGTCGTCCGAGACCAGCAGTTCGCCGGCGTCGGCAGCCGTCTCTTGCGGAGTGAGCGCGTCGAGGGGCGGCAGGGACTCCAGATCGCCCAGCGCAGCGGGCTCATCCAGGGCATCCAGCTCGGGCAAGGGTTCGAGGTCCGGCAGCTCGTCGGCGGCCGGGATCGGAGCGGCAACGGGCTGGGGCTCGATCGCGGCGACCGGCTCCAGCTCGGGCAGGGGGTCGAGTTCCGGCAGCGCATCGAGGCTGGCCGGGGGCGCCTCTTCGGCGACCACCGGCTCGGCGAACTCGGCAGCGACCGTCACGTCTTCGTGCGGTTCCAGGGGCTCCAGGTCCAGCGGCTCCGACAGCTCCGATTCCTCGGCGGCCAGCACTTCGATTTCCTGCAGCGGGTCGGCCAGGGGCAGCGGCTCCTCTTCCGGCTCGATGCGATCGAGGATCGAGGGCTTTTCCTTGAGCGGATAGCCCAGGGCCTCCAGGCTTTCCTCGGCCACGTCGAGAATCAGGTCGCCCTGGGTCGCATGGTCCTCGGAGAGGCGTTCGAGGTAGTACTCGACGCTGGTGATGGCGTCGGCGAGGGTATCCAGGCTCTGCCAGTTGGGCACGGCCTTGCGCGCCAGGAGCTGTTCCTGGATGTAGCGGTTGCAGGCTTCCAGCAAGGTCGCCGCGCGGCTCAGCGGGATCATCGCCAGGCCACCACGGACCTGGGTCAGCAGCTCGGGGACGCGAGCCAGGTGCTCGTGGTTCCACTGCGAGGCGATGAACTCGATGATCGCGTCCTTGGCCTGCTCCAGGCCATTGCGCGCTTCCTTGATCACCAACTGGTGGATCTGCGCCACGTCGGTGGTGGGCAGGTGGCTTTCTTCGGCGCGGCCATCATCGGCCGGGCCGACCATGCCGTTGAGCGTGGCTTCGACGTACAGCAGCGCTCCGGCGACGTCCATGAGGACGGCGTCATTGGGCTCGCGCTGGCCGAGGGAGAGGCTGTGGACCACATCGATCTGATCGAGGATCACCCGGCGCGGCTGGCCGAAGCCGAGCACGGCGAGGGTGTCGGCGATCTGCTTGAGCGGGGCCAGCAGGCCGTCCAGCTCGGTGACGCCGCGACGATCGCTGCGTACGAAGATGTCCAGGCTGTCCTTGACCCGCACCAGTTCCTCGCACAGGGCGGCGACGACGGAGCGCATGGCATCGCGGTCGGGGCCGGCGAGCCGTGCACGCTCCTCGTCCACCACGTCGGTGTCGGGCAGCGCTTCGTCGAGGCGGTACTGTTCCTTCAGCGCGCGGATGCGCGGCGACTGCGCGGGAGCCTTGGCGATGTAGAACAGCAGGTTCTTCACCAGCTCCTCGGGAGCCGGCTGGTTGATGCCGTCGGCGCCCTGGTCGAGCAGGCGCTTGAGTTCCTTGTCGATCTGCCGCAGCAGGGTGCGCACGGAAGTGCCGTTCACCACACTGCCGTTGGCCAGGCCTTCGACCATGCCGGAGGCGATGGGCCAGAGCGGGCCGAGCGGCGCCTCCTTGCACAGGGACTCGAGGCGGGCGAAGACGCGCGCCATGTAGCCGAGGTTGGTGGCCAGGTCCTGGTTGCGGATGATCCCGACCAGGGCCAGCTGCAGCATCTGCCGCAGCTTGCGCAGCAGCACCGGCAGCTCGGCGGTGCGCATCTGCGCCAGGGCGTCCATGGACAGCGCGGGCAGGCGACCGGAGAGGTCCGGGGAGAACAGGCTGGTTTCCGACAGCAGCTTCTCGCCGCGCGCGGCGCGCAGGTCGTTGAGCAGCGGCAGCACCACCATGGGCAGGTCGCGGCGCGCGCTCTGGATGCGGTCGAGGTAGACCGGCAGTTGCAGGATGGCCTGCATCAGCACTTCCAGGGCTTCGCCCTGGTTGGTCACGCGGCCTTCCATCAGCGCCTGGGCGAGCTGCTCCATTTCCTCGGCGAGCAGGGCCGCGCCGTAGAACTCGACCATCTGCAGGGTGCCGTGGACCTGGTGCACGTAGGTCAGGCAGAAACGCATGCGGGTCGGGTCCTGGGTGTTCTCGACGAACGCCTCCAGAGCCTGTCGCGCCTGCTTCAGGGTTTCCGCGATCTCGCCCTTGACCCACTCAAGGGCGACATAATCGTGCCGATCACTCATAGCCGTCTGCTATCCCTTCCGGGTGAATGCCAGAACCTGATCGTCGGCGACCGGAACCAGGTCCGGGTGATGCCAACCCACTACTTCGCCCACGCCCACCACCATCAGCCCCCCCGGCGCCAGGCGCTCGGCCAGGCGATTGAGGATTTCACGGCGACGCCAGCGGCGAAAATAGATCAACAGGTTCTGACAGAAGATTACGTCCATGCCGGACATTGGCGCCTTCGCCAGTTCCAGCACATTGAGCCGGGCGCAGCAAACGCGCGCGGCCAGGCTCTCAACAACTTTCAAGCGGCCATCGTCCATGACCTGGAAATAACGTTCGGCCTGGTCAGCGTCCAGCTGTTCCAGGCGGCGTGCGGCGAAGACACCCTGCCGCGCCTTGTTGAGGGCGCTGAGGCTGATGTCGGTACCGGTCACACCGAAGAATTCCGGCCGGTCGCTGCCCTGCAGCGCTTCGGCGGCGGCAATCGCCAGCGAATAGGGCTCCTCGCCGCTGGAGCAGCCGACGCTCCAGAGCGCCAGCGGGTTTTCCAGGCCCGCGGCGACCCGCTCACGCAGGTAGGCATCGAGCAGGTCGAAGGAGGGGCGGTGGCGAAAGAACCGGGTTTCCTGAACGGTGAGGCGGTCCAGCAGCGTGGACCATTCCACAGCACCACGCGGGCCATCGGTGACCTGCCGGTAGTAGCTGCTGTAGTCATCCATGCCCAGCTCGCGCATCCGTGCAGTGAGATTGGTCTGCAGGAAGGAGCGACGCTGTTCGTTGATCACCACGCCCGTGCGTTCCTCGAGCAGCGACTGCCAGTCGTGGAACTGCGCGGGCGTCATGTCGGCCAGGGGTTTCAAGGCCCACACGCCGCTTGGCTGCATGCTGTCGTGCCTCTCGCTCATGGCCGCTGCGCCGCGGCTTCAAGCCGCGGCACCTCCCTTGGTCAGGCCTGTTCCGGAGCGTCCGGCAGGTTGAAGCCGGATACCGATTTGCGCATCTCGCTGGCCATCTTGGCCAGGTTACCAATGCTCTTGGCGGTAGCAGTGGTACCTGCGGAGGTCTGCGAGGTGATCTCCTGGATCACGTTCATGGTGTTGGAGATATGGCCCGCCGAGGAGGCTTGCTGACGAGCGGCGTTGGAGATGTTCTGGATAAGGGCCGCGAGGGTCTTGGATACCTTCTCGATTTCTTCCAGTGCCACACCGGCGTCCTGAGCCAGGCGAGCACCACGGACCACTTCGGAAGTGGTCTGCTCCATGGAGATAACCGCTTCGTTGGTGTCGGTCTGAATGGTCTTTACCAGGGCCTCGATCTGCTTGGTCGCGGCAGAGGAACGTTCCGCGAGTCGCTGTACCTCGTCCGCTACCACGGCGAAGCCGCGGCCCGCATCACCGGCCATGGACGCCTGGATCGCGGCGTTCAGTGCGAGGATGTTGGTCTGGTCGGCAATGTCGTTGATCAGGCTTACGATGTCACCGATCTCCTGGGACGATTCACCGAGGCGTTTGATCCGCTTCGAGGTGTCCTGGATCTGCTCACGGATGTTATCCATGCCGGTGATGGTGTTGTGCACCACTTCGTTGCCCTTGTTGGCGATGGCTACGGAACGTTCCGCTACCGCGGAGGATTCCGAGGCGTTTGCCGATACCTGGTCAATGGACACCGCCATCTCGTTGATCGCCGCGGAGGCGCCAGCGATTTCCTGCGCCTGGTGCTCGGACGCTTCGGCGAGGTGCATCGCGGTGGCCTGGGTTTCCTGGGCCGCCGCCGCTACCTGCACGGCGGTCAGGTTGATGGTCTCTACGAGGTCGCGGAGCTGGTCGATCGAGTAGTTGATCGAGTCCGCGATCGCACCGGTGAAGTCCTCGGTCACGGTCGCGGCCACCGTCAGGTCACCGTCCGCGAGGTCGGCGATCTCGTCGAGCAGTCGCAGAATCGCCGCCTGGTTGCGTTCGTTCTTCTCGGCGGTCTCGGCCAGTCGGCTGCGGGTGGTCTGAACCATGACCAGGCCGATCAGGATGATCGAGCCCAGGGCCAGGGCGCCCAGCACGTAACCGGCGAGGGTGTTGAAGCTACGACCTTCGGCCTGCTTCTCGAAGCCGCCGGCCAGGGTGGAAGCCTTGTCCAGCAGGGTCTGCGAACCGGTGAAGATGGTGTTGGCGGATTCACGGACCTGGAACAGTTCGGGCGAGGTTTCGAGGATCTCGTCCACGGAACCGGAAACGAACTCGAACAGCTCGGAAATCTCTTGCAGGCGCTCCAGGGCTTCGTTGTCGGTCACCTTGGAGATTTCCATCGCCGCGTTGCCTTCCAGCATCGCGTTCAGTACGCGACCGAAGAGGCTGGCGTCACGACCGAACATGTCGGCGGCCTGGACGGAGTCTTCGTCACCGGCAAGCACCTTGTTCACCGAACCGAGGATACGTTCGGCCAGCAGCGACTGGCGCTGGGCGACCGAGACCTGGTCGGCGGGCGCGCCGCTTTCCAGCAGGATGTCGACCACTTCCTCGTACTCGACCTGCAGCTGCGGAATGGTTTCCGCCAGGGTGGCGGCTACCTGGTGCAGGGACAGAACGGTCTGCTCGCTGGCGAGGATGGCGTCGGAGTTCTGGCGCAGGCTGTTCCAGTCGGCCTGCACCGCATCCATCTCGGCCTTGACGCCTTCGGGAGCGGGCGGCAGCCCCGTGCTCTCGTCGCCGTTGAGGAGGATGTTCCAGCGCTTCTCGAAGTCGTTCCGGGCGTCTTTCAACAGGGCGAAGGCCTCTGCCTTGCCCGCCGCCGCTTCGGTGGCGTTCTTGGCGATACGCTGGGACAGTACGCGCAGTTCACCGGAGTGACCGAGGTATTCCTTGTCGTAGTTCGCCTGGGTGTTCAGGTATGCGAAGTTGGCGAACAGCAGCACGATGGACACGATCAGGACTACGAAGAGCCCCGCGATCAACGTACTACTGCGCGTTCCCGCAAGTAGATTGCCTGCGTTAAGTTTTTTCATTATCGGGCCCCCGCCTGGACCAACAACACAACGATTTCCATGTAACGCCAAAGGGCCGGCATGAACCGGCCCAACCTTGAATCAGCGGCACCACCGGTGCCGCGCACGCGACGGGGAGTCGCCCCGCCACGCTGGATCGCCCCTCCCGGCAACAATCCGCCGCACCAGGCCGTTGAGCCTGGCGCGGATGAAGCTATACCGCCACGTCGAGGAACACCTGGTGCTGCGCCAGCACGTGTGGGCTGAACACCAGCCAGGGCTGTTCACGCTGGAACACGCCATGGATGAACGGCTGGATCGACGCCTCCAGCGGAGGCAACTCCTCGGAGAAGGCATCCACCGGGAAATGCTGCATGCCGAAGACTTCATCGACGATCAGGCCGGCGAATATCTCCTGGTGATCCACCACCAGCACCCGGCGCTGCTTGCGCAGGGGAGACAGCTCGCCACCGAAGAAGCCGCACAGGTCCATGATCGGCAGCAGCCGGCCACGCACGTTGGCCACGCCCTTGACCCAGGTCTTCACACCC
Source organism: Pseudomonas sp. No.21 (assembly GCF_054558415.1). Lineage (NCBI taxonomy): Bacteria > Pseudomonadati > Pseudomonadota > Gammaproteobacteria > Pseudomonadales > Pseudomonadaceae > Pseudomonas > Pseudomonas sp. No.21. Next base: position 109,667 of record NZ_BAAJNO010000005.1, read on the forward strand.
GGCAGCAGCGTATGCCGCGGCTCGTGAAGCACTTCGCCGACTTCACCCATGGGCGCCACGAACAGGCGCTCGCCCATGCGGAAACCGATGCCACTCCAGGTCTGCACGGTTTCCTGCTGCGCAGGAAGACCTGCCGCCAGCGCACGGCAACGCTGGTCGATCTCGAGGAGAAGCTGGAAAGGGGTCTGCGTGTCCGACATGCCGGCCAGGGCCTTCTTTCTTCTAGTTATCAGCAGGCTGAGCCGGCATCAGCCGGCCAGCACCGCATTGAGGGTTTTCAGCAGGGTGTCTTCGTCGATCGGCTTGGTCAGGTAATCCTTCGCGCCCTGGCGCTTGCCCCAGACCTTGTCGGTTTCCTGATCCTTGGTGGTGACGATGATCACCGGGATGTGGCTGGTCTCGGCGTCCTTGGTCAGCTGGCGCGTGGCCTGGAAGCCGTTGAGGCCGGGCATGACGATGTCCATCAGCACGGCATCGGGTTTTTCCTGGCGCGCCAGGGCTACGCCGTCGGCGCCATTCTCGGCCTTCAGCACCTGATGGCCGTGCTTCTCGAGCATGGCGGTCAGTTTGTACATCTCGGTCGGCGAGTCATCAACAATCAGAATACGAGCCATGTTTGTCCCCAATACGGAAAGGCATCACCGGCCATGGGAGGCCGGACTTCAGGAGGCTTGTTCCACCGGGGTGAAATCAGGCACGTGAGTCTTGATCGCGCCGAGCAACTCTTCCTTGCTGAAAGGCTTGGTGAGGTATTGATCGGAACCGACGATGCGACCCTTGGCCTTGTCGAACAGGCCGTCCTTGGAGGACAGCATGATCACCGGGGTGGACTTGAAAGCACTGTTGTTTTTGATCAGGGCGCAGGTCTGATAGCCATCGAGCCGCGGCATCATGATGTCGACGAAGATGATATTGGGGTGGGTGTCGGCGATCTTTGCCAGCGCGTCGAAACCGTCGACGGCCGTGATGACTTCACAACCCACCTTCTTCAGCAGAGTTTCAGCGGTGCGACGAATCGTTTTCGAATCGTCGATCACCATGACCTTCAAACCCTCGGAATGCTGTTCCATGTTCGCCCTACCATCGCCTCGGTGAGTCGTTATTTTGCTTAGTTCAGTGCGCCTGAGGCCCTGTCAGCGACGGGCTACGACCCAATCGTCGGGCCTTTTTAGCACACTCTCCGGACGCAAGCTACAAAGCGCCAGCCTCCGGGAATCCTAGTTCATACGGCGAGGTTTCCCTTGACCGCGACAACCTCCAGCGCCAACCTGAGCGCCTCGTTACCGGGCCTGGAATTCTCCAGCGCCCCTCATCTATTACCAGTCGCGGAGAACACACCCATGAGCGTTCGCCTCGGGATCGTCATGGACCCCATTGCGCACATCTCCTTCAAGAAGGACAGCTCCCTGGCCATGCTGCTGGCAGCCCAGGCCCGCGGATGGTCCCTCTACTATATGGAGCAGCAGGACCTGTACCAGAAAGCCGGCGAGGCCCGCGCCCGCATGCGGCCGCTGAAGGTGTTCGCCGATCCGCAACACTGGTACGAGCTGGAAGACGAGAGCGACGCTCCGCTGAGCGAACTGGACGTCATCCTGATGCGCAAGGACCCGCCCTTCGACAACGAGTTCGTCTATTCGACCTACCTGCTGGAACAGGCCGAACGAGCCGGCGTGCTGGTGGTGAACCGCCCGCAGAGTCTTCGCGACTGCAACGAGAAGTTCTTCGCCACCCTGTTCCCTCAACTGACCCCACCGACACTGGTCAGTCGCAGGGCTGACATTCTGCGCGAGTTTGCGAAAGAGCAGCGTGACATCATTCTCAAACCCCTTGATGGCATGGGCGGATCGATGATCTTTCGTCACCGCGAGGGGGACCCGAACCTTTCCGTCATCCTCGAGACCCTGACCCGTCACGGCGCCGAGCAGATCATGGCCCAGCGCTACCTGCCCGCGATCAAGGACGGCGACAAGCGCATTCTGATGATAGACGGTGAACCGGTGCCCTACTGCCTGGCACGCATCCCCGCCGCTGGCGAGACCCGGGGCAACCTGGCGGCCGGCGGTCGAGGCGAGGCCCGCCCGCTGTCCGAGCGCGACCGCGAGATCGCCGCCACCGTCGGCCCGGCGCTGCGCGAGCGCGGCCTGCTGTTCGTCGGCCTGGACGTGATCGGCGACAGCCTCACCGAGATCAACGTCACCAGCCCGACCTGCATCCGCGAGATCGATGCCGCCTACGACACGCGCATCGGCGAACGCCTGATGGACAGCATCGCCAGCAAGCTCTCCGCGAACGGGCGCAAGCCCCAAGCTTGATGCAGCTAACAGCTTTGGACATGCAACTTGCAGCCTGCCGCCCCAGTTCGGCAGACTGCGCGCCATCCTGAGCAGACCCGATGTGCGATGAACGCAGCCGCTGACTTTCCCGACTTCCCGTCCTCCGGCGTGCGCCCGGCGGACCGGCTGGGTTTCACCCTGTTCCTCGCGGCCGTCCTGCACGTCGCCTTGATCCTCGGGGTCGGCTTCACCTTTGCCGACCCCAGCCAGATCAGCAAGACGCTGGAAGTCACCCTCGCCACCTTCAAGAGCGACAAGAAGCCCGAGAAGGCCGACTACCTGGCGCAGATGAACCAGCAGGGCAGCGGCACCCTGGAGCACAAGGACACGCCCAAGACCACCGAGCAGGCGCCGTTCCAGGACCAGGAGATCAAGAAGGTCACGCCGCCGGCCGCGCCGCAGCAGGCCGCACGCCAGGAAGCCCCCAAGGCCGCCGTCGCCACCACCGCGCCCAAGGTGCAGAAGACCCCGGTCAAGCACGAGGAAGCCAAGCCCGAGCCCGAGGCCCGCCCGGCGCCGGTATTCGACAGCACCCAGCTGTCCTCGGAGATCGCCAGCCTCGAGGCCGAACTGTCCCAGGAGCGCCAGCTCTATGCCAAGCGCCCGCGCATCCACCGCCTCAACGCGGCCTCGACCATGCGTGACAAGGGCGCCTGGTACAAGGACGACTGGCGCAAGAAGATCGAACGCGTCGGCAACCTCAACTACCCCGAGGAAGCCCGTCGCCAGCGCCTCTACGGCAGCCTGCGCCTGCTGGTGTCGATCAACCGCGACGGCACCCTCTATGAAGTGCAGCTGCTGGAGTCATCCGGCCAACCGGTGCTGGACCAGGCCGCCATGCGCATCGTCCGCCTCGCCGCCCCCTTCGCCCCCTTCACCGGCGACCTGGCCGATATCGACCGCCTGGAAATCATCCGCACCTGGCGCTTCGAGCGCGGCGACCGCCTGTCGAGCAACTGACGGGCCTGGACGGCCGCTCCCGCCCTTGAAGCTTGCGGCGCGAAGGTCGAAACTAGCGCCCATGAAAAGCACCGCGCCCAGCTACCTCAAGCACCATTTCCTGATCGCCATGCCGCACATGGACGATCCCAACTTCGCCCAGACCGTCACCTACCTCGTCGAACACAACGAGCAAGGCGCCATGGGCCTGGTGATCAATCGCCCCAACGGCCTCAGCCTCAGCGACGTGCTCGAACAGCTGCGCCCCGAGGTCGACCCGCCAGCCCGCTGCCAGACCCTGCCGATCTATGCCGGCGGCCCGGTGCAGACCGACCGCGGCTTCGTCCTCCACCCCAGCGGCCTGACCTTCCAGGCCACCCTGGAGCTGGGCGAACTGGCGCTCTCCACCTCCCAGGACGTGCTCTTCGCCATCGCCGAAGGCCAGGGCCCGGAAAAGAGCCTGATCACCCTCGGCTACGCGGGTTGGGACGCCGGCCAGCTGGAGGCCGAACTGGCCGACAACGCCTGGCTCACCTGCCCGGCCGACCCGGCCATCCTCTTCGACACCGCCGCCGATCAGCGCCTGGCCGCTGCCGCCGCGCGCCTCGGCGTCAACCTCAACCTGCTCACCGCCCAGGCCGGGCACGCCTGATGGCCGCCAAGCCCCTGCGCCTGCTGCTGGGTTTCGACTACGGCACCAAGCAGATCGGCGTCGCCGTCGGCCAGGCCGTCACCGGCCAGGCCCGTGAACTCTGCGTGCTCAAGGCACAGAACGGCGTGCCGGACTGGCAGAAGGTCGAGGCCCTGCTCAAGGAATGGCAGCCGGACGCCATCGTCGTCGGCCTGCCCCTGAACATGGACGGCACCCCCAGCGACATGAGCGAGCGCGCCCAGAAGTTCGCGCGGCGCCTCAACGGCCGCTTCAACCTGCCGGTCTTCACCCACGACGAACGCCTGACCACCTTCGAAGCCAAGGGCCAGCGGCTCGCCCAGGGCCAACGCGGCAGCTACCGCGAGAACCCCGTCGACGCCCTGGCCGCCGCCCTCCTGCTGGAAGGCTGGCTGGCGGAACACCCCGGACACGAATAGCGAGGAACGCCCATGACCCTGCCCAACCCGGCCGAACTGCTGCCGCAGATGGCCCGCGCGCTGAACGCCCACCTGGCCGCGCGCGGCATCGCCACACCCCGCTTCATCGGCATCCGCACCGGCGGTGTCTGGGTCGCCCAGGCCCTGCTGGCGGAACTGGGCAGCGACGAGCCCCTGGGCACCCTGGACGTCTCCTTCTACCGCGACGACTTCACCCAGAACGGCCTGCACCCGCAGGTGCGCCCCTCCGAGCTGCCGTTCGAGATCGAAGGCCAGCACCTGATCCTCATCGACGACGTGCTGATGAGCGGCCGCACCGTGCGCGCGGCCCTCAACGAGCTGTTCGACTACGGCCGCCCGGCCAGCGTGACCCTGGTCAGCCTGCTCGACCTCAACGCCCGCGAGCTGCCGATCCGCCCGGACGTGGTCGGCGCCACCCTGTCGCTCGCCGCCGATGAACGGGTAAAATTGCTCGGCCCCGCGCCGCTCGCCCTCGAGCGCCAGGTCCTCACCCCCGCTTCCTGAAACTCCCGACCCCCAGGGCCTGCCCCATGCCGACAGACGCCAAGCGCCCGCTGCAGCTCAACGACCAGGGCCAGCTGCGCCACTTCCTCTCGCTCGACGGCCTGCCCCGCGAGCTGCTGACGGAAATCCTCGACACCGCCGACTCCTTCCTCGAAGTCGGCGCCCGCGCCGTGAAGAAGGTCCCGCTGCTGCGCGGCAAGACCGTGTGCAACGTGTTCTTCGAGAACTCCACGCGCACCCGTACCACCTTCGAACTGGCGGCCCAGCGGCTGTCGGCAGACGTGATCACCCTCAACGTCTCCACCTCCTCCACCAGCAAGGGCGAGACGCTGTTCGACACCCTGCGCAACCTGGAGGCGATGGCCGCCGACATGTTCGTGGTGCGCCACGCCGACTCCGGTGCCGCCCATTTCATCGCCGAGCACGTGTGCCCGGACGTGGCCATCATCAACGGCGGCGACGGCCGCCACGCGCACCCGACCCAGGGCATGCTCGACATGCTCACCATCCGCCGCCACAAGGGAGGGTTCGAGAACCTCTCGGTGGCCATCGTCGGCGACATCCTGCATTCGCGCGTGGCGCGCTCGAACATGCTCGCGCTCAAGGCCCTGGGCTGCCCGGACATCCGCGTGATCGCACCCAAGACCCTGCTGCCCATCGGCATCGAGCAGTACGGCGTCAGCGTCTACACCGACCTGGCCGAGGGCCTCAAGGACGTCGACGTGGTGATCATGCTGCGCCTGCAGCGCGAGCGCATGCAGGGCGGCCTGTTGCCCAGCGAAGGCGAGTTCTACCGCCTCTACGGCCTCAGCACCCAGCGCCTGGCGCTGGCCAAGCCGGACGCCATCGTCATGCACCCCGGCCCGATCAACCGTGGCGTGGAGATCGAATCGGCGGTGGCCGACGGCGCCCACTCGGTGATCCTCAACCAGGTCACCTACGGCATCGCCATCCGCATGGCCGTGCTGTCCATGGCCATGAGCGGCCAGAACACCCAACGCCAGATCAATCAGGAAGCCGAGGTGCAGAACTGATGCGTACCCACATCATCGGCGCCCGCCTCATCGATCCCGCCAGCGGTACCGACCAGGTCACCGACCTCTACCTGGAGGCCGGCAAGGTCGCCGGCATCGGCCAGGCGCCCACCGGCTACGAGGCCGAGCACAGCATCGACGCCAAGGGCCTGGTCGCCGCGCCCGGCCTGGTGGACCTGAACGCCGCCCTGCGCGAGCCGGGCTACAGCCGCAAGGGCAACATCGACAGCGAGACCCGCGCCGCCGCGGCCGGTGGCGTCACCAGCCTGTGCTGCCCGCCACTGACCCGCCCGGTGCTGGACACCCCCGCCGTGGCCGAGCTGATCCTCGACCGTGCCCGCGAGGCCGGCCACACCAAGGTCTTCCCCATCGGCGCACTGAGCAAGGGCCTGGCCGGCGAACAGCTGGCCGAACTGGTGGCCCTGCGCGACACCGGCTGCGTCGCCTTCTCCAACGGCCTGGCCAGCTTCGACAGCAACCGCACCCTGCGTCGTGCCATGGAATACGCGGCCACGTTCAACCTGACCCTGGTGTTCCACGCCCAGGACGCCTCGCTCGCCGACGGCGGCATGGCCCACGAGGGCGCCACCGCCGGCTTCCTCGGCCTGGCCGGCATCCCCGAGAGCGCGGAGACCGTGGCCCTGGCCCGTGACCTGCTGCTGGTGGAGCAGAGCGGCGTGCGCGCACACTTCAGCCAGCTCACCAGTGCCCGTGGCGCGCAGATGATCGCCGACGCCCAGGCCCGCGGCCTGCCGGTGACCGCCGACGTCGCGCTCTACCAGTTGCTGCTCACCGACGAGGCGCTGATCGACTTCTCCAGCCTCTACCACGTGCAACCGCCGCTGCGCACCCGCGCCGACCGCGACGGCCTGCGCGAAGCGGTGAAGAGCGGTGTGATCAGCGCCATCGCCAGCCACCACCAGCCCCATGAAGCCGATGCCAAGCTGGCGCCCTTCGCCGCCACCGAACCGGGCATCAGCAGCGTCGAACTGCTGCTGCCGCTGGCCCTGAGCCTGGTGGAGGACGGCCTGCTCGACCTGCCCACCCTGCTCGCCCGCCTCACCGCCGGCCCGGCCCGTGCACTGCGCCTGCCGGTGGGGCGCCTCGCCGTGGGCGCGCCGGCCGACCTGGTGCTGTTCGACCCGGCCGCCCGCACCCATGCCGGGGAGCAATGGCTGTCCAGGGGTCGCAACAGCCCCTTCATCGGCCAGGACCTGCCGGGCAAGGTGCGCTACACCCTGATGGACGGGCACCTCACCTACCAGGCCTGACCGCCCGTGCATGCAGAAGCCCGCCATCCGGCGGGCTTCTTCGTTCCTGGCCGCTAGACCCGCGCCAGCGCCCGGGCCAGGTCGGCGCGCAGGTCCAGGACATCCTCCACGCCCACCGAGAGGCGCACCAGGCTGTCGCCGATGCCCAGTTCGGCGCGGGTCCCGGCGGGGATGGTGGCGTGGGTCATGATCGCCGGATGCTCGATCAGGCTTTCCACACCCCCCAGGCTCTCGGCCAGGGCGAACAGCTCGACGGCCTCGAGGAAGCGCCGTGCACCGGCCAGGTCGGTGGCCAGCTCCAGGGAGATCATCCCGCCGAAGGCGCGCATCTGCCGCCGCGCCAGTTCGTGCTGCGGGTGGCTTTCCAGGCCCGGGTAGTGCACCCGCGCCACCTGGGGCTGGCGCTCCAGCCAGCGCGCCAGCTCCAGGGCGTTGGCGCAGTGGCGCTCCATGCGCAGGGCCAGGGTCTTGACCCCGCGCAGGGTGAGGAAGGCATCGAAGGGCCCGGCGATGGCACCCACCGCGTTCTGCAGGAAGCCCAGCCGCTCGCGCAGCGCATCGGCGCGGGCAGCGCCACTGACCACCGCCACCCCGCCGATCACGTCCGAGTGGCCGTTGAGGTACTTGGTGGTGGAGTGCACCACGACGTCGAAGCCCAGCTCCAGCGGGCGCTGCACCCAGGGGCTGGCGAAGGTGTTGTCGGCGACGCTGATGATGTCGCGCTCGCGACACAGCGAGGCGATGGCCTCCAGGTCCGCCAGGCGCAGCAGCGGGTTGCTCGGCGTCTCGATCAGCACCATGCGCGTGTCCTCGCGCAGGGCCGCTTCCAGGCGACCGATGTCGGTGAGGTCGGCGAAGGCGAAGCGGTGCCCGGCGCTGCGCTGGCGCACCTTGTCGAAGAGGCGGAAGGTGCCGCCGTAGAGGTCGTTGCCGGAAACGACGTGCGAGCCGGCATCCAGCAGTTCCAGCACCGTGGAGATGGCCGCCAGCCCCGAGGCGAAGGCGAAGGCCTGGGCGCCGCCCTCCAGGTCCGCCACGCAGCGCTCCAGGGCCCAGCGCGTGGGGTTGTGCGAGCGCCCGTAGTCCAGGCCCTTGTGCACGCCGGGGCTCTCCTGGATGAAGGTGGAGTTGGCGTAGATGGGCGGCATGATGGCCCCGGTGGAGGGGTCCGGCGCCTGCCCGGCATGGATCACCCGGGTGGCGAAGGCGCGCCCGGCGCCCTTGTGGTCGTGGCTCATGGCAGTGTCCTCCGCAGGTGGTTGAGCAGGTCGAAACGGGTGATGAGGCCGTGGAAGCCGGCGGCATCGGCGACGATCGCCACCAGGCCGCGATCCAGCACCGCCTCCAGCTCCACCAGGCTGGCGCCCGGCGCCAACGTCTGCGGCGCGTCGGTCATGGCATCGGCGACCGGAGCGCGGAAGCGTTCGGCGTCGGCGTGCACGCTGAGCAGGATGTCCGACTCGTCGATCACCCCCACCAGGCGTGCGCCCTCCAGCACCGGCAGCTGCGAGACATCGGCCAGGCGCATGCGCTGGAAGGCGGTGAGCAGGGTGTCGCGCGGGCTGACGCTGACCACCCGCCCCTCCTCGAAGCGCCGCGAGATGAGGTCGCGCAGGTCACCGTAGCGCTTGCGCGCCAGCAACCCCTGGTCGCTCATCCACTGGTCGTTGTAGACCTTCGACAGGTAGCGGGTGCCGGTGTCGCAGACGAAGCTGACCACGCGCCTGGGCGTCGTCTGCTCACGGCAGTAACGCAGTGCGGCAGCCAGCAGCGTGCCGGTGGAGGAGCCGCCGAGGATGCCCTCGTTGCGCAGCAGTTCGCGGGCGTGGGCGAAGCTCTCCTCGTCGCTCACTGTGTAGGCACGGCGCACGCTGGAGAGATCGGCGATGGCCGGGATGAAGTCCTCGCCTATGCCTTCCACCGCCCAGGAGCCGGGCGTGCCCAGCTCGCCGCTGCGGCTGTACTCGGCGACGATCGAGCCTTGCGGGTCCGCCAGTACCATCTCCAGCTCAGGCTGCACCCGCCGGAAGTAGCGGCTGAGCCCGGTGAGGGTGCCCGCCGAGCCGACCCCGACCACGATGGCGTCGACGTCCTGGCCGGTCTGCTGCCAGATCTCCGGCCCGGTGGTGCTCTCGTGGGCCAGGGGGTTGGCGGGGTTGTTGAACTGGTCGGCGAAGAAGGCGCCGGGTATCTCCGCCGCCAGGCGCGCGGCCTGGTCCTGGTAGTACTCGGGGTGGCCCTTGCCGACGTCGGAGCGGGTGATGTGCACCTCGGCCCCCATGGCCTTGAGGTGCAGCACCTTCTCGGTGGACATCTTGTCCGGCACCACCAGCACCACCCGGTAGCCCTTGGCGCGCCCCACCAGGGCCAGCCCAAGGCCGGTGTTGCCGGCGGTGGCCTCGACTATGGTGCCGCCCGGCTTCAGCCGTCCGTCGCGCTCGGCCGCGTTGATCATGGCGATGCCGACGCGGTCCTTGATCGAGCCGCCGGGATTCTGCGATTCCAGCTTGAGGAACAGGGTGCAGGGGCCGGTATCGAACCGGCTGACCCGCACCAGCGGTGTGTTGCCGATCAGGTCCAGCACTGCGGGACGCGTCGCGCTCTGCCCAGCCATTCTCTTCTCCTCATGGGACGGCCACATCGGTTTGGACGAGGCGGTCGCACCTGGGTTCAGGGATTGCTGAACATAGACGCCGCAAGGCAGCCCCGCAAAGCGGGGCGCAGGTTCAGCGGCGGGCGTTGAGTACCGAGACCTGGGTGTTCAGGGTCCAGAAGTCGTAGAGCACGCCGAGCAGGAAGAAGCCGCCGGTGAACAGGTAGAGGATGCCGGTGATCCACTTGCCCTGGTACATGCGATGCACGCCGAAGACGCCGAGGAAGGTGAGCAGGATCCAGGCGAGGGTGTAGTCGTAGGAGCCGGCGTTGAAGCGCAGCGACGCCTCGCGGTCCATGGACGGGATCAGGAACAGGTCGATGATCCAGCCGATGAAGAACAGGCCCAAGGTGAAGAACCAGATCGTGCCGCTCACCGGCTTGCCGTAGTAGAAGCGGTGGGCGCCGAGGAAGCCGAAAATCCACAGCAGGTAACCGATGAACGTGCTGTGCGTGTCTGGGCGTTGCATGTGTACTCCTTGAGGTCGCGACCATCCGTCGTTGACGGGCTTGCGCAGGTTTCGAGGGCGGAAAATACTGTATGCACATACAGTCACTCATGACCCCCCTCCATGGAACTCATCGACAAGCTAACCGTGCTGGCCGACGCCGCCAAGTATGACGTTTCCTGCGCCAGCAGCGCCGCCCCCAAGCGCAGCTCGGCAGGCAAGGCCGGCGTCGGCGCCACCAATGGCATGGGCATCTGCCACAGCTTCACCCCCGACGGGCGCTGCGTGGCGCTGCTGAAGATCCTGCTGACCAATTTCTGCCTCTACGACTGCCAGTACTGCGTCAACCGCCGCTCCAGCGACGTGCCCAGGGCGCGCTTCACCCCCGAGGAGGTGGTGACCCTGACCCTGGACTTCTACCGGCGCAACTGCATCAGCGGGCTGTTCCTCAGCTCCGGGATCATCCGCTCCTCCGACTACACCATGGAGCAGCTGATCCGCGTCGCCCGCCTGCTGCGCGAGGAGCACCAGTTCCGCGGCTACATCCACCTCAAGACCATTCCCGACGCAGCGCCGGAGCTGATCGCCGAGGCGGGGCGCTACGCCGACCGCCTCAGCGTCAACATCGAGCTGCCCACCGAGGACGGCCTCACCCGCCTGGCCCCGGAGAAGCGCGGCGCGCCGATCCGCCGCGCCATGGGGCGCATCCGCCTGGGCGTCGAGGAGGCCAGCGCGGAGAAGCACGCCCCGGCCTTCGCCCCCGCCGGGCAGAGCACGCAGATGATCGTCGGCGCCGACGACACCGACGACCGCACCATCCTCGACACCGCGCAGACGCTGTACGGCGCCTATCGCCTCAAGCGCGTCTACTACTCAGCCTTCAGCCCCATCCCGCAGAGCCCGAAGACCGTGCCCTTCGAAGCCCCGCCGCTGCTGCGCGAGCACCGCCTGTACCAGGCCGATTTCCTCCTGCGCGGCTACGGCTTCGCGGTGAACGAGCTGATCGCCACCCCCGGCAACCTGCCGCTGGACATCGACCCCAAGCTGGCCTGGGCCCTGGCCAACCGTGCGCAGTTCCCGCTCGACCTGAACCGCGCGGAACCCGCGATGATCGCCCGCGTGCCCGGCATCGGTGTGCTCAGCGCCAACCGCCTGGTGGAACTGCGGCGCGAACGGCGCATCCGCTACGCCGACGTGGCCCGCCTGCGTTGCGCCATGGAAAAGGCCAGGCCCTTCATCGTCACCCAGGACTACCGCCCCCGCGACGCCACCCTGGAGTCCGCCGTGCTGCGCCAGCGCCTGGGCGATGCGCCGGCCCAGCAGATGGCGCTCTGGTGATGCGTGCCATCCGCTTCGACGGCAGCTTCGCCGGCTGGCGCGAACAGGCCCGGCAACTGCTGCTAGAAGGCGTGGAGCCCCAGGCCGTCGACTGGGCGCCCGGGTTGTTCGACGGCGTCGAGCCGACGCCCGCTCCCGCCGGTGCGGCCACGGTCTCCATTCCCCGCGAGCTGCCGGGGTTGCTGGCCGATGCCGCGCGCTTTCGCGCGGGCGACCGCTGGGCACTGCTCTACCAGGTGCTCTGGCGCGTGGCCCAGGGGGATCGCAGCGCCATGCTGGCGGGCGATCGCGACGGCTCCGAGCTGCAGCGGCGGATCAAGGCGGTGCGCCGCGAGGCCCACCACATGCACGCCTTCCTGCGCTTCCGGCCGGGTGACAAGGCACGGGGCGCACCGGACTACCTGGCCTGGCACGAACCCGCCCACGACGTGCTGGACCTGGGTGCCGAGCACTTCGTGCCGCGCATGGGCCGCCACAGCTGGCTGATCGGCACCCCCGAGGGGCTGGCGCATTTCGATGGCGAACGGCTGGTCTACCAGTCGCCCTGCCCACCCGGGCTGCGCGAGGCCATCGAAGGCCACGACGACCCGAGCGAGGCGCTGTGGACGGCCTACTACCGCAGCACCTTCAACCCGGCCCGGCTGAATCCCGAGGTGATGCGCAGCCATATGCCGGCACGCTTCTGGAAGCACCTGGCCGAAGGCCCGCTGATTCCGCAACTGGTGGCCGATGCGCGCAGCGGCCGGCAGCGCCTGGCACAGGCCCCCGAGGTCGGCGCCCGGCAAGGCAAGGAAGTGCTGATCGCCAGCGATGCCGCGCAGCCGGAGCGGGCGGCCGACACGAACCTGGACCAGTGCCGGCGCTGCGATATCTGGCGCAACGCCACCTGCGCGGTACCGGGCGAGGGGCCGGCCCAGGTGCGGATCATGCTGGTGGGCGAACAACCCGGCGACCAGGAGGACCTGGCCGGGCGCCCCTTCATCGGCCCTGCCGGGCAGGTGCTGCAACGCGCCCTGGCCGAAGCCGGGCTGTCCCGGCAGGACATCTACCTGACCAACGCGGTGAAGCACTTCAAGTGGGAGCCCAGGGGCGGCGCGCTCGGCCGCGCGGCGACGCGCTGGCACGCCACGCCCAAGCCGGCGGAGATCCGCGCCTGCCATCCCTGGCTGGCCCAGGAGCTCGACGAACGGCAACCACAGTGGGTGGTGGCGCTGGGGCGCACCGCCCTGGCCTCGCTGCTGGGCCTGCACGACCCGCAGCGTGTACGCCTGGCGGACTTCGTCGGCAGGCCGCTGCGCCATGGAGACAGGTGGATAGTGGTGGCGCCGCATCCTGCGGCGGTGTTGCGCAGCCGCGAGGGCGGCCAGCAGTTGTACGGGGAGTTGGTGGACGCCCTGCGGCAGGCGCGGCAGGGCGACAGGCCGGTCAGCGGAAGCGACGGCCCGGGTCTTCCTCCGACACTTCCAGCGACAGGCCACCGCTCATGCTCGTGAGGTGGTCGCCGTCGGTCTCGGAGCCGAGCTTGATCATCAGGCGCAGGTCGTTCGCCGAGTCGGCGTAGAGCAGCGCGTCTTCGTAGGTGATTTCGCCCTGGGAGTAGAGGGTGTACAGCGCCTGGTCGAAGGTCTGCATGCCCTGCTCGGTGGAGCGCTTCATCAGCGGCTTGAGCTCGTGGACCTCGCCCTTGCGGATCAGGTCGGCGGCCAGCGGGGTGTTGATCAGCACCTCGATCACCGCGCGGCGACCCTTGCCGTCCGGGGTCGGCACCAGTTGCTGAGCGACGATGGCCTTGAGGTTGAGGGACAGGTCCATCCACACCTGCTGCTGACGGTCGGCAGGGAAGAAGTTGATGATCCGGTCCAGCGCCTGGTTGGCGTTGTTGGCGTGCAGGGTGGCCAGGCACAGGTGGCCGGTTTCGGCGAAGGCCACGGCATGGTCCATGGTTTCGCGGGTCCGCACCTCACCGATGAGGATCACGTCCGGCGCCTGGCGCAGGGTGTTCTTCAGCGCCACCTCGAAGGACTCGGTGTCGATGCCCACTTCACGCTGGGTGACGATGCAGCTCTGGTGCTGGTGGATGTACTCGATCGGGTCTTCGATGGAGATGATGTGGCCGCTGCTGTTCTTGTTGCGGTAACCGATCATCGCCGCCAGCGAGGTGGACTTGCCGGTGCCGGTGGCGCCGACGAAGAGCACCAGGCCGCGCTTGGTCAGTGCCAGCTTCTTGAGGATTTCCGGCAGCTTGAGGTCATCCAGGGTGGGGATGTTGGTCTCGATGCGGCGCAGCACCATGCCCACCAGGTTGCGCTGGTAGAAGGCACTGACGCGGAAACGGCCGATGCCCCGGGCGCTGATGGCGAAGTTGCACTCGTGGTTCTCGGCGAAGTCGCGGCGCTGCTGCTCGTTCATCACCGCGAGCACGGTTTCACGGGTCTGCTCCGGGGACATGGCGTTCTTGGTCACGGGCATGATCTTGCCGTTGACCTTCATCGACGGGGGGACGCCGGCGGTGATGAACAGGTCGGAGCCGCCCTTCTCGACCATCAGGCGCAACAGTTTCTCGAATTCCATGGTCTTTCTCGCAGTGAACGTGCCGGTCGCCTGGGGGCGACGCCGAAAGCCCCGATGACCGGGGTTGCCGTCGCGGCGCGAGGCCGCGCTACGGCGAAACGGGCACCCCGACCGGGGCACCCGCCGCAGGTTAGAAGTTTTCCGGGCTCTTGGCCTTCTCGCGAGCGCTTTCGCGGCTCACCAGGCCCTTGGCCACCAGCCCCTTGAGGCAGCTGTCCAGGGTCTGCATGCCGAGGCCACCGCCGGTCTGGATGGCGGAATACATCTGCGCCACCTTGTCCTCGCGGATCAGGTTACGGATGGCCGGGGTGCCGATCATGATTTCGTGGGCCGCCACGCGACCACCGCCGATCTTCTTCAGGAGGGTCTGGGAAATGACCGACTGCAGGGATTCGGAGAGCATCGAGCGAACCATCGACTTCTCCTCGGCCGGGAACACGTCGACCACGCGGTCGATGGTCTTGGCGGCGGAGGTGGTGTGCAGGGTGCCGAACACCAGGTGGCCGGTTTCCGCGGCGGTCAGCGCCAGGCGGATGGTCTCCAGGTCGCGCATCTCACCCACCAGGATGATGTCCGGGTCTTCCCGCAGGGCCGAGCGCAGGGCTTCGTTGAAGCCGAGGGTGTCGCGGTGCACCTCGCGCTGGTTGATCAGGCACTTCTTCGATTCGTGGACGAACTCGATGGGGTCCTCGACCGTGAGGATGTGGTGGTACTTGGTGCCGTTGAGGTAATCGAGCATCGCCGCCAGGGTGGTGGACTTGCCCGAACCGGTCGGCCCGGTCACCAGCACCAGGCCGCGCGGCACGTCGGAGATCTTCTTGAAGATCTCGCCCATGCCCAGGTCCTCCATGCTCAGCACCTTGGAGGGAATGGTACGGAACACGGCGCCGGCGCCACGGTTCTGGTTGAAGGCGTTGACCCGGAAACGCGCCACGCCAGGGACTTCGAAGGAGAAGTCGGTCTCGAGGAACTCCTCGTAGTCCTTGCGCTGCTTGTCGTTCATGATGTCGTAGATCAGCGCGTGCACCTGCTTGTGGTCCATGGCCGGCAGGTTGATGCGGCGCACGTCACCATCGACGCGGATCATCGGCGGCAGGCCGGCAGAGAGATGCAGGTCGGATGCGCCCTGCTTCGCGCTGAAGGCGAGCAGCTCAGTAATATCCATGGGACTCCCCAATTCCAAGCGGTTAGAATGCCGCAGACCCACTCAGGCCGGGCTGTAGAGCGCAGGTAATGTCCACGATAGCAGAGAATATTGCAAAGGTTCGCACGCGTATCCGTGAGGCGGCGCAAGCCTCGGAGCGTGATTTTTCAGCCATCGGCCTGCTGGCCGTGAGCAAGACCAAACCGGCGACCGCGATTCGCGAAGCACACGCCTGTGGCGTCGTCGATTTCGGTGAGAACTACCTGCAGGAGGCCCTGGCCAAGCAGCAGGAACTCACGGACCTGCCATTGACCTGGCATTTCATCGGCCCCATCCAGTCGAACAAGACCAAGCCCATCGCCGAACACTTCCACTGGGTGCACTCGGTGGACCGCCTGAAGATCGCCGAGCGCCTCTCCGCGCAGCGCCCCACCCACCTGCCGCCACTGAACATCTGCCTGCAGGTGAACGTCAGCGGCGAGGCGAGCAAGTCCGGCTGCGCCCCCGAGGACCTTTCGGCCCTGGCGGCGGCGGTCTCGACCCTGCCGAACCTGCGCCTGCGCGGGCTGATGGCCATCCCCGAACCCACGGAGGACAGGGCCGAGCAGCACGCCGCCTTCGCCCGCCTCCGGCAGCTTGCACACACACTGGACCTGCCACTGGACACCCTGTCCATGGGCATGAGCCACGATCTCGAAGCGGCCATAGCCGAGGGTGCCACCTGGGTCCGCATCGGTACGGCCCTGTTCGGCGCCCGCGACTACGGCCAGCCCGCACAGCAATAAGGAAGGAAGCATTCATGAGCACTACCCGCATCGCGTTCATCGGCGCCGGCAACATGGCCGCCAGCCTGATCGGCGGCCTGCGCGCCCAGGGCGTCCCGGCCAGCCATATCCGCGCCAGCGATCCCGGCGCCGAGCAGCGCGCCAAGGTGGCCGCCGAGCACGGCATCGAGGTGGTGGAAAGCAACGCCGAGGCGGTGCGTGACGCCGACGTGGTGGTCCTGGCCACCAAGCCCCAGGTGATGAAGGCCGTGTGCGAAACCCTCGCGCCGAGCCTGTCCGCCGGCCAGTTGATCGTTTCCATCGCCGCCGGCATCCCCTGCGCCAGCCTCGCGCGCTGGCTGGGCGTCGACTCCATCGTGCGCTGCATGCCCAACACCCCGGCACTGCTGGGTGAGGGCGCCAGCGGCCTGTACGCCACCGCCGCGGTGAGCGCCGAACAGCGCCAGCAGGCCGAGCAGTTGCTCAACGCCGTGGGCATCGCCCTGTGGCTGGACGAGGAGAAGCAGATCGACGCCGTCACCGCGGTTTCCGGCAGCGGCCCGGCCTACTTCTTCCTGCTCATGGAAGCCATGACCGCCGCCGGCGAGAAGCTCGGCCTGAGCCCGGACGTCGCCGCCCGCCTGACCCTGCAAACCGCCCTCGGCGCCGCGCGCATGGCGGTGGCCAGCGATGTCGGCCCGGCCGAACTGCGCCGCCGCGTGACCTCGCCCAACGGCACCACCGAGGCGGCCATCAAGTCCTTCCAGGGCAACGCCTTCGAGTCCCTGGTGCAGCAGGCGCTGCAAGCCGCCGACCAGCGCTCCGCCGAGCTGGCGGAACAGCTGGGCCAGTGACCGCCATGCGCCCGCCGTCGCAGCGACACCCGCGCTCCCCGCTGGAGCGCGCCACTGCGGGCGCAGCCTTGCTGACCCTGGCCGCCTTTTTCGGCAACACCGCACAGGCTGCCGACTGCCCCGCCCCTGCGGCATCGGAACAGACGGTGGCCGCCGCCCAGCAGGAACTGCAACGCCGCCTCGACGAGCGCACGGGCGAACTCGACGACGCCCTCGCCGCGCCCCTGGTGGCCGCACTCGACGCCTACAAGGAAGCGCTCGCCAGCGCCATCGACGCGCAACTGGCCTGCAGCGACGCAGCCGTCGACCCTGCCGCCCTGCAGGCGCAACTCGCCTCCCACCTGGCACCTCGCGACGGCGAGACCGGGACGGGCGAGGAAGGCACCGTTTTCGTGGTTCGCCGCGAGGACGCCCCCGATCCCATGCTGCTGGTCAACGCCGGTTTCGGCATCCCCTGCGGGGACGACAACCTGCTGCTCGGCTACAGCCGCGAGGACGGCCACTGGGTGCGCAGCCTGGACTGGCGCAGCAAGGGCTATACCGAGATTTCCGGGGCCAACGGCGACTTCTTCCGCTTCCTGCGCCTGGCCGGCGGGCAGCTGGTGATCGCCCACGGCACGCCCTGGTGCACCTCGCGCTGGAGCCGCCTGGCCATCGATGTCGTCCAGCCGCGCCAGGGCGATCAGCCACAGCGCGTCCTCGACCACGTCGAGCACGGCTATGTGCGCGACGAGGTGGAGACCCGCCTCAAGCCCACCCCGGATGGTTTCGAGCTGCGCACCGAAGTGGGCATGCTGGATGTGGACCTGCTCACCCGTCCCGGCATCCTCCGCTACCGCTTGGACGGCGAGGCGCTGCACCGGGTGCAACCCGCCGCCAGGAGCGGCCGCGACTTCGTCGACGAGTGGCTGCAGGTGGGGGCGGAAACCGCCCGCGAATGGAGCGACCCGGACACCGCCAGCGACGCCCTCGCCGCCCGCGAGCGCCTGCTGGCCCTGGAAGCGCGGCGCGACGTGACCCTCAACTACGGCGCCGTGCGCGGTTGCAAGGCCGCGCCGGAGCGCTTCCAGGTGGAAGTGGAGCTGAGCAGCGAGCAGCCCCTGGAGGGCGGCGACCACCGCTACCTGACGATCCGCCAGGAGCCCGGCGGCTTCACCCTGCTGTCGGTGAACGACGCGGCGGACCCGGGTTGCCAGGGGCCCAACCTGATGGCGGGACGCTGAGAAGACCGCCATGCATACAGCCCGCAACAGATTTTCGCGACTGCCGGCAACGAATTCCCTACATTATTCCCACGCAAACCCATGGCTCGCCGAGCGCGCCATGCACCCCGTGCTCCTCCACGGGGTCCCAACGCCCACAAGGAACGCCTAATGACCGGACTTTCCACCGCCGCCATCTACGTCATCCAGACCCTCGGCAGCCTGTACCTGCTGATCGTCCTGCTGCGCTTCATCCTGCAACTGGTGCGCGCCGACTTCTACAACCCGCTCAGCCAGTTCATCGTGCGTGCCACCAAGCCGCTGCTGAACCCCCTGCGCAAGGTCATCCCCGGCTTCGCCGGGCTGGACGTGGCCTCCCTGGTGCTGGCCATCCTGATCCAGTTGCTGCTGATGATCGTGACCCTGGTCCTGATGGGCTACGGCGTCGCCGGCTACGTGCTGCAACTGCTGGTCTGGTCGCTGATCGCGGTGACCTCGCTGTTCATCAAGGTGTTCTTCTTCGCGATGATCATCAGCGTGATCCTCTCCTGGGTCGCCCCCAACAGCTACAACCCCGGCGCCCAGCTGGTGAACCAGATCTGCGAGCCGCTGCTGGCGCCCTTCCGCAAGCTGCTGCCCAACCTCGGCGGCCTGGACATCTCGCCCATCTTCGCCTTCATCGCCCTGCGCCTGATCGACATGCTGGTGATCGGCAACCTGGCGGTGATGACCGGGATGCCGAAGATCCTCAGCCCCTTCATGTGATGAGCTTCTTCCGCTGGGACGGCGAGGACCTGATCCTCGACGTCCACCTGCAGCCCAAGGCGAGCCGTGACGAATTCGCCGGGCTGCATGGCGAACGCCTGAAGATCCGCCTTACCGCGCCGCCGGTCGAAGGCAAGGCCAACGCCCACCTGCTGGCCTTCCTCGGCCAGGCCTTCGGCGTCGCCAAGAGCCTGGTGAACCTGGAGAGCGGCGAGCTGAACCGGCAGAAGCGCGTGCGCATCCGCAACCCGCAGAAGCTGCCGGACCTGCCCGGACTGACCGCTCGGCCCCTCTGACAGACCTTAAGGCGGGTGGCCGGGCAGGCCGATTGACGGCATCGCCAGGCCCCGGATAATGCAAGCCATTCCTCCGCTCGCGCCACTCAGGGGCGGGCCGCCCGGCCAGGGCAAGCGGCAGCCGCCAGGTCGCCGTCGCATCGATATCGAGTTCCCACATTTCTGTACGCAGGACGCGCTACCGGAAGGAGAGCCAGGATGAGCATGGAACGTCTCAGTCAACAGGTCGATGCCTACGTGGCCTGGAAGCGCGAGCTGGTCCGCGAGATCACTCGCTACCGCAGCTGGCTGGAGCACAACCGCCTCAATTCCGCTGCGGTGCAGGACAAGCTCGAGCGTGCCCTGCGCCTGCTGCGCACCGACCACATCACCCTGGCCTTCGTCGGCGAGTTCTCCCGCGGCAAGACCGAGCTGATCAACAGCCTGTTCTTCTCCGAGTTCGGCCAGCGCATGCTGCCCTCCCACGCCGGGCGCACCACCATGTGCCCCACCGAGCTGTTCTTCGACCCGCGCTCGGAACGCTCCTATATCCGCCTGCTGCCGATCGAGACGCGCACCGCCTCGGCCAGCGTCGCGCAGTTCAAGCGCATCCCCCGGCACTGGGTGAACATCCCGCTGGACACCAGCGACCCGGACAACATGGTCCAGGCCTTCACCCAGGTGGCCAAGACCAAGCCGATGCCGGTGGAGCAGGCGATCCAGCTGGGCTTCCACCCCGACGCCCTCGAATCCGCCGGCCGCCCCGGCATGGTGCTGGTGCCGGCGTGGCGCCACGCGATGGTCAACTTCGACCACCCGCTGCTGCGCCAGGGCCTGCGCATCCTCGACACCCCGGGCCTGAACGCCCTGGGCAGCGAGCCGGAGCTGACCCTGTCGATGCTGCCCAGCGCCCAGGCGATCATTTTCCTGCTGGCCGCCGACACCGGCGTCACCGCCAGCGACATGGACATCTGGCAGCAGCACATCCGCCAGCTCGACGAGGACACCCAGACCAGCCTGTTCGCCGTGCTGAACAAGATCGACGTGCTCTGGGACGACCTGGCCGGCGAAACCTTCGTGCAGAACGCGATCCGCCAGATCCAGGAGTCCACCGCCCGACAGCTCGGCATCCGCCGCGAGGACGTCTTGCCGCTGTCGGCCAAGCAGGCGCTGCTGGCCAAGGTACGCAAGGACCACGAACTGCTCGAGCGCAGCCAGATGGCCAACCTCGAGACCCTGCTCTGCGAGCGCATCGTCGCGCAGAAGGAGCGCCTGCTCGAAGTCCGCGTGGTCAACCAGGTGCTGGCCCTGCTGCAGAACAGCCAGCACGTCCTGAGCCTGCGCCTGGAGAAGGTGCGCGAGCAGCAGGAGCTGCTCAGCAATCACCAGCAGGACAATGGCCAGATGCTCTTCGAGCTCACCGCCCGCACCAAGGAAGACCATGCCCGCCACCACCGCCGGCTGCTCGGCCTGAAGACCAACCAGCGCCTGCTCAAGCGCCAGGGCGACACGCTGCGCGCCGCCGCGCGCCCCGAACGCCTGGAGGAACACCTGGCCAAGGTGCGGCGCAACCTCACCAGCAGCTGGACGACGGTCGGCATCAACCAGGCCATCCTGCATTTCTTCCGTTCGGTGGAGGCCGACCTGCACAGCCTCGAACACGAGGCCGACATGGCCAACAAGATGGTCCTGGCCATCTACCGCCGGCACAACGAGGAGAACCCGCTGCAGGGCGTCGACGCTCCGCAGTTCGATGTCTTCCGCTACCAGCGCGAGCTGCGCCAGCTGCGCGGCAAGGCCGACCAGTTCCGCCTGCACCTCAAGACCCTGCTCACCGAGCAGCGCCTGCTGACCCGCCGCTTCTTCGCCACCCTGGTGCAGGAAGTGATCGGCATGCACCAGCGCCTGCGCCAGGACGCCGCGCAGTGGGCCAACGAGGCGCTGATGCCGCTGATGCAGAACACCCTGGAGCACAAGCAGCTGCTGGAAACCCACATGCTGCGCCTCAAGGCCCTGGCCCAGGACACCCAGCAGGCACGCCAGCGCGTGCTGCAGCTATCGCGCTACATCGACGAGCTGGAGAAGCAGCTGGCCCAGGCCAACGACATGCTCCGCGCGCTGCGTCGCCCAGCGCCCATCCAGCGCCAGGGCAAGGTGGTCAGCCTGCCCGGACTGGTGCGCCAGCAACACGAGGCCTGAGCCTTTCGATTCAAGGGTTTGGCCGCCGTTCCGCCTGCTTGCCGGGTGGGACGGTGCTCTTTAGACTGGCGCCCTTCCCAGATAAAGAGCAGCGGCTGCGATGCCCACCGTCATCCCCGAAGATTCCGTCGGCCTGGTCACGCCCCAGGTGCAGCGTTTCAGCGAACCGCTGCCGCTGGCCTGCGGTCGCAGCCTGGCCGAGTACGAGCTGGTCTATGAAACCTACGGCGAGCTGAACGCCAGCCGCAGCAACGCCGTGCTGATCTGCCACGCCCTCTCCGGCCATCACCACGCCGCCGGCTACCACAGCATGGAAGACCGCAAGCCGGGCTGGTGGGACAGCTGCATCGGCCCCGGCAAGGCCATCGACACCCGCCGCTTCTTCGTCGTCAGCCTGAACAACCTCGGCGGCTGCAACGGCTCCACCGGCCCCTCCAGCACCAACCCGGCCACCGGCAAGCCCTTCGGCGCCGACTTCCCGGTGATGACGGTGGAGGACTGGGTGCACAGCCAGGCACGCCTGGCCGACACCCTGGGCATCGGCCAATGGGCCGCCGTGGTCGGCGGCAGCCTCGGCGGCATGCAGGCCCTGCAATGGACCATCAGCTACCCCGAGCGCGTGCGCCACTGCCTGGCCATCGCCTCGGCGCCCAAGCTGTCTGCCCAGAACATCGCCTTCAACGAGGTGGCGCGCCAGGCCATCCTCACCGACCCGGAATTCCATGGCGGCCATTTCCAGGACCAGGGCGTGATCCCCAAGCGCGGCCTGATGCTGGCGCGCATGGTCGGCCACATCACCTACCTCTCCGACGACGCCATGGGTGAGAAATTCGGCCGGGGCCTGAAGAGCGAGAAGCTCAACTACGACTTCCACAGCGTCGAATTCCAGGTGGAGAGCTACCTGCGCTACCAGGGTGAGGAATTCTCCGGCCGCTTCGACGCCAACACCTATCTGCTGATGACCAAGGCCCTGGACTACTTCGACCCGGCCGCAGCCCACGACGGCGACCTGGCCAGGACCCTGGCCGGCGCCACGGCGGACTTCTGCGTGATGTCCTTCACCACCGACTGGCGCTTCTCCCCGGCCCGCTCGCGGGAGATCGTCGACGCCCTGACCGCCGCGCGGAAGAACGTCTGCTACCTGGAGATCGACGCGCCGCAGGGCCACGACGCCTTCCTCATGCCGATCCCGCGTTACCTGCAAGCCTTCAGCGGTTACATGAACCGCATCGCCGTCTAAGGGAGCCACCGTGCGCGCCGACCTCGAAATCATCCAGGACTGGATCCCCGCCGGCAGCCGCGTGCTCGACCTCGGCTGCGGCGACGGCGAACTGCTGGCCTGGCTGCGTGACCACAAGCAGGTCACCGGCTACGGCCTGGAGATCGACCCGGACAACATCGCCCAGTGCATCGGCAAGGGCGTCAACGTCATCGAGCAGGACCTGGACAAGGGCCTGGGCAACTTCGCCAGCAACAGCTTCGACGTGGTGGTGATGACCCAGGCACTGCAGGCCGTGCACTACCCCGACCGCATCCTCGAAGAGATGCTGCGCGTCGGCCGCCAGTGCATCATCACCTTCCCCAACTTCGGCCACTGGCGCTGCCGCTGGTACCTCGCACGCAACGGCCGCATGCCGGTGTCCGAGTTCCTGCCGTACACCTGGTACAACACGCCGAACATCCACTTCTGCACCTTCAAGGACTTCGAGGCCCTGTGCCGGGACATGAAGATGAAGGTGCTCGACCGCCTGGCGGTCGACCATGAGCACCGCCACAACCTGGGAAGCCGTCTATGGCCTAATCTCCTGGGTGAGATCGGCATCTATCGCGTCAGCGGCCCCAGCGTGCTGGAAAGCCGTATCGCGATCTGACTGGAGACCGCCACCATGCGCCGCCTGACCCTTTTCCTCTTCGCCCTGTGCCTGGCCCTGCCGGCCGTGGCCGAACGCAAGCAGACCTTCGGTGACCTGGACGTGCACTACAGCGCGTTCAACTCGAGCTTCCTGCAGCCCGATGTCGCCGCGGCCGTCGGCCTGATCCGCAGCAAGACCCAGGGCGTGGTCAACATCGCCGTGCTCAAGGCCGGCAAGGCCAGCACCGCCCAGGTCAGCGGCCAGGTCAAGGACCTGCTCGGCAAGGTCACCCCGCTCACCTTCAAGCAGGTCAACGAGGGCGGCGCCATCTACTACCTGGCGCAGTTCCCCTTCAGCCAGCGCGAGATGCTCAACTTCACCCTGACGGTGCAGCAGGGCGGCGGCGCGCCGAACACCTTCAACTTCGACCAGGAATTCTTCCCAGACGAATGATGCCCTTCAAAGAACTGGTGCTGGCCAGCCACAACGCCGGCAAGCTCAAGGAACTCCAGGCCATGCTCGGCGACAGCGTGCGTGTGCGCTCGATCGGCGAGTTCAGCGACATCGAGCCCGAGGAAACCGGCCTGACCTTCGTCGAGAACGCCATCCTCAAGGCGCGCAACGCCGCCCGCGTGTCCGGCCTGCCGGCCCTGGCGGACGACTCCGGCCTGGCCGTGGACGTCCTCGGCGGCGCCCCCGGCATCTACTCGGCGCGCTACGCCGACGGCCAGGGTGACGCGGCCAACAACGCCAAGCTGCTGGCCGCCCTGAAGGACGTACCGGAAGCCGAGCGCGGCGCGCAGTTCATCTGCTCCCTGGCGCTGATGCGCCATGCCGACGACCCGCTGCCGATCCTCTGCGAAGGCGTCTGGCGCGGACGCATCCTCTTCGAGGCCCGCGGCGAGCACGGCTTCGGCTACGACCCGCTGTTCTGGGTGCCGGAGGGCGACTGCTCCAGCGCCGAGATGCCGCCTGCCGAGAAGAACCGCTTCAGCCATCGCGCCCGCGCCATGGCCCTGTTGAAGCAGCGGTTGGGGATATGAAAGCCGAAAGCCGGAAGCTGGAAGCTGGAAGCGACTTCAAGCTTCAAGCTTCGGGCTTCGAGCTGCCTCCCCTGGCGGCCTACATCCATATCCCGTGGTGCGTGCGCAAGTGCCCGTACTGCGACTTCAACTCCCATGCCGCCGGCCCCGAGCTGCCCGAAGAGGCCTATGTCGACGCGCTGCTGGCGGACCTGGACGCCGACCTGCACCACGTCCACGGCCGCGAGCTGACCTCGATCTTCTTCGGTGGCGGCACGCCCAGCCTGTTCAGCGCGAAGGCCCTGGGCCGCCTGCTGGACGGCGTGGAGCGGCGCGTGAGCTTCGCCCGCGACATCGAGATCACCCTGGAAGCCAACCCGGGCACCTTCGAGCAGGCCAAGTTCTCCGCCTACCGGCAGCTGGGCATCAATCGCCTGTCCATCGGCGTACAGAGCTTCCAGGAAGCCAAGCTCAAGGCCCTGGGCCGCATCCACGACGGCGGCGAGGCGATCCGCGCCGCCGACATGGCGCGCAAGGCCGGCTTCGACAACTTCAACCTGGACCTGATGCACGGCCTGCCGGAGCAATCCATCGAGGACGCCCTGGACGACCTGCGCATCGCCATCGAGCAGGCGCCGACGCACCTGTCCTGGTACCAGCTGACCATGGAGCCGAACACGGTGTTCTGGACCCAGCCGCCGGAACTGCCCGAGGACGACATCCTCTGGGACATCCAGGAAGCCGGGCAGGCGCTCCTGGCCGAGTACGGCTATGCCCAGTACGAGGTCTCCGCCTATGCCCGGGAAGGCCGGCGCGCGCGGCACAACCTCAACTACTGGACCTTCGGCGACTTCCTCGGCATCGGCGCTGGCGCCCACGCCAAGCTGAGCGACCCGGCGGGCCACATCGTACGCACCTGGAAGACCCGCCTGCCCAAGGACTACCTGGACAGGAGCAAGCCCTTCCAGGCCGGCGAACGGGTGCTGGACGCAGGCGAGCTGCCCTTCGAGTTCCTCATGAACGTGCTGCGCCTCAGCGATGGCGTCGACGCCGAGCTCTTCACCACACGCACCGGCCTGCCGCTCTCCGGCCTCGCCGAAGCACGCCGCGAAGCCGAGGCACGCGGCCTGCTGGACGCCGACCCGGCACGCCTGGTGGCAACCCGGGAAGGCCAGCTGTTCCTCAACGACCTGCTGCAACACTTCCTGCCCTGAGGGCTAAGGACAACGGATGGACCTGCTTCTGGACCTGGTCGCGACCCTCTCCCGCTGGAGTCGCAGCCACCTCTACGACATCTCCCTGGCCATCATGGCGACCCTGCTGGTGCTCCTCGGCCCCGGTATCAACGCCTGGATCCAGCAACGCATCGGCGGCCTCAACTTCCTCTTCCGCACGCTGCTGTTCGTCGCCCTCTGCGCGCTGGGCTACGGCCTGGCGATGATCTTCCTGACCCCCTGGCTGGCCAAGGGCCTGGGCTATTTCAACAACTACACCCTGGCGCCCGTCCTGCTACTAGTCTTCTTCCTGATCGGCGTCCTCGCCGACCGCAACTGAGGCCCAGGGCACGCTCCGGCGGCCACTGGCCGCCATGTCATCGACAAGGAGCACGCCATGAAGCCGATCAAGCACCTCTATATGCACTTCCAGGACGGCCAGCGCCTGGCGCTGCGCTTTCCCCAGCAGTCCAGCGACCCGGTGGAGGTCGCGCGCGGCCTGCGCAAGCAGATGGAATCGGCCTTCGTCAGCATCGAGGTGGACGGCGACCTGCTGCTCATCCCCCGCGAGAGCATCAAGTACATGCAGATCAGCCCCGCGCCGCCGGCCCTGCCGGAGCAGACCATCCTCGGCGCGGAGATGATCAACTAGAAAGGGCCCACCCCTACCCGCATCGTAGGATGGGTAGAGCGAAGCGAAACCCATCACCTCGACGCACATGCCACCCGGCCGACGCTTTTCCCCGCCCAATAAAAAGCCGCCCCGAAGGGCGGCTGGAGTGGCCAGGCAGGCCGGAATATCAGTTGCCTTCGCGGCGCAGGGCCTGCGGCGTGAAGTCACGCGGGCTCAGGGGCGCGTTGAAGTCGTACATGGGCTCGTTGTTGTCGAGGCCATCGGCGAAGTAGCGGCCGCCCTTGAAGTCGTAGATGGTCTCCAGGGTGCTGCCGAACATCGGTACATCGTAGTAGCTGATCGGGTGGCTTTCCTGCAGGCCGATCAACTGGCCGTCCTTGTCGTACAGGTCGACCGCGAGGATCTGCCAGCTGTCTTCGTCTATGTAGAAGCGACGCTTGGCGTAGGGGTGGGAGAAGCCCTTGCGCAGGTTCGCCTCGACCACCCAGGTGCGGTGCAGCTCGTAGCGCAGCAGGTCCGGATTGACGAACTTGGTCTTGAGGATCTGATCGTAGGGGATGCCCTTCTGGTGCAGGGCATAGCTGTTGTAGGGGACCAGGGTCTCCTGCTTGCCCACCAGCTTCCACTCGTAGCGTTCCGGCGCGCCGTTGTAGGAGTCGACGACGTCGGCGGTGGCCATGCCGTTGGTGTCCGGCTGCAGGGTGTCGTAGGCCAGCATCGGCAGGCGACGCACGCGGCGTTCGCCACGGTTGAAGCGCCACGCCTTGCGGATCGACAGCACCTGATCGAGGGTCTCCTGCACCACCAGCGCGGAACCGGCCAGCTTGGCCGGCGCAACGACCGCGTACTTGTAATAGAAGATGGTGTTTTCCAGGTCCTTCGGCTGCACGCCTTCACGGCCATAGACGAAGTAGATGTTGCGATCCAGCTTCTGCAGGTTGTAGCTGCCGTTGGCCAGCACAGCCGCCTGGTTGGTGACGAAGTGGATCTGGTCGCCACGGTAACGCAGGATGTGGTTCCAGATGACTTCCAGGCCGCTGGAAGGGATCGGGAAGGGGATGCCCGCCGCCACGCCCTGCACACCGTTGCCGCCGGCGATCAGCTCGCCGTTGAGGGCGTTGAAGCGGGTGGCGTCATAGATGCGCTGCGGCGCAGCCGCGCTGCGATGGGTGGGGAACACACGCACGGAGTAGTCCGGGTAGGTTTCCACCAGGGCCTTGAGGCCGGCCGGCAGCTGCGTCGCGTACTGGCCGACGTTCTTGCTGTTGATGACGTACTTGGGGGCCTCGGCCCCGAAGGGATCGGGGTGGTGCATGCCGGGCTGGTAACCCGCCGGCGGCGTCGACAGGCCGCCGCCCCACGCCGGGATCGAACCTTCGGCATTGCCCGCACGTTGACCGCCCAGTGGCGTCAGCTCCCCTCCGAGCCGCGCGGCATCGTCGGCACCGACCTTGGCCTGCGCCTGCAGGGCACAGGAGGCCAGAAGCAGAATTGCAAACTTTCTCAACACAGCCTTCTCCTCGCGGTGCGCTCGAGTCGCACCGCTATTGTTCTTGTGCCACCACCACTATAGGCGGGGCTCTTTATCTACGTCGGATCAGGTGAGGGTGCCGTCCTGGCGCCGGGTGGTCCCGGTCTAGGGTTGTGCTCGTCCGTGGCGTTCGCGGCCTGGGCCGCGAAGGTGTATCAGTCGACGCGCTGGAACTTGAGGTCCCATACGCCGTGGCCGAGGCGCTCGCCGCGGCGTTCGAACTTGGTGATCGGGCGCTCTTCCGGGCGCGGTACGTAGCGGCCGTCTTCCGCCAGGTTGCGGTAGCCGGGCGCGGCGTTCATCACCTCCAGCATGTGTTCCGCGTAGTGCTCCCAGTCGGTGGCCATGTGCAGCACGCCCCCGATGCGCAGCTTGCTGCGGACCAGTTCGGCGAAGGCCGGCTGGACGATGCGGCGCTTGTGGTGGCGCGACTTGTGCCACGGGTCCGGGAAGAACAGCAGCACGCGCTCGAGGCTGGCATCGGCCACGCAGTCGCGCAGCACCTCCAGGGCGTCGCAGCTGTAGACGCGGATGTTGGTCAGGCCCTGGGTCATGGCGCCGTTGAGCAGCGCGCCGACGCCGGGGCGATGAACCTCGACACCGATGAAATCCTGTTCCGGCGCGGCGGCGGCCATCTCCAGGGTGGCGTGGCCCATGCCGAAGCCGATCTCGAAGGTACGCGGGGCGCTGCGGCCGAACACCGCATCGAAGTCACGCGGGCCGTCGGCCAGCTCCAGGCCGAATTTCGGCCAGCCCTGGTCGAGGCCACGTTGCTGGCCCTCGGTCATGCGCCCGGCGCGCATCACGAAACTCTTGATGGTGCGGTGACGCACTTCGCCGGCTTCTGCCGGCGAGTCCTGCTGTTCAGTCATGGTTTATCTCAGCGGATCAGACCATCCAGCGGCGACGAGGCGCTGGCGTAGAGCTTGCGCGGCATGCGCCCGGCGAGGTACGCGAGGCGGCCGGCGACGATGGCGTGCTTCATGGCCTCGCCCATCATCACCGGGTCCTGGGCGTGGGCGATGGCGGTGTTCATCAACACGGCCTCGCAACCCAGTTCCATGGCGATGGTGGCATCGGAAGCGGTGCCCACGCCGGCATCCACCAGCACCGGGACCTTGGCTTCCTCGAGGATGATGCGCAGGTTGTAGGGGTTGCAGATGCCCAGGCCCGAGCCGATCAGGCCGGCCAGGGGCATCACCGCGATGCAGCCCATCTCGGCCAGTTGGCGGGCGATGATGGGGTCGTCGCTGGTGTAGACCATCACGTCGAAACCTTCCTTGACCAGCACTTCGGCGGCCTTGAGGGTCTCGATCACGTTGGGGAAGAGGGTCTTCTGGTCGGCCAAGACTTCCAGCTTCACCAGGTTGTGCCCGTCCAGCAGCTCGCGGGCCAGCCGGCAGGTACGCACCGCTTCCACCGCGTCGTAGCAGCCGGCGGTGTTGGGCAGGATGGTGTAGCGGCTCGGCGGGATCACGTCGAGCAGGTTGGGCTCGCCGGGGTTCTGACCGATGTTGGTGCGGCGCACCGCCACGGTGACGATCTCGGCTCCCGAGGCTTCGATGGCGCGGCGGGTTTCGTCGAGGTCCTTGTACTTGCCGGTGCCGACCAGCAGGCGCGACTCATAGGTGCGACCAGCCAGGGTGAACGGCTTGTCGATCGGCGTTTGGCTCATGAGGACTCCTAGCGGGCGGCCTAGCCGCCACCGATGGCGTGTACCACTTCGACCCGGTCGCCTTCGCTGAGCGCGGTGGCGGCATGCTGGCTGCGCGGCACGATATCGAGGTTGAGTTCGACCGCGACACGGCGGCCAGTCAGGTCCAGGCGTGCGATCAGGTCCGCGACGGTCTGGCCGTCGGGCAGCTCGAAAGGTTCGCCGTTCAACTGAAT
This sequence comes from Pseudomonas sp. No.21, assembly GCF_054558415.1. Classification (NCBI taxonomy): domain Bacteria; kingdom Pseudomonadati; phylum Pseudomonadota; class Gammaproteobacteria; order Pseudomonadales; family Pseudomonadaceae; genus Pseudomonas; species Pseudomonas sp. No.21. The sequence goes on from NZ_BAAJNO010000005.1 coordinate 139,215, forward strand.
GTGCATGACGATGCGGTCACAACTTGAGGGGTCGGCATTCTAGCCCGATCCATGCCGATGACCAAGGCTGAATGGCGCCATTCGTCCTCATTTTTGACGCCAGGGTCAGACTCGGGACGATCAGCGCGCCGCCAGTTGCCAGGCCGCCAGACCCAGGCACAACCAGCCACCGAGGAAGGCCACGCCGCCAAAGGGCGTGATGATGCCGAGCTTGCCGACCCCGGTGAGGGTGAGCACGTAAAGGCTGCCGGAGAACAGCAGGATGCCGAGGGCGAACAGGCCACCGGCGGCATTCACCAGGCGGCCGGGCAGGTGCAGGGACAGCAGCCCGACGCCGAACAGGGCGAGTGCGTGGATCAGTTGGTAATGCGTACCGGTCTGGAATACCGCCAGGTGCTCGGGCGTGAGGCGAGCCTTGAGGCCATGGGCGGCGAAAGCGCCGAGGGCGACGCCAGTGAACCCGGCGAAGGCGGAAAACAGCAGGAACAAGCGGGCCATCGAAGACTCCAGACAAGTAGGAAGCGGTCGCTATAATGGCGCGCAAACCATCCCCCGGCCAAGCCACGCATGTTCCGATCCCTCAGCCGTCGCCTGTTCAAACTGCTGCTCTGGTTCGTCGCCGGCTCGGTGTTGCTGGTCCTGCTGTTCCGCTGGGTGCCGCCGCCCGGGACCATGCTGATGGTGGAGCGCAAGGTCGAGTCCTGGATCGACGGCGAACCCATCGACCTCAAGCGCAGCTGGCGCCCCTGGAAGGAGCTGCCGGACGACCTGAAGATCGCAGTGATCGCCGCCGAGGACCAGAAGTTCGCCGAGCACTGGGGCTTCGATGTCCCGGCCATTCGCGCCGCCCTCGCCCACAATGAGCGCGGCGGCTCGCTGCGCGGCGCCAGCACCCTGAGCCAGCAGGTGGCCAAGAACGTCTTCCTCTGGTCCGGCCGCAGCTGGCTGCGCAAGGGGCTGGAGGCCTGGTTCACCGCGCTGATCGAGCTGTTCTGGTCGAAGCAGCGGATTCTCGAGGTCTACCTCAACAGCGTGGAATGGGGTGATGGCGTATTCGGCGCCGAGGCAGCGGCCAAGTACCATTTCGGCATCGGCGCGCCTTACCTGTCACGCCAGCAATCGAGCCTGCTGGCCGCCGTGCTGCCCAACCCGCGCGAGTGGCATGCCGGGCGCCCAGGCAACTATGTCGCGCGCCGCGCCGGCTGGATTCGCCGGCAGATGGCCCAGCTCGGCGGCACCCACTACCTCGAGCAGCTCAAGCCGTCCACACCGATCTGATCAATGCCTGAGCGTGCTGCGCGGCACCACGCGAACCTGATGCACCTGCTCGTCGAGCACATGGGCGGTCAGCCCCTCGGCCGGATAGACCCAGGCCTCGCCCTCCCCCAACTGCAGGCGCAGGCGCGGCTGACCGACGCTGGCGGCAAGGCGCGAGGCCGCCGGTGGTTGCTGCGGACGCAACTCCAGCGCGGCCAGGCGGTGCCCGGCCAACTGCTCCAGCATCTGCGGACTCAAAGGTTGGTCACCCTGGCCAGCGCCGGTCCCCAGGGCCTTGAGCAGGCTCTCGCGCTCGCCCGCGTCCAGGGCCAGCTCCGCTTCCAGGTTGCAGGCATCCGCACCGTCACCGGTGCTGCGGAACAGCAGGCGCGGCCCGTCGCTGCCGGGCTGCAGCCATAATTCACCCGGCGACTCGCGGTTCAGCGCCCCCAGGGTCAGTTCGCCCTCGGCCATGGGCTCCAGCAACGGCTGCTGCCAGGCGCTCACCCAGGCCAGTGGTTCGCCGGACTCACCGCCGCGCTGCATCCACAGCGCCAGGGAGAAGAAAGCCGCTGCGACCAGGACGAACAACAGCCAGTGTTGAGGACGGAGAGTGGGCATCGGCATGGTTCGCTCCGGGCAGAAAAAAGCCGCCCGAAGGGGCGGCTTGGATGGGGTCGCTGGCTTACGCCTGGATGAAGCCCTTGAGCTTGTTCATCGCATTCTTCTCCAGCTGGCGGATGCGCTCGGCGGAGACGTTGTACTTGGCGGCCAGGTCATGCAGGGTCGCCTTCTCCTCGGCCAGCCAACGCTGGTTGAGGATGTCACGGCTGCGCTCGTCCAGGCCTTCCAGCGCTTCGTGCAGGCTGGCGGTGGAGCTGTCGCTCCAGTCCGCTTCCTCCAGCTGCCGTGCCGGGTCGTAGCGGTGGTCTTCCAGGTAGTGGGCCGGCGACTGATAGGCGGTGTCGTCGTCGGCATCCGCCGCCGGGTCGAACGCCATGTCATGGCCGGTCAACCGGCTTTCCATCTCCCGCACTTCACGCGGTTCCACGCCCAGGCTCTCGGCCACGGCGTGGACTTCATCGTTGTTCAGCCAGGCCAGGCGTTTCTTCTGGCTGCGCAGGTTGAAGAACAGCTTGCGCTGCGCCTTGGTGGTGGCGACCTTGACGATGCGCCAGTTGCGCAGGATGAACTCGTGGATCTCGGCCTTGATCCAGTGCACCGCGAAGGACACCAGACGCACGCCCATTTCCGGGTTGAAGCGTTTCACGGCCTTCATCAGGCCGACGTTGCCTTCCTGGATCAGGTCGGCCTGGGCCAGACCATAGCCGGAATAGCTCTTGGCGATGTGTACAACGAAGCGCAGGTGCGCCAACACCATTTGCCGCGCCGCTTCCAGATCCTGTTGGTAGAAGAGGCGTTCGGCCAGTTCGCGCTCCTGCTCGGGGGTCAGCAGCGGGATGCCATTGACCGCATGCACGTAGGCATCCAGGTTCGCACCGGGAGCCAGGGCATAGACAGGTTGCAGGGAAGTGGTCATGCGAATCCTCCGATTCACTAAGCTCGCGCAGTTTAGCACTGGCTTTTATGACTGCAAGGGGGCGTAAAAGTTTCGTTACACCCCGATCGGGAGCAGCCTTTCCCGAAGCGTTTCTAGCGGGGCGCGAGCTCGCTCAGGTGACGCGCCACGGCCAGCCAGGCGCCAATGTAGCCCAGCAGCACGGCGCCCAGGAGCAGGGACAGGCCATCGGCCATGGGCACGCCGCCGAGGGCGAAGTCGCTGCCGTAGAGGCCGGCGAGGCGAACCACCGCGTCGTTCAGCCAGTCCAGGCCGAAGGCCAGCACCAGCCAGGAGAGCAGGCCGGCGCCGATGCCGTAGAGCGCCCCCATATAAAGGAAGGGACGTCGTACGTAGGCATCGGTTCCACCTACCAGCTTGATGACCTCGATCTCGGTGCGGCGGTTCTCGATGTGCAGGCGGATGGTGTTGCCGATCACCAGCAGCAGCGCCGACACCAGCAGCAGGGTCAGGCCGAAGACGAAGCGCTCGCCCAGCTTGAGGATCGCCGAGAGGCGCTCCACCCAGACCAGGTCGAGCTGAGCCTGCTCCACCTTGGGCAGCTCGGCCAGGCGCAGGCGCAGGGCTTCGAGTGTGGTCTTGTCGACTTCCTTGGGCGTCACCAGGATCACCCCGGGCAACGGGTTCTCAGGCAGCTCCTTGAGCGCCTGGCCCAGGCCGGACTGCTGCTGGAACTCGTCCAGCGCCTGCTCGCGGCTGATCCACTCGGCCTCGGCGACATCCGGCATGCGGCTGATCTCCTCGCGCAGCTTCTGGCCGTCGGCCTCGCCGGCGTCCATCTGCAGGAACAGCGAGATCTGCGCCGCACGCTGCCAGGAACCCCCCAGGCGCTCGACGTTGTTGAGCAGCAGCGACAGGCCCATGGGCAGGCTCAGGGCGATGGCCATCACCAGGCTGGTGAAGAAGCTGCCGATGGGCTGGCGGCCCAGTCGACGCAGGCTGTCCACCAGGCTGGCGCGATGGGCCTCCAGCCAGGCGTGCAGCAGGGCGCGGAAATCCGGGCCGTCGTCGCCGCCCTTCTGTGGCTCGGTCGGCTTGGCGGTGGCGCCTACGCGCTCGGCGGGCTTGGGCGGCGGCATGCGGGTCGCGCTCATCAACCGGCCTCCCCATCGCCGATCAGGCGGCCACGTTGCAGGGTGAGCATGCGGTGGCGCATGCGGGCGATCAGCGCCAGGTCGTGGCTGGCGATCAGAACCGTGGTGCCCAAGCGATTGATGTCCTCGAAGACGCCCATGATCTCGGCCGCCAGGCGCGGGTCGAGGTTGCCGGTGGGCTCGTCCGCCAGCAGCAGGGCCGGGCGGTGCACCACCGCACGGGCGATGCCGACGCGCTGTTGCTGGCCGGTGGAAAGATCGGCCGGATAGAGCTCGGCCTTGTCGGCCAGGGAGACACGCTCCAGCGCCACGCCGACGCGCTTGGCGATCTCCGGCTTGGCGAGGCCGAGGATCTGCAAGGGCAGGGCGACGTTGTCGAACACGGTGCGGTCGAACAGCAGCTGGTGATTCTGGAACACCACGCCTATCTGCCGGCGCAGGAAGGGGATCTGCGAGGTGGTGATCTGCGACAGGTCCTGGCCCGCCAGCAGGAGCTTGCCGGTGGTCGGCCGCTCCATGGCGAGCAGCAGGCGCAACAGGGTGCTCTTGCCGGCGCCGGAGTGGCCGGTGACGAAGAGGAACTCGCCACGGCGTACGCGAAAGCTCAGTTCATGCAGGCCGACGTGGCCGTTGGGGTACCGCTTGCCCACCTGCTCGAAACGGATCATGCGCGCTCCCGCTCCGCGAACAGCGCGCGAACGAAGGACTCGGCTTCGAAATCGCGCAGGTCGTCGATGCCTTCGCCGACGCCGATGTAGCGGATCGGCAGGCCGAACTGCTTGGCCAGGGCGAAGATCACCCCGCCCTTGGCGGTGCCGTCGAGCTTGGTTAGCGCCAGGCCCGAAAGGCTGACCGCCTGGTGGAACTGCTTGGCCTGGTTGATGGCGTTCTGGCCGGTGCCGGCGTCCAGCACCAGCAGCACCTCGTGGGGGGCGCTCTCGTCCTGCTTGCCGATCACCCGGCGCACCTTCTTCAGCTCCTCCATGAGGTTGTCCTTGGTGTGCAGGCGGCCGGCGGTGTCGGCGATCAGTACATCGATGCCACGGGCCTTGGCGGCCTGCACGGCATCGAAGATCACCGAGGCGGAATCGGCACCGGTGTGCTGGGCGATGACGGCGATGTTGTTGCGCTCGCCCCAGACCTGCAGCTGCTCGACGGCTGCGGCGCGGAAGGTGTCGCCCGCGGCGAGCATGACCTTCTTGCCTTCGAGCTGCAGCTTCTTGGCCAGCTTGCCGATGGTGGTGGTCTTGCCGACGCCGTTCACGCCGACCACGAGGATCACGTAGGGGCGCTTCCCGGCATCGATCACCAGGGGTTGTTCGACCGGCTTGAGCAGCGCGGCGAGTTCATCCTGCAGGGCCTTGTACAGGGCGTCGCTGTCGGCCAGCTGCTTGCGCGCGACCTTCTGGGTCAGGCTCTGGACGATGGCAGTGGTCGCCTCGACGCCGACGTCGGCGGTCAGCAGGCGGGTCTCGATCTCGTCAAGCAGGTCATCGTCGATGGCCTTGCGACCGAGGAACAGGCTGGCCATCCCCTCGCCCAGGCTGGCGCTGGTCTTCGACAGGCCCTGCTTGAGACGGGCGAAGAAACCGGCCTTGGCGGCCTCGGCCACGGGCTGCGGCTGGGCCGCTGCGACGGCCGGCGCATCGACGGCGGGCTCGGCAGCCGGAACAGGAGCCTCGACAACCGGCGCCGGAGCGACCTCGGCGGCCGGCGCGGGGGCACTGACCGGCTCGACCGGCGCTACAGGTGCAGGTGCAGGTGCAGGTGCAGGTGCAACAGGTTCGGGCAGGGCCGGCGTCAGTTCCATCGGCGGCTGCGGCGCAGCGGGGGGGGTGGGCTCGGGCTGCGGCTCGACCGACGGGGCGGCGACGGGCGCCACCTCGGCAACGGACTCGACCACCGGGGCGGGCGCAACCGGCTGCGTCTCGGCGGCGGGCACCTCGGGTTGGGTGGGTTCTGCGGGCGGCACGGGAGCCGCTTCCTGCGGTTTCTTGCGCAGCCAGCCGAACAGTGATTTTTTTTCAGCGGCCTCGGCCGGCGTCTTCTTGTCGTCGTTGGAACCAAACATGGGTAGCTTGTATCTCAAGGAGCGGCCGCTCTGGGCCTGGCCCGGTAGCGTCGCCGTGCCGGAAAGGGATGGAGTATCCTAGCACCTCTTCGCCCGCAGGCGGTACGTCCGCCGGGGCCGTCCGAAAGGTCAAAAACATCGATGAAAGCGATTGCCCGCCACGCCGCCGGCTTGCTGTTCGGCGCCCTTTGTCTGCCGATAGCCGCCCATGCCGCAGAATCCCAACCCACCCATGAATACACCCTCGAAAACGGCCTGAAAATCGTCGTCAGAGAAGACCACAGGGCACCGGTGGTAGTTTCCCAGCTCTGGTACAAGGTCGGCTCCAGCTTCGAGACCCCGGGCCAGACCGGCCTCTCCCACGCCCTCGAACACATGATGTTCAAGGGCAGCCGCAAGCTCGGCCCGGGCGAGGCTTCCCTGGTGCTGCGCGACCTCGGTGCCGAGGAGAATGCCTTCACCAGCGACGACTACACCGCCTACTACCAGGTCCTGGCCCGCGATCGCCTGAGCGTCGCCTTCGAGCTGGAGGCCGACCGCATGGCCAGCCTGCGCCTGCCGCCGGAAGAGTTCGTGCGCGAGATCGAGGTGATCAAGGAGGAACGCCGCCTGCGCACCGACGACCGCCCCACCGCCAAGGCCTTCGAGCGTTTCAAGGCCATGGCCTATCCCGCCAGCGGCTACCACACCCCCACCATCGGCTGGATGGCCGACCTGGACCGCATGAAGGTCGAGGAGCTGCGCCACTGGTACGAATCCTGGTACGTGCCCAACAACGCCACCCTGGTGGTGGTCGGCGACGTCAAGGGCGAAGAGGTCAAGGCCCTGGCCCAGCGCTGGTTCGGCGGCATCCCCAGCCGCGCCGTGCCGCCCTCGAAGAAGCCCCTGGAGCTCGCCGCACCGGGTGAGCGCCGCATCGTCCTGCACGTGAAGACCCAGCTGCCGAGCCTGATCATGGGCTTCAACGTCCCCGGTCTCGCCACCGCCAAGGAGCCGCGCCAGGTCCACGCCCTGCGCCTGATCTCCGCGCTGCTCGATGGCGGCTACAGCGCCCGCCTGCCCAGCCGCCTGGAACGTGGCGAGGAGCTGGTCAGCGGCGCCTCGGCCAACTACGACGGCTACCCGCGCGGCGACAGCCTGTTCATGCTCAGCGCCACGCCCAACGTGCAGAAGGGCAAGACCCTGGAGCAGACCGAAGCCGGCCTGTGGAAGGAGCTGGAAGACCTGAAGAACAACCCGCCGAGCGAGGAGGAACTCAAGCGCGTGCGCGCCCAGGTGATCGCCGGGCTGGTCTACGAGCGCGACTCCATCACCAGCCAGGCCACCACCATCGGCCAGCTGGAAACCGTCGGCCTGTCCTGGAAGCTGATGGACCAGGACCTCGCCGCCCTGGAAGCCGTGACCCCGGCCGACATCCAGGCCGCTGCCAAGACCTTCTTCACCCGCGACCGCCTGAGCGTCGCCCACGTCCTGCCCGAGGAGGCTAGCCATGAGTGAGCGCAACGGCCTGCGATACGGCCTGCTCGGCCTGGCCCTGATCGCCCTGCTGGGCGTCCTGCTGTTCATCGTCGTCGACCGCACCCCGCCGGCCCAGGCCGCCGAGGCCGATGAGCCGCCGAAACTCGAATCCATCACCGAACTGGACGGCAAGGCCCCGGCCCGCCGCGACCTGGACATCCAGACCTGGGACACCGCCGAGGGCGCCAAGGTACTCTTCGTCGCCGCCCCCGAGCTGCCGATGTTCGACCTGCGCCTGACCTTCGCCGCCGGCAGCAGCCAGGACGGCGACGCCCCCGGCCTCGCCACCCTGACCAACGCCATGCTCAACGAAGGCGTGAAGGGCAAGGACGTCACCGCCATCGCCCAGGGCTTCGAAGGCCTGGGGGCCGACTTCAGCAACGGCGCCTACCGCGACATGGCCGTGGCCGGCCTGCGCAGCCTGACCGACCCTAAGCTGCGCGACCCGGCCCTGGAACTGTTCACCCAGGTCATCGGCGCGCCGACCTTCCCCGAGGACTCCCTGGCGCGCATCAAGAACCAGATGCTCGCCGGCTTCGAGTACCAGAAGCAGAACCCCGGCAAGCTCGCCGGCCTGGCGCTGTTCGACAAGCTCTACGGCAAGCACCCCTACGCCCACTCCAGCGAAGGTGACGAGAAAACCATCCCCGCCATCGGCGTCGCCCAGCTGCAGGCCTTCCACAAGAAGGCCTACGCCGCCGGCAACGTGGTGATCGCCCTGGTCGGCGACCTCTCCCGCGAGGAAGCCGAAGCCATCGCCAAGCGTGTCTCCACCGCCCTGCCGAAAGGGCCGAAGCTGGCCAAGGTCGCGACGCCCGAGACGCCCAAGCCGGGCACCACCCACATCGAGTTCCCGTCGGCGCAGACCCACCTGCTGCTGGCCCAGCTCGGTATCGACCGTAACGAGCCCGACTACGCCGCGCTCTACCTGGGCAACCAGATCCTCGGCGGCGGCGGCTTCGGCACCCGGTTGATGGAAGAGGTGCGCGAGAAGCGCGGCCTGACCTACGGCGTCAGCTCCGGCTTCACCGCCATGCAGGTCGCCGGCCCCTTCATGATCGGCCTGCAGACCCGCGCCGAGCTGAGCGACGGCACCCTCAAGCTGGTCAAGGACATCGTCCGCGACTACCTGGCCAAGGGCCCGACGCAGAAGGAACTGGACGACGCCAAGCGCGAACTGGCCGGCAGCTTCCCGCTGTCCACCGCCAGCAACGCCGACATCGTCGGCCAGCTCGGCGCCATCGGCTTCTACGGCCTGCCGCTGACCTACCTGGAAGACTTCATGAAACAGGTGCAGGGGCTCAGTGTCGAACAGGTCAAGGCCGCCATGGACAAGCACCTGAACCCGGACAGTTTCGTCATCGTCACCGCCGGCCCGACCGTTCCCCAGAAGGAGCTGCCGGCGCCGACGGAGAAGCGTTTCAAACCCAGCTTTGGCATCCCGGAGCACTGATGGCCGCACGTTCACCGAAGAAAGCCCCGCCCCCCCACGGGGGCCAGGGCCAGTTGCGCATCATCGGTGGCGAGTGGCGTTCGCGCCGCTTCGCCTTCCCCAACGGCCCGGGCCTGCGCCCGACGCCGGACCGGGTGCGCGAAACCCTGTTCAACTGGCTCGCGCCCTACGTGGAGGGCGCTCGGGTGCTCGACCCCTTCACCGGCAGCGGCGCCCTGTACCTGGAGGCGCTGTCCCGCGGTGCCCAGGAAGCCCTGGCCCTGGACCTGAACCCCGACTCGGTCGCCGCCCTGCGCGGCACCCTGGACACCCTCGGCTGCGGTGCCGGCCAACTGCTGCAGGCCGACGCCCTGCGCTACCTGGCCACCCAGACGCCACGCCCCTACGACCTGGTGTTCCTCGACCCGCCCTTCAACCTCAACCTGCTGCAGCCGGCCTGTGCGCTGCTGGAGGAGAACGGCTGGCTGGCCGCCGACGCCTGGATCTACACCGAAAGCGAGAGCGCCCCTTCCACCCTCGGCCTGCCGGGCAACTGGCGCCTGCACCGGGAGAAGAAGGCCAGCACCGTGCACTACGCACTGTGGCATCGACAGGCGTGAGCGACTTCACCCCCGCCTGGTGGCTGCCGGGCCCGCACCTGCAGACCCTCTGGTCGCCCTTCTGCCGCAAACCGCCGCAGCTGGAACGCCGGCGCGAGCGCCTGTGGCTGGAGGACGGCGACTTCCTCGACCTCGACTGGCACGGTCCCCACGACGCCGAGTCGCCGCTGGTGCTGGTGCTCCACGGCCTCACCGGCTCGTCCGCCTCGCTCTACGTGCTCGGCCTGCAGCAGCAACTGGCCGGGCGCGGCTGGTCCAGCGTGGCGATCAACTGGCGCGGCTGCTCGGGCGAGCCCAACCTGCTGCCCCGGGGCTACCACTCCGGCGCCAGCGAAGACCTGGCCGCCACCGTCGAACACCTGCGCCGCGTGCGCCCGCTGGCACCGCTGTTCGCCGTCGGCTATTCGCTGGGCGGCAACGTGCTGCTCAAGTACCTGGGTGAAAGCGGCGAGGCCTGTGCCCTGCGCGGGGCCGTCGCGGTCTCGGTGCCCTTCCGCCTGGACCAGTGCGCCGACCGCATAGGCGCCGGCTTCTCGCGGGTCTACCAGCGCCATTTCATGCGCGAGATGGTCGCCTACGTGCGCGACAAGCAGCGCCTGTTCGCCCACCAGGGCCAGGCCGATCGCCTGTCGGTACTGGAGAAGCTCGGCCCGCTGGACGGTATGCGCACCTTCTGGGATTTCGACGGCCGCATCACCGCCCCCCTGCATGGCTACGCCGACGCCGACGACTACTATCGCCGGGCGTCCAGCCGCTATTTCCTCGGCGACATCCACGTGCCCACATTGCTGATCCAGGCCGCCGACGACCCCTTCGTATTCCGCCACAGCCTCCCCGAGGCCCACGAACTGTCCGCCAGCACGCGCCTGGAACTGCATGAGAAAGGCGGCCATGTCGGTTTCATCGGCGGTACGCCGGGCAAGCCCGACTACTACCTGGAACGGCGCATCCCCCAGTGGCTGGCGGGGCTCGCCCGCTAGCCCTGCACCACCAGGTCGAGGGGCACGTAGAGCTTCTCGTAGAGCGCCGCCACCGCCTCCTGCGCCTCGGCGGCGATGTAGCCCCCCTCCAGCGCCAGCACCTGGTAGATGCCACGGCGCAGCATCTCTTCGTTGAGGTCGCCCGGGTCACCCCGCGTGGTGCAGAGGAAGCGCACCCAGGAGGTCATGATGATCCAGCTGTTCAGTGCCAGGGCCTCGATCTGCGCGTCGTTCATCAGCAGGATGCCGACCTCGACGAAGCCCCGGTAGATGGCCTGGGCATGCCCCAGGCAGCGCTGGGCGAAGACCCGGTAGCGCGCCGCCAGCTCGGCGTCGGATTCCAGCAGGTGCTCGAGGTCGCGGTGCAGGAAGCGGTAGTGCCACATCGCCGCCAGCAACGCCTCCAGGTAGAAGGTCTTGTCCTCCACCGTCAGCGCGCGATCCCCGGGCAGGCGCAGGAAGGCGTCGACCCGTGATTCGTACTCGGCGAACAGCTCGGCGATGATCACCTGCTTGTTACGGAAGTGGTAATAGAGGTTGCCCGGCGACATCCCCAGGTGAGCGGCGATGTGGTTGGTGGTGACGTTGCGCTCCCCCTGGGCATTGAACAGCTCCAGGCTGGATTGCACGATTCGCTCGCGGGTCTTGATACGTGGGGCCATGCGCGGATCGGTCTCACTGCTGCCGGGGAGCCGGCGAGGGTAACAAAACTACACAGAGTCCCGGAACAGAGAGTGCCTCCACAGCGCTCCGCGTTCCGTATCGCACCCTGTTCGTGTGGCCTCCCGGCCCCCTTCAGAGGCCGCCTGGAGGCCGGCCCAACTTTCTTTCGGTAGGCAGGGCGAGCCCTGTCGCGCCATGCTATTTGACACACTAGAGCAATTACTCTAAAAATCCAGCACCGGTTTTCAACAATAATTAGAGAGGTGTCGCTCATGGTCGCCGACGTAGCCTATCTGCAGCAGGCCCAGCAGCAGATCAACCAGCTCGAGGAGCTGTTCGCCCGCCAACGTGCCGCCTATGGCGACAACCCGATGCCCAGCGCCGAGCAGCGCATCCAGTGGCTCAAATCCCTGCGTGACCTGATCTTCGACGAGCAGGACGCGCTGATCCGCGCCATCAGCCAGGACTTCAGCAACCGCTCCGCGGACGAAACCCTGCTGGCCGAGATCATGCCCAGCCTGCACGGCATCCACTACGCCAAGAACCGCGTGCGCCGCTGGATGAAGCCCTCGCGCCGCTCCGTCGGCATGGCCTTCCAGCCGGCCTCCGCCAAGGTCATCTACCAGCCCCTGGGCGTGGTCGGCGTGATCGTGCCGTGGAACTACCCGCTGTTCCTCGCCATCGGCCCGCTGGTCGGCGCCCTGGCCGCCGGCAACCGCGTGATGGTGAAGATGAGCGAATCCACCCCCGCCACCTCCCAGCTGTTCAAGACGCTGATGGCGCGCATCTTCCCCGAGGACCTCGTCGCCGTATGCCTGGGGGAAGCCGATGTCGGCGTCGCCTTCTCCAAGCTGCCCTTCGACCACCTGCTGTTCACCGGCGCCACCAGCATCGGCCGCCACGTCATGCGCGCGGCTGCCGAGAACCTGACCCCGGTCACCCTGGAGCTGGGTGGCAAGTCGCCGGCCATCGTCTCCCACGAGGTGCCCCTGGATCACGCCGCCGAGCGCATCGCCTTCGGCAAGACCATGAACGCCGGGCAGACCTGCGTCGCCCCCGACTACGTGCTGGTGCCCAGGGAGCGCGTCGAAGGCTTCGTCGAGGCCTACCGCACTGCGGTGAAGTCCTTCTACCCGCAACTGCAGAACAACCCCGACTACACCGCCATCATCAACGAACGCCAGCTGCAGCGCCTCAACGGCTACCTGCAGGACGCCGAAGCCAAGGGGGCACGCCTGGTGCCGCTGTTCCCCGAGGCCCAGGGCCGCCGCCTGCCGCACACCCTGGTGCTGGACGTGAAGGACGACATGAAACTGATGCAGGACGAGATCTTCGGCCCGCTGCTGCCCATCGTCCCCTACGAGCGGCTGGACCAGGCCTTCGCCTATATCAACCAGCGCCCGCGCCCGCTGGCGCTCTATTACTTCGGCTACGACAAGCGCGAGCAGCAGCGCGTGCTGCACGAAACCCATTCCGGCGGCGTGTGCCTCAACGACACCCTGCTGCACGTGGCCCAGGACGACATGCCCTTCGGCGGCGTCGGCCCCTCGGGCATGGGCCACTACCACGGGCATGAAGGGTTCCTCACCTTCAGCAAGGCCAAGGGCGTGTTCATCAAGCAGCGCTTCAACGCCGCGCGGATGATCTACCCGCCCTACGGCAAATCGATCCAGAAGCTGGTCTACAAGCTGTTCGTGCGCTAACGCCCCCTAAGGATCAGACGGGTACATAACAACAATGACCGAGACCACCCTGAACGCGCCGGGACTTTCCCGGCGCAGCCTGCTCAAAGTCGGCCTGTTCGGCTCTGCCTTCCTCGCCACGGCCGGCGTCACCGCCACCCTCTCCGGCTGCTCCGCCAGCGTCCCGGCCAACGGCCTGGCGATCCTGCGCGACTCCGACCTGCCCTTCCTGCGCGCCCTGATCCCGGTGATGCTCGAGGGCGCGGTCAGTGCCGAGCAGATGCCGCAAGCCGTAGCCGGCACCATCCAGAGCCTGGACTACGCCCTGGACCGACTCTCGCCGGAGATGCTCAAGCTCACCGTGCAGCTCTTCGACGTGCTCGCCCTGCCCATCACCCGGGGGCCGCTGACCGGTGTATGGGGCAGCTGGGAGAACGCCAGCGCCGAGGACGTGCGCAACTTCCTCGATCGCTGGCAGAACAGCTTCATCGGCCTGCTGAAGATGGGGCACGCCTCCCTGCTGCAGCTGGTGATGATGGCCTGGTACAGCAGGCAGGAAGCCTGGGCGCATTGCGGTTACCCCGGTCCGCCGACCGTCTGAGCGCGCGCCCCCACAACGACAAGAAACACCACTCGACCAGGCGCCGGCGACGACCGGCCGCTTTCGGCGAGAGCGAGGATTGACTGATGCCCGTACCCGATCTGTTCGCCGACGGCATGGCCCGCGGCTGGAAGACCCACAATGGCTCGCGACTCGAGCAGGACCTGACCCTGGAGGCCGACGTCGCCATCGTCGGCTCGGGGGCGGGCGGCGGCACCACCGCCGAGATACTCAGCGCCGCCGGCTACAAGGTGCTGATCATCGAAGAAGGCCCGCTCAAGACCAGCAGCGACTTCAAGATGCAGGAAGCCGAGGCCTACCCGAGCCTCTACCAGGAAGGCATCGGCCGCATGACCAAGGACGGCGCGGTGACCGTCCTCCAGGGCCGCGCCGTGGGCGGCACCACCCTGATCAACTGGACCTCCAGCTTCCGCACCCCCGACCCGACCCTGGAACACTGGGCCAGGGAGCACGGCGTCAAGGGCCACAGCCCGGCCGAGATGGCCCCCTGGTTCGAGAAGATGGAACAGCGCCTCGGCGTCGCGCCCTGGGCCATTCCGCCGAACCCCAACAACGACGTGTTGCGCAGCGGCTGCGAGAAGCTCGGCCTGCACTGGAAGGTCATCCCGCGCAACGTGCGCGGCTGCTGGAACCTCGGCTACTGCGGCATGGGCTGCCCGACCAACGCCAAGCAGTCGATGCTGGTCACCACCATCCCCGCCACCCTCGACAAGGGCGGCGAGCTGCTCTATCTCGCCCGCGCCCATCGCCTGCTGATCGACGGCGACAAAGTCACCGGCATCGAATGCCAGGGCATGGACGAGCGCTGCGTGGCGCCCACCGGCCGCACCATCACCGTCAAGGCGCGGCACTACGTGCTCTCCGGTGGCGGCATCAACACCCCCGGCCTGCTGCTGCGCTCCGACGCGCCCGACCCGCACGGCCGCACCGGCAAGCGCACCTTCCTGCACCTGGTGAACTTCTCCGCCGCGCAGTTCGAGCAGGTGATCAACCCCTTCTACGGCGCGCCGCAGTCCATCTATTCCGACCACTACCAGTGGGACGACGGCACCACCGGGCGCATGTCCTACAAGCTCGAAGTGCCGCCGCTGCAGCCCGCGCTCACCGCCACCCTGCTCGGCCGCTTCGGCATCGACAACGCCCTGCGCATGGAGCAGTTGCCGCACACCAACGTGATGCTCGCTCTGCTGCGTGACGGCTTCCACCCGGACAGCGCCGAAGGCACGGTGGAACTGCGCGGCGACGGCAGCCCGGTGCTCGACTACCGCATGACCGACTACACCTGGGACGGCGTGCGTCGCGCCTTCCAGGTGATGGCCGAGATCCAGTTCGCCGCCGGGGCCAAGGCCGTGCTGCCGCTGCATGCCGACGCCGGCTACGTGAAGACCGCCGCCGAGGCGCGCACGCTGATCGATGGCCTGTCGCTCGAGCTGTACCGCACCCGCCTGGGCAGCGCCCACGTGATGGGCGGTTGCGCCATGGGCGAGGACCCGAAGCAGGCGGTCACCGACAGCCTCGGTCGTCACCACCAGTTGGCCAACCTGTCGATCCACGATGGTTCGCTGTTCCCCACCAGCATCGGCGCCAACCCGCAGCTGTCGGTCTACGGGCTGACCGCGCAGCTCTCCATCGCCCTCGCCGAGCGCCTCAAGAGCGCCTGAGCGGGATAAACCGGCATGCTCCGGCGTCTTGGCCGCCGGGGCATGCTGCGCTACCATCCGATTCCCTTACGGACCCCTGCCAGGACGTAGCGATGAACCGAGTGTTGTATCCGGGCACCTTCGACCCGATCACCAAAGGCCACGGCGATCTGATCGAACGTGCCTCCCGCCTGTTCGACACCGTGATCATCGCGGTAGCCGCCAGCCCCAAGAAGAACCCCCTGTTCTCCCTGGAGCAACGCGTCGAGCTGGCCCGGGAAGTCACCAAGCACCTGCCCAACGTCGAGGTGGTGGGCTTCTCCACCCTGCTGGCGCACTTCGTCAAGGAGCAGAAGGCCAATGTCTTCCTCCGTGGCCTGCGCGCCGTTTCCGACTTCGAGTACGAGTTCCAGCTGGCCAACATGAACCGCCAGCTGGCACCGGACGTGGAGAGCATGTTCCTCACCCCGTCGGAGCGGTACTCCTTCATCTCCTCCACCCTGGTGCGCGAAATAGCGGCCCTGGGCGGAGACATCACCCAGTTCGTCCACCCTGCGGTGGCCGAGGCCCTGGCCGAGCGCTTCAAGCGCTGAGCCCCGCGATACGGCGGTCGGCGCGCGCAAAAGGTGCGCCGACCGCGCCATTCCGGCACAATTCCGCCATTGTCTGCTGAGCACCGCCGCCGCACGGCGACGGTAGGAGTTGTTCCATGTCCCTCAAGATCACCGACGACTGCATCAACTGCGACGTCTGCGAACCCGAGTGCCCCAACGGCGCCATCTCCCAGGGCGAGGAGATCTACGTCATCGACCCCAACCTGTGCACCGAGTGCGTCGGCCACTACGACGAACCGCAGTGCCAGCAGGTCTGCCCGGTGGACTGCATTCCCCTCGACGACGCCCGTGTCGAAACCCGCGAGCAGTTGATGGACAAGTACCTGAAGCTCACGGGCAAGGCCTGACGCCATGGGCCGCCAGCTGCGTGACACGGCCTGGCGTCCCGCCCTGCTCGCGGCGCTGCTGCTGTTCAGCGTCGCACTGCGGGCGGCGCCCCCCGACCAGGCCGCCGTAGCCAGCGCCCAGCCCTCGGCCACGGTCGCCGGTCTGGAAACCCTGGCCATGGGCGGCAACGCCTTCGACGCCGCGGTGGCCATCAGCGCCGCCCTGGCAGTGGCCGAGCCCCACGGCTCGGGCCTGGGCGGCGGCGGTTTCTTCCTCCTGCGCAAGGCCGGCGACAAGCAGCCCACCTACCTGTTCCTCGACGCCCGCGAACGCGCGCCGCTGGCCGCGCGCCCGGATCTCTACCTGCGCGATGGCAAGGTACAGCCGCAGCTGTCCATCAACGGCCCGCTGGCCGCCGCCATTCCCGGCCTGCCCGCCGCGCTGGTGGACCTGGCCCAGCACCACGGCCGCCTGCCCCTCGCTGATTCCCTGGCCCCGGCCATCCGCCTGGCCCGCGACGGCATCTCGGTCGATCGCGTGTACATCGAGCGCGCCGGCTTCCGCATCGCGGCGATGCGCGACGACCCCGAGACGGCGCGCATCTTCCTCGACGACAAGGGCGAGGTGCCCGATGAGTTCAGCCTGCTGCACCAGCCCGACCTGGCCCGCACCCTGGAGCGCATCGCCCGCTACGGCAAGGCCGGCTTCTATGCCGGCGAGACCGCCGCCAGGCTGGTCAAGGGCGTGCGCGATGCCGGCGGCATCTGGACCCAGCAGGACCTGGACAGCTACCGCGTGGTGGAACGCCAGCCGCTGCGCTACGCCCTGGCCGACGGCCGCGAGCTGATCAGCGCACCGCCGCCCTCGGCCGGCGGCGTGGCCCTGGCCCAGAGCCTGGCGATGTTGCAGCAGCTGCCCTGGCGCGAGGGCGACAAACTGCAGCGCACCCACTACGTGGTCGAGGCGCTGCGCCGTGCCTACCGTGACCGTGGCCTGCTGGGCGACCCCGACTTCATCGCCAACCCGGTGAGCCAACTGCTCGCACCGGACTACCTGAAGGGCCTGGCCGCCGGCATCGACCCGCAGCGAGCCACCCCCAGCGCCAGCCTGCCGCCGGCTCCCGCGTGGCGCGAAGGCGACCACACCACCCACTTCGCGGTGATCGACAAGGACGGCAACGCCGTCGCCGCCACGCTGTCGGTGAACCTGCCCTTCGGCGCCGCCTTCGTCGCCCCGGGCACCGGCGTGCTGCTCAACGACGAGATGGACGACTTCGCCGCCGATACCCAGGGTGCCAACGCCTACGGCCTGGCCGGCAGCCAGGCCAACGCGGTGGCCGCCGGCAAGCGCCCGCTGTCGAGCATGAGCCCCACCTTCATCGAGAGCGCCAAGGAATTCACCGCCTTCGGCACCCCGGGCGGCAGCCGCATCCCGAGCATGGTGCTGCTGTCGATACTGGAATACCTCGACGGCCAGCCCGTCGCCCGCTGGCCGGCGGTGCCGCGCTACCACCACCAGTACCTGCCCGACGTCATCGAGCACGAGCCGAGCACCTTCAGCGACGCCGAGATCGCCGCGCTGCAAGCGCGTGGCTACAGCCTGAAACGCGTCGAGCGCGGCTACGGCAACCAGCAGGTGCTGTTCTGGGACAAGGACGGCGGCCGCATCGAAGCCGCCAGCGACCCACGCGGCGTGGGCCTGGCCAAGACGCTGGAAAAGGAGCAGCGCTGAGCCTCACGGCTCAGGGCAGCTCGATCAGCCCCTCTTCCTCTTCCGCCGACGCTCCTGCGCGCAGCAAGCCTTGGCGCTGGCCGATCATCAGCACATTGCGCAAGCTCTGGATGATGCGGCTGGCATAGCCCAGGTCGTTCATCAGCGAGCTCATCTGCAGGCCATCCAGCTGACCACTGCGCACAGCGGCGAACAGGCGGTTGCGGAACTCGCCATCGAAGTCCGCGGCCTTCTCGTCGAGCCATTGCAGGTGTTGTGACCAGACCTCGTCCGGCAATTGCGAACGGCTCAGCTCGCGCATCTGGTGCAAGGTCGCCAGCAGGTGGCGGCGCAGCTCCACGTAGGCATCCCGCGTCGCCGACGGCCCACCCTCCAGGTAATGGCCGAGGTTCTTCTGCAGGTGCTTGGCATCCTTCACCGCATCCACCAGTTGCAGCGCCGTCACCTGGCAACTGACCCAGAACTGCTGGTGCGCCTCGTCCAGCGTCACTTCCAGGCGCCCCATGAAGCTCAGCAGGTCGCCGTAAACGCCCTTGATGTGGCGCTGGTAGAGCGTCTCGGCATCCAGGTGATGGCGCACGGGCGGTGCCTGCAGCGCGGCCTCGTCGGGGTGGTCCTTGCCCAGCAGGTCCACCGGCAGGAACAGCGCATGGCAGATCACCTCCAGGCTCAGGCGCCCGAGGTGGCGCAGCTCCTGCACCACCGCGCTGGCCGCCGCGTCGGCCGAATCCAGGGCGCGCTCGCTGAGATAGCGCGCGCGGACCCGCTCCGGCTCCGCCGGCCCCGCCGCCAGCTCGGTGATCAGCACCTGGGGCTCGCTGCGTTCGGGCAGCCAGCGCACCAGCAGGGTCGCGAGGCCCGCCTGCCAGGGCCAGAACAGCGCCACGCCGAAGGCATTGAACAGGGTATGGAACATGGCCAGCTGGATCAGCGGGTTGTCCGCCAGGCCCACCGGCTCCGCCAGGGCATGCACCAGCCAGGTCAGGGGCCCGAGCAGAGCGAAAGCGAGTACCCCGGTAACGATGTTGAACAGCACATGGGCCAAGGCCAGCCGCTGGCCGCTGCGGTTGCCACCGAGGGAGCCAACGAAGGCCGTGGTGACGCTGCTGCCGACATTCGAGCCGATAGCGATCGCCAGGCTCTGCCCCAGCTCCAGCTGGCCGCTGGCAAGCGCCGCGAGGGTCAGCATCAGGGCGGCGTGGCTGGATTGCAGCACCACGGTCACCAGCATCCCCACCGCCACGAACAGCAGGCTGCCGAGCAGGCCATCGACCTGCAGGCCGGTCATGTCGAAGCCATCATCGAAGGCGGAGAAGCCGTCCTTGATCTGGTCGATGCCGAGGAACACGAAGGCGATGCCCAGCACGATGCGCCCGGCCGCCTTGCTGCGCGGGCCGATGAAGCCGGCCAGCACGCCGAACACCAGCAGGGGCAGCGCCAGGGGCGAGAGGCTGAGATTCTGCCCCGCCATGGCCAGCAGCCAGATGCCGCTGGTGGCCCCGAGGTTGGCGCCGAAGAGGATGGCGATGCCACCGGCCAGCTGGATCAGCCCGGTACTGATGAAGGCGATGGTGAGCAGCGAGACCAGGGTACTGGACTGCAGCAGCAACGTGCCGCAGACACCGAACATCAGGCCCTTGAACGGCGTCGAGGTGCTGCGCCCCAGCAACTGCTCGAGCTTGCTGCCGGCCAGGTCGCGCAGCCCTTCCTCCAGGCACTGCATGCCGAAGAGGAACAGCGCCAGGCCCGCGCAGAGCTGCAGCCAGCCGGCACTCATCCAGAAGCTGCCGGCAAGCCCGACGGCCGCCAGCACCAGCAGTGCGACAACTGGAAAACCCTTCACCTCATCCGTCTCCCTGGCAGGCGCCGAACAGGGCGCCATAAATGCAAACGGCCCCTTGCTCATCGCTGGGCAAGGGGCCGTCTCCGGCTCGATGAGCCGAGAATAGCGCGATCAGTCTTTCTGGTAACCGCTGCTGGTGCAGCCCAGGCAACGCACGAAGGCTTCCTTGCCCGGATCGACCACGAGGGCCTTGCCGGCGGCGCCGACATTGCCGCCCAGGGCGCTGAAGGGCAGGCTCACCACGAACAGGCCGGCACCGACGACGGTGGCACCGATGAGCAGCGGACGGGCGATCAGCAGGTCGCCGACCATGGAATAAGCGGGCGGAGCGTCGGCGGTGTACATCGGGTCGCCGCTGGTGTTCTGCTGCACCACCTCAGCCTGCGCCTGCAGCGCCATGAGGCCAGTGGTCAGCGCCAAGACAGCAGCGGAAGTGCGGAACAGGTTCATGATGCAATCCTTCGGCTATTAGAGGAGTAATGCGGCTAACTATAACAGTGCCCGCGCGCTTTTCAGCGTGACGGCCTTCAATCGCCGTTAAAAGCGTAGTCGGGTTTTTTCGGCTCGTACGGCAGGTAGAACGCCAGCAGGCGGCGCAGATCGGCCGCAGCATCGCCGGTGGTCCGGAACGGCTCGCCGATGACGATGCGCCGGTTGCGGTAGTCCAGTGCCGCCGGCACCACCGGGACGTCGGCGCCACGGGCGATGTGGTAGAAGCCCATCTTCCAGCGCTCCACCCGTTTGCGCGTGCCCTCCGGCGACAGCACGAGGATGAACTCGCGGTTCTCGCGAAAGGCCTGAACGGCCTGTTCGACCTGGTTGAGCTTGAGGTGGCGCTGGATGGGAATGCCGCCCCAGCGCTCCATCAGCCCGGCGAAAGGCCAGCGGAAGATGCTGTGCTTGCCGAACCAGCGGGCGTTCAGGCGGAGGATGAACTTGGCCGCGATGAACAGCACGAAGTCCCAGTTGGACGTGTGGTGCGCGCCGATCACCACGAACTTGTCGAGGGGCGGCAGCTGCCCCTCGATGCGCCAGCCAAGCAGTTTGAACACGCCATGGCCGATGGCTTGCGCAACCGCGTTGCGGGGCAGGTAGTTGCCGGACATCCGTCACCTCTTCTTATTGTTCTCGGCATCTCTCGAGGACCACGGCGGCGGGCCGACAAGGCCGCGCCGGCCTAGCGCTGGCAGCGCGGGCAGTAGACGCTCGCCCGCTGCCCCAGCTTCACCTCGCGCAGGGTGGAACCACAGACCTTGCAGAACTCGCCGCCGCGCCCATAGGCGAACAGCTCTTGCTGGAAATAGCCCGGCTGGCCGTCGCCGCCGACGAAGTCGCGCAGCGTGGTGCCCCCACGCTCGATGGCGTGGGCGAGGATGCGCTTGATCTCCTCGGCGAGCTTCAGGTAGCGCGCCCGCGACACGCTTCCCGCCTCGCGGCGCGGGTCGATCCCGGCGGCGAACAAGGCTTCGGTGGCGTAGATGTTGCCCACGCCCACCACCACGGCGTTGTCCATGATGAACGGCTTGACCGCCATGCTGCGCCCACGGGAGAGCTGGTACAGGCGCTCACCGTCGAACAGGTCCGTCAACGGCTCGGGACCGAGGTTGCGCAGCAGTTCGTGGTTGTGCGGGTCGAGGCTCCAGAGCAGGGCGCCGAAGCGGCGCGGGTCGGTGTAGCGCAGCGCCAGGCCCGACTCCAGCTCGATATCCACGTGCT
Organism: Pseudomonas sp. No.21; assembly: GCF_054558415.1. Taxonomy (NCBI): domain Bacteria; kingdom Pseudomonadati; phylum Pseudomonadota; class Gammaproteobacteria; order Pseudomonadales; family Pseudomonadaceae; genus Pseudomonas; species Pseudomonas sp. No.21. Next base: position 160,604 of record NZ_BAAJNO010000005.1, read on the forward strand.
CGTGCTTGGCCGCCACCGTCCCCGTCTCCACCAGGCGCAGGTTGCCGGACATGCCCAGGTGGCTGATCAGCGTGCCCGCCTCGGCCTGCAACAGCAGGTACTTGGCGCGGCGTTCGACGACCACGAAGCGCTGGCCGGAGAGGCGCACGTCCAGGTCCTCGGGGATGGGCCAGCGCAGGCGGCGCTCACGCACCACCACGCGGCTCACGCGCTGGCCCTCGAGGTAGGGCGCGATGCCCCGCCGCGTGGTTTCGACTTCAGGTAGTTCAGGCATGGATATCTCGACGTACAGCGTCGCGGGCGATCAGTGGGCGCCCAGTTCGCGGATGCTTTCCTTGAGGTTCTCGAAGTCGTACTCCGAAAGGCCGACGTAGTCGAGCACCAGCGCCCTGACGCTGTTCCACTCGTGGTCATCGGCCTGGTTGCCCAGCACCAGGTGCGAGGCACAGACGTGCTCGGCCATCTTCAGGATCGCCAGCAGCGTCTTCAGCGGCGCATCGCGCCCGGAGTCATCGCTGAAGATCGACAGCGCGTTGTGGTGGTTGGCGATGGCCTCGCAGAGGTGCTCCGGCAGGCGCCAGGAGCGCGCGGTGAAGTAGCCCACCACCGCATGGTTGGTGTTGAGCAGGCGGTTCTCGGTGTCGACGATGCGGCGCTCGGCATTGGCACTGGCATAGGCCTCCTCCAGCACCGTCATGTAGTCCGGGAAGCGCTTGAGCATCAGCGGGATGCCGCAGTTGTGGAACAGCCCCAGCGCGTAGGCCTCGTCCGCCTGCTGGTGGCCGATGCGCTTGGCCAGGGTCAGGCAGGTCATGGCCACGTCCTGGGCGGTGTCCCAGAAGCGGTTGAGGGTGACGATGGTCTCGTCGGTCATCTCGCCCTTGATCGACTGCGCGTTGATCAGGTTGATCACCGTGTTGCAGCCCAGCAGGTTGACCGCCTGCTGGATCGAGGCAATGCGGTTGGTCAGCCCGTAGAACGGCGAGTTGACGATCTTCAGCAGTGCGCCCGACAGGCCCGGGTCCTGGCTGATGAGCTTGGCGATGGTGCGCAGGTCCGGGCTGGGCATGACCTGCTCCATCTGCAGGTCGACCATGATCTGCGGCTGGGGCGGCACGCTGATGCCCTGGAGGAAATGGCGAATCTGTTCTGCAGAGAGTTCTTGGGCCATGACAGCGGGACTGAGGCGGGGAATTGGGATGACAGTCTAACTCCAGCCACTGGTGAACAGGCCATCGATTTAGCTGAACTTTCGCCTAACGGTCGCCTCGGAAACTGAACACCCACAACGACGGGAGACCCCCAATGAGCCAGTCCATCAAGGGCAAGCGCGTGGCCCTGCTGGTGACCGACGGTTTCGAGCAGGTCGAGCTGACCGGGCCGAAGAAGGCCCTCGAAGACGCCGGCGCCATCGCCGAGATCGTCTCCGCCAGCACCGGCAAGGTCACCGGCTGGAACCACACCACCCCGGCCGACAGCTTCGCCGTCGACCGCACCTTCGACACCGCCCGCATCGAGGACTACGACGCCCTGGTGCTGCCCGGCGGCGTGGTCAACGCCGACACCATCCGCCTGGACGAGATGGCCCAGGAACTGGTGCGCGACGCCGCCCGAGCCAACAAGCCCATCGCGGTCATCTGCCACGGCGCCTGGCTGCTGGCCAGCGCCGACCTGGTCAAGGGCAAGACCCTGACCAGCTGGCCGTCCCTCACCGACGACCTGAAGAACGCCGGCGCCAACTGGGTGGACGAGGAAGTGGTGGTCGACGGCAAGCTGATCAGCAGCCGCAAGCCCGACGACATCCCGGCCTTCAACCGCAAGCTGATCGAAGCCCTCGCGGCCTGAGCACGAGCGCCCGCCGGTAGCAGGATCGGCGGGCGCCTTCGGTTATAATCCCGCTCTTTTTTCCGGAGAGCGACCCATGTCCCTGCCCAGCCTGCGCCTCAAAGCCAACGCCGATCGACGCCTGCGCGCCGGCCACCTGTGGGTCTACAGCAACGAGATCGACGTGGTCGCCACTCCGCTGAACGCCTTCCAGCCCGGCGACCAGGCCATCCTCGAAGCCGCCGGCGGCAAGCCCCTGGGCGTGGTCGCACTGAGCCCGAACAACCTGATCTGCGCGCGCCTGGTGTCCCGCGACACCAAGCACAGCCTCGACAAGTCGCTGCTGGTGCACCGCCTCAACGTGGCCCTGAGCCTGCGCGAGCGCCTGTTCGACAAGCCCTACTACCGCCTGGTCTATGGCGACTCCGACCTGCTCCCCGGCCTGGTGGTGGACCGTTTCGGCGACCACATCGTGGTCCAACTGGCCTCCGCCGCCATGGAGCGCAACAAGGACGCCGTGCTGGATGCCCTGGTGCAGGTGCTCAAGCCCCGTGGCGTGCTGTGGAAGAACGACTCCGCCGCCCGTGACGCCGAGGGCCTGGAGCGCTACGTGGACACCGCCTTCGGCGTGGTGCCCGAGTGGGTCGCCCTGGAAGAGAACGGTGTGAAGTTCGAAGCCCCGGTGCTGGAAGGCCAGAAGACCGGCTGGTTCTACGACCACCGCATGAACCGCGCCCGCCTGGCGCCCTACGTCAAGGGCAAGCGCGTGCTCGACCTGTTCAGCTACATCGGCGGCTGGGGCGTGCAGGCCGCGGCCTTCGGCGCCAGTGAAGTGTTCTGCGTCGACGCCTCCGGCTTCGCCCTCGACGGCGTCGAGCGCAACGCCACCCTCAACGGGGTGGCGGAGCAGGTCACCTGCGTGGAAGGCGACGTGTTCGAAGCCCTGAAGGAGCTGAAGGCCGCCGAAGAGCGCTTCGACGTGGTCGTGGCCGACCCGCCCGCCTTCATCAAGCGCAAGAAGGACCTGAAGAACGGCGAGGCCGCCTACCGCCGCCTCAACGAACAGGCCATGCGCCTGCTCAACAAGGACGGCATCCTGGTCAGCGCCTCCTGCTCCATGCACCTGCCCGAGGACGACCTGCAGAACATCCTGCTCGGCAGCGCCCGCCACCTGGACCGCAACATCCAGCTGCTGGAACGCGGCGGCCAGGGCCCGGACCACCCGGTGCACCCGGCGATCCCGGAAACCCGCTACATCAAGAGCATCACCTGCCGCCTGCTGCCCAACAGCTGAGGGTCCGACGGCGCCCCGGCCGCAGCGTCGGGGCGCCGTCATCCGCCTGCCGCAAACCCTTCACCAAAACTTCATCCCCTCCCGCCCCGCTGTCATTCCCCCGCAATCCGGCCACGCTGGTATAGACCACCGCGAGGCAAGCCAGCCGTCTGCATCGCATCGCAGCAACCACAACAATCAAGGATGCGTCATGACAACGATGAAACGCGCGGGGCGCCTGCTGGCCCTCGCAACCGCCTCGCTGCTCGCCTTGCAGGCCCAGGCCGGTGCCAACAAGGTGCTGTTCTTCGGTATCGACGGCTTCAAGGCCGATGCCATTCCCGCCGGCAACATGGTCAACCTCGAGCAACTGATCGCCAGCGGCGTCTACACCGACGGCGGCTGGTCGCCGGACACCTCCATGAGCGGCCCCGGCTGGTCGACCCTGTTCATGGGCGTCGAGCGCGACAAGCACGGCGTGCGCGACAACAGCTTCACCGGGCAGAACTACGCCCAGTACCCGCACTTCCTCACCCTGCTGGAACAGCGCAAGCCCCAGCTGGTGACCGCCTACGCCTACAACTGGTCGCCGCTCTACGCGCAGATGAAGCCCCAGGCCGACCTCAGGTTCGACGGCCCGGAAGCCAATGACCCGGTGCTGATCGCCCAGGCCGAGGACTGGCTGCGCAACCGCGCCGACCTCGACGTGCTCAGCGCCTACTACTACGGCGTCGACGAAGCCGGCCACAGCCACGGCTTCCACTCCGACACCCCGCAATACGTCCAGGCCATGGGCCAGGCCGACGCCGCCCTCGGCCGCCTGCTGCAGGCGATCAAGTCGCGCCCCACCTACACCCAGGAAAACTGGCTGATCGTGGTCAGCACCGACCACGGCGGCAGCAGCACCGGCCACGGCGCCAACCGCCCCGAACACCGCAAGGTGGCGGTGGTGCTCAGCGGCGCCGGCATTCCCGCCCTCGGCCGCAACCGCCTGGCCACCCCGTTGCGCCAGGTGGACGTGGTGCCGACGCTGTTCGAGCACCTGGGCGTCTCCACCCAGGGCCTGGCCCTGGACGGCCGCTCGCGCCTGCACCTTGTGCCGCGCACCTTCGCCTTCGGCCAGAACCTCTTGGCCAACCCCGGCGCCGAATATGGCGCGGCCCACTCCGACCTGGCCTACGACCCGGACATCGCCGGCTGGACCAAGGGCGGCCTGCAGACGGTGATGCGCTACGGCGCCCGCAGCGAACTGCCCGCCGGCCAGGGCCAGCTCTTCGTCGGCCAGGGCAAGGGTTCCCTGACCCAGCGCATCGAGCTGCCGCCGGAGGCCGCCGGCCGGCCCTTCCAGCTCGACGCCCTGCTCGGCGCCAGCGCCGGCAGCAGCCATGACGCCCGCGTGCTGGTGCGCTTCCACGCCGCCGAGAAACGCAGCGCGGTGTACTGGAACGACGACACCGGCTACTTCTTCGCCGGCGATCGCTACTACCGCTACAACTACCGCGACGACAAGGTCGACGCCGGTTATCCACAACCCATCGCCGGCAACTGGATCGGCTTCGAGGGCTTCGAGGGCGGCGCGCGGGACATCGACGCCGGCTTCAACGCCGGCAACGGCAAGGCGTACTTCTTCAAGGGCACCCAGTACGTGCGCTTCGACATCGCCAGCGACCGCGTCGACCCCGGCTATCCCAAGCCCATCGCCGGCAACTGGTCGGGCCTGGAGCGCTTCACCGGCGGCGCCCGCGACATCGACGACGTGCTCGAGGTCAACGGCTCCAGGCTGTACTTCTTCAAGGGCAGCCAGTACATCCGCTACAACCTGACCACCGGCGACAAGGCGGACAAGAACTACCCGCTGGACGTCTCCGGCGCCACCTGGGCCGGCGTGCAGCAGTGGCCCCTGGGCCTGGAGGCGGCAGTCAAGCGCAACAGCTCCATCGCCTACCTGTTCAACGGCGGCGAGTACGTGCGCTACAACCTGATCACCGACAAGGCCGAGAGCGGCTACCCGCGCCCCGTGGACGGCGCCACCTGGCCGGGCCTGGCAGGGTTCGTCGAAGCGGGCACCGCCTTCGCCACGCCCGCCCTGACCGCCGCCGAGCGCAACGGCCAGCCCCTGGCCCGCAACCTCTATGGCACGGTGCCGGCCGGGGCCACCTCGGTGGAGGTCGAGCTGCGCTTCGAGAAGGGCAGCGGCGCCGGTTTCCCCTTCGCCGATGAGCTGAACTTCCGCGTCGACTGACCCCCGGTCATCCAGGTGCGCGCCGACCGCTCGGCCCCCGGCCTTCCGCCCGGAGCGCACCTGGGATTAGAATCCCCGCTTCCCTGCCACACCCTCAGGCGGGCCAGTGAGCCCCGGCCGAGCGCGCGGTGATCCCGCGATGCCCTCACGCCACCCCGGACGCAACGACCACATCCGTTTGCCAACGGCACCCACCGCGCTCACGATACGACCTATAACCTGATCAGCCTGCAGGACATCAGACATGCCCGATTACCGCTCGAAGACCTCCACCCACGGCCGCAACATGGCCGGCGCCCGCGCCCTCTGGCGCGCCACCGGGATGAAGGACGAAGACTTCAAGAAGCCGATCATCGCCATTGCCAACTCCTTCACCCAGTTCGTGCCCGGCCACGTGCACCTGAAGGACCTGGGCCAGCTGGTCGCCCGCGAGATCGAAAAGAACGGTGGCGTGGCCAAGGAATTCAACACCATCGCCGTGGACGACGGCATCGCCATGGGCCACGACGGCATGCTCTATTCCTTGCCGAGCCGCGAGATCATCGCCGACTCCGTGGAATACATGGTCAATGCCCACTGCGCCGACGCCATCGTCTGCATCAGCAATTGCGACAAGATCACCCCCGGCATGCTGATGGCCGCCCTGCGCCTGAACATCCCCGTGGTGTTCGTCTCCGGCGGCCCGATGGAAGCCGGCAAGACCAAGCTGGCCAACCACGGCCTGGACCTGGTGGACGCCATGGTGGTGGCCGCCGACGACTCCTGCTCCGACGAGAAGGTCGCCGAGTACGAGCGCAGCGCCTGCCCCACCTGCGGTTCCTGCTCCGGCATGTTCACCGCCAACTCGATGAACTGCCTGGTCGAAGCCCTGGGCCTCGGCCTGCCGGGCAACGGCTCCACCCTGGCCACCCACTCGGACCGCGAGCAGCTGTTCCTGCGCGCCGGCCGCCTGGCCGTCGAGCTGTGCCAGCGCTACTACGGCGAAGGCGACGAGTCCGTGCTGCCGCGCAACGTCGCCAGCTTCAAGGCGTTCGAGAACGCCATGACCCTGGACATCGCCATGGGCGGTTCCACCAACACCATCCTGCACCTGCTGGCCGCCGCCCAGGAGGCGGAGATCGCCTTCGACCTGCGCGACATCGATCGCCTGTCGCGCAAGGTGCCGCAGCTGTGCAAGGTGGCGCCGAACATCCAGAAGTACCACATGGAAGACGTGCACCGCGCCGGCGGCATCTTCAGCATCCTCGGCGAGCTGGCCCGTGGCGGCCTGCTGCACACCGACGTGCCCACCGTGCACAGCCCGAGCATGAGCGACGCCATCGCCCAGTGGGACATCACCCAGACCGACGACGAAGCCGTGCACACCTTCTTCAAGGCAGGCCCGGCCGGCATCCCGACCCAGGTCGCCTTCAGCCAGAGCACCCGCTGGGACACCCTGGACGACGACCGCGCCGAAGGCTGCATCCGCAGCGTCGAGCACGCCTACTCCCAGGAAGGCGGCCTGGCCGTGCTCTACGGCAACATCGCCCTGGACGGCTGCGTGGTGAAGACCGCCGGCGTGGACGAGTCCATCCACGTGTTCGAAGGCACCGCGAAGATCTTCGAAAGCCAGGACAGCGCCGTGAAGGGCATCCTCGCCGACGAAGTGAAACCCGGCGACATCGTCATCATCCGCTACGAAGGCCCGAAAGGCGGGCCGGGCATGCAGGAGATGCTGTACCCCACCAGCTACCTGAAGTCCAAGGGCCTGGGCAAGCAATGCGCCCTGCTCACCGACGGCCGCTTCTCCGGCGGCACCTCGGGCCTGTCCATCGGCCACGCGTCCCCGGAAGCCGCCGCCGGTGGCGCCATCGGCTTGGTGCAGGACGGCGACAAGGTGCTGATCGACATCCCCAACCGCAGCATCAACCTGCTGGTGTCCGATGAAGAACTGGCCACCCGCCGCGCCGCGCAGGACAAGAAAGGCTGGAAACCCGCCGCCCCGCGCGCGCGCAAGGTGACAACCGCCCTCAAGGCCTACGCCCTGCTCGCCACCAGCGCCGACAAGGGCGCCGTGCGCAACAAGGCGATGCTGGAAGACCTGTAAGCGCCGCCTGCGAACGGAAAAGCCCGGCCTCGTGCCGGGCTTTTCATTGGCCGCTTTTCGGTGGCATCGATTGGTGGATGAAAAGAGCGTCATCCACCCTACAGCCCGGGCAACTCAGCAGCCCACCCGGCACGCCCCGTAGGATGGCGTAGAGCGCAGCGAAACCCATCACCCACTACATACCCTCTACCCACCGACACAAACGCGTTCGCAGCGGGATCTTCGCGAGCAGACCGCGTTCCTGTCCCTACGTTCCAGCACCCGCCACACAGCTGACCGGCGCCCCCCGCCGCCCCCGGCCATTCAGGTAGAATCGCCGCTTTTTTGCGGACCATCGCCATGAGTTCACTGGAAAACCCGGCCACTTCCACCTCCCGCAACGAGCTGGTCTATGGCCTCGACGACAAGCCGCGCCCGCTGGTGGCGCTGCTCGCCGCCCTGCAGCACCTGCTGGCGATCATCGTGCCCATCGTCACGCCCGGCCTGCTGATCTGCCAGGCCATCGGCGTCTCGGCGCGCGACACCAACCTGATCGTCTCCATGTCGCTGGTGATCTCCGGCATCGCCACCTTCGTCCAGTGCAAGCGCTTCGGCCCGTTCGGCGCCGGGCTGCTGATCGTCCAGGGCACCAGCTTCAACTTCGTCGGCCCGCTGATCGCCGGCGGCGCACTGATGGTCAAGCAGGGCACCCCGGTGGAAGCGGTGATGGCCGCCATCTTCGGCGTGGTCATTGCCGGCTCCTTCGTGGAGATGGGCATCTCGCGCATCCTGCCCTTCGTCAAACGCCTGATCACCCCGCTGGTGACCGGCATCGTGGTGCTGATGATCGGCCTGACCCTGATCAAGGTCGGCCTGATCAGCATGGGCGGAGGCTTCGGCGCCATGGCCAACGGCACCTTCGCCAACGGCGAGAACCTGCTGCTGTCCGGCACCGTGCTGGCGATCATCGTCGTGCTCAACCGCATTCCCGTGGTGTGGATGCGCAGCTGCGCCATCGTCATCGCCCTGGCCGTGGGCTATGCCCTGGCCGGCTACCTGGGCCGCCTGGATTTCACCGGCATGCACCAGGCCGAGCTGTTCCAGGTGCCGATGCCGCTGCACTTCGGCCTGGGCTTCTCCTGGAGCCTGTTCATCCCGATGCTGGTCATCTACCTGGTCACCGCGCTGGAAGCCATCGGCGACGTCACCGCCACCAGCAAGGTCTCGCGCCAGCCGGTGGAGGGCCCGCTGTGGATGCAGCGGATCAAGGGCGGCGTGCTGGTGAACGGCGCCAACTCGCTGCTGGCCGGCGTGTTCAACACCTTCCCCAGCTCGGTGTTCGCGCAGAACAACGGCGTGATCCAGCTGACCGGCATCGCCAGCCGCCACGTCGGCCTGTGGATCGCCGTGGTGCTGGTGATCCTCGGCCTGTTCCCGGCGGTGGCCGGCGTGATCCAGGCGGTGCCCGAGCCGGTGCTCGGCGGCGCGGCCATGGTGATGTTCGGCGCGGTGGCCGCCTCGGGCATCAACATCCTCGCCGGCATCGAGCTGGACCGCCGCGCGCTGCTGATCATCGCCGTGTCCCTGGCCCTGGGCCTGGGCGTGTCGCAGGTGCCCGAGTTCCTCGCGCACATGCCGGCGGCGCTGCGCAACGTGCTGGAGTCCGGTGTCGCCACCGGCGGCATCTGCGCCCTGCTGCTGAACTGGTTCCTGCCGGAATCCCCGCGCACACCCCGGTGAGGCAGAATGGGCCTCGCATTCCAACGAGGCCCCTTCCATGACCCTGCGCATCGGCCTGATCGCCGACACCCACGGCCTCCTGCGGCCCCAGGCCCTGGCGGCCCTGCAAGGCTGCGACCACATCCTGCATGCCGGCGACATCGGCAAGCCCGAGATCCTCGACACGCTTCGCCGCCTGGCCCCCCTGACCGTGGTGCGCGGCAACAACGACACCGAGCACTGGGCGCAACGCATCCCTCACGACGCCACCCTGCGCTCCGGCGGCACCTGTCTCTACCTGATCCACGACCAGGCGGAAATCCCAGCCGACCTCGCCACGCGCGGCGTCGACGCCATCATCACCGGTCATTCCCACAAGCCGCTGATCACCCGCCGCGACGGCATCCTCCACATCAACCCGGGCAGCGCCGGGCCTCGGCGCTTCAAGCTGCCGATATCGGTGGGATTCCTGCTGATCGAAAACGAGCGGGTGCGCGCGGAATTGCGCGAGCTGGAGGTTTGAGCGGGGGGCCGCCCGGAGCCCCTACCGGGTTGATCCGGGCGTAGGGTGGACGGCGCTTCTTACGTCCACCAACGATGTTGCAGCCGGCTCAGCGCCGCTCCCACACCTGGAAGGCATAGGCGGGCGTGGTGTCGCTGGCCTCGTGCTCGATGCTGGAGGCCAGGTGCCAATCGGCATCCGGTACTTCGGGGAAGAAGGCGTCGCCTTCCGGAGCCAGCTCGACGCGGGTCAGGTAGAGGCGGTCGCCGTGCGCCAGGCCCTGGGTATAGAGCTGGGCACCGCCGATCAGCATCACTTCCTCGGCATCCTCCTCACGGGCCCAGGCTTCGGCGCGCACCACGGCCTCTTCCAGGCTGGCGAACACCTCGGCGCCTTCCAACTGCAGGCCGGCCTGGCGGCTGACCACCAGGTTGAGGCGCCCCGGCAGCGGGCGACCCAGGGAATCCCAGGTCTTGCGGCCCATGATGATGGGCTTGCCCAGGGTCAGGGCCTTGAAGTGCTTGAGGTCAGCCGGCAGGTGCCAGGGCAGTTGGTTGTCACGGCCGATCACGCGATTCTGCGCGAGGGCGGCGATGAGGGCGAGGGGCAGGGTCTTTTTCATGGCGGCGAGAATACCAGAGCGAAGCGGCCAGGCCAGCCGGCCTTTCTTTCTGTCCGTCGGGCCGGTCACGCCTCGCAACACTTGCCGCGCGGCGCACCATAAACCGTCATCTATCCTGCGGCAGGCTTGCGCTTCCCCTACCGCAAGGAGACGCCCCATGGCATCCATTTCCCCCCTGCGGCATTGGCTGGCGGTCTGCAGCCTGACGTTGCCCCTCTGTTCATTCGCCGCACCGGACCCGGTGCAATCGGCCATCGACTGGGCCGCCCAGCAGCCCCGCGCCGCCAAGGGCCATGCCCAGGGCGAGGGCAAGCCGCTGGTGGTCGGCCATCGCGGCGCCAGCGGCTACGTGCCGGAACACACCCTGGCCTCCTACGCCCTGGCCGCCTTGCAAGGCGCCGACTTCGTCGAGCCGGACCTGGTGATGACCCGCGACGGCCAACTGGTGGCTCGCCATGACAACGAGCTGGGGCTGACCACCGATGTCGGCAAGCACCCCGAGTTCGCCGACCGCAAGCGCACCCAGAACATCGACGGCGTGGCGCTCACCGGCTGGTTCAGCGAGGATTTCACCCTGGCCGAGCTGAAGACCCTCAAGACCATCGAGCGCATCCCCCTGGTGCGCCCGGGCAATGCGCGGCTGGACGGCGCCTTCGAGATCCCCACGCTGCAGGAGATCATCGACCTGGTGAAGAGCCTGCAGCTCAGCCAGCAGCGGCGCATCGGCCTGTACATCGAGACCAAGCACCCCACCCATTTCCAGCAGCTCGGCCTGGCCATGGAGAAGCCGCTGCTGCGCACCCTGCAGCGCAACGGCTACACCGACCGCCGCTCGGCGGTGTACATCCAGTCCTTCGAAGTGGACAACCTGCAGCGCATCGCCCGGCAGAGCAGCATCCGCCTGATCCAGCTCTACGGCGCCGGCCAGCCCTATGACCAGCAGGTGCTGGACACCGGCCTGACCTACGCGAAGATGGCCAGCGCCGCCGGCCTCAAGGCCGTCGCCCGCTATGCCGCCGGCGTCGGCCCGGACAAGGCCTACATCATCCCCCGCGATGCCGCCGGCAACCTGGGCCAGCCCACCCGCTTCGTCGCCGACGCCCACGCCGCCGGGCTCAAGGTGCACCCCTACACCTTCCGCGCGGAGAACGCCTTCCTCCCCACCAACCTGCGCAACGGTGCCGACCCGCAGGTGCGCGGCGACATCGAGGCGGAGATCAACGCCTTCCTCGACGCCGGCATCGACGGCCTGTTCATCGACCAGCCGGACATCGCCGTGCGCGTCAGGGAGCAGCGGGCCGCCCACTGACCCGCACGCCGCGACACCCCGGCCCAGACGGCCGGGGTTCCACCTTCCCGCCGTTCAGCGGTTATGCTTCTGCCTCGTCCCACCGGAAGAGAACCCGCGTGACCGAGAGCCCGCCGCCGAACCTCACTCCCCTGCAGCGCCTCTGGCTGACCGAAGCCGTGCGCCTGCGCGAAGAACACGCCGGCCCGCTGGAAGACGGCGAAGCCAACCGCCGCGCCAATGCCGCTGGCGGTGACCTCCCGCAGCGCATCCAGACCCGTGCCCTGTGGCTCGCCGAACGCGACGGCCAACTGGCCGCCCTGCTGCACTGGTTGCAGGGTGCGCGCCTGGCATTCGCCGCGCTGTTGCTGGTGGCCCTGGCCACCGGCGCCACGCTGGCGGTAGCCGCCCTGGGCGACGGCCAGCGCCCGGTCAACGTGTTCTGGGCCCTGGGCAGCCTGCTCGGCCTGCACCTGCTGATGCTGCTCGGCTGGCTGCTGGGCCTGGCCTTCGGTGGCCACGCCAGCGTCCTCGGCCGCCTCTGGTGGTGGCTCAGCGGCAAGCTCGCCCGGGACGCCGCCGCCGCGCAGCTGGGCCCGGCGCTGCTGGTGCTGCTGCAACGCCGCCGCCTCGCCCGCTGGGGCCTGGGCGCACTGGTCAACGGGCTCTGGAGCCTCAGCCTGGGCACCGCGCTGCTGTACCTGCTGGCGCTGCTGGCCACCCGGCGCTACGGCTTCGTCTGGGAAACCACCATCCTCGGCAGCGACACCTTCGTCGCCCTGACCCAGGCCCTGGGCGCCCTGCCCGCCCTGCTCGGCTTCGCCCTGCCGGACGCCGACACCATCCGCGCCAGCAGCGACGTAGTGGCCGCCGCCGATGCGCGCCAGGCCTGGTCCGGCTGGCTGCTGGGGGTGACCCTGGTCTACGGTCTGCTGCCGCGCCTGCTGCTGACGGCGCTGTGCCTGTGGCGCTGGCGCAGCGGCCGCGAACGGCTCGACCTGGACCTCGCCCTGCCCGGCTACGGCCTGCTGCGCGAGCGCCTGCAACCGGCCAGCGAACGCCTCGGCGTGCTGGACGCCGACCCCGGCCTGGCCCCGGCCGACGCCGCCCAGGCCCACCCCGACAGCGGCAGCGGTGCCTTGCTGGTGGCCATCGAACTGGACGACAGCCGTCCCTGGCCACCGACCCTGCCACGCGGCGTGGGCGATGCCGGCATCCTCGACAGCCGCGAGCAGCGCCAGCGCCTGCTGGAGCAGCTCACCCGCTTCCCGCCGCAACGCCTGGCGATTGCCTGCGACCCACGCCGCTCGCCGGACCGCGGCACCCTGGCGCTGATCGGCGAACTGGCGCGCTGCGCCGCCGCCACGCGCATCTGGCTGCTGCCGGCCCCACCGGGCGCGGCGCTGGACAGCCTGCGCCTGGGCGAATGGCACCAGGCCCTGTCGCGCCTGGAGCTGGAACACGCCGACAGCTCGCCCCTCGCCTGGCTGGAGAAGGGCCATGACTGACGCACTGAAACTGGCCGTGGTCGGCCACACCAACGTCGGCAAGACCTCGCTGCTGCGCACCCTGCTGCGTGATCGCGGCTTTGGCGAGGTGTCCCACCGCCCCAGCACCACCCGCCATGTCGAGGGCGCGCGCCTGTCGGTGGACGGTCAGCCGCTGCTGGAGCTCTACGACACCCCCGGCCTGGAAGACGCCATCGCCCTGCTCGACTACCTGGAGCGCCTCGAACGCCCCGGCGAGCGCCTGGACGGCCCGGCACGGCTGGCGCGCTTTCTCGACGGCAGCGAGGCGCGCCAGCGCTTCGAGCAGGAGGCCAAGGTGCTGCGCCAGTTGCTGGCCTCCGATGCCGGCCTCTATGTGATCGACGCCCGCGAGCCGGTGCTGGCCAAGTACCGCGACGAGCTGGCGGTGCTGGCCATGTGCGGCCGGCCGCTGCTGCCGGTGCTGAACTTCGTCGCGGTCAACGACCACCGCGAGGCCGAATGGCGCGAGGCCCTGGCACGCCTGGGCCTGCACGCGCTGGTGCGCTTCGACAGCGTGGCGCCGCCGCTGGATGGCGAGCGCCGCCTCTACGAGAGCCTGGCCCTGCTGCTGGAACGGGCACGCCCGCAACTGCAACGGCTGATCGAGGACCACGAGGCCCAGCGCGGCCTGCGCCGGCGGGCCGGGGCGCGACTGATCGCCGAACTGCTGCTGGATGTCGCCGCCTGCCGCCGCAGCGTGCCGGCCGACGAGGCCAGCCTGGCCCGGGCCACCGAGGCCCTGCGCCAGCAGGTGCGCGCCCGCGAACAGGCCTGCGTGGATGCCCTGCTGCGCCTGCACGCCTTCCGCCCGGAAGATGCCGCCACCGGTGACCTGCCTTTGCTTGACGGGCGCTGGGGCGATGACCTGTTCAACCCCGAAACCCTCAAGCAGCTCGGCGTGCGCCTGGGCAGCGGCATGGCGGCCGGTGCCGCCGCCGGGGCCGGCGTCGACCTGCTGGTGGGCGGCCTGACCCTGGGCGCCGCGGCAGCCCTGGGCGCCATCGCCGGCGGCGCCTGGCAGACCGTCGGCCACTACGGCGAACGCCTGCTGGGCAAGATCCGTGGCCAGCGCGAGCTGACCGTGGACGACGCCATCCTGCGCCTGCTCGCCCTGCGCCAGCGCCAGCTGCTGCAGGCCCTGGATGCACGGGGGCATGCCGCCATCGACGCCATCCGCATGACGGCGCCGGAGGAGAAGCAATGGCGCCAGGGCAAACTGCCACCGGCATTAGGCAAGGCGCGGGCGCACCCGGAATGGTCGTCGCTCAACCCCGGCGCGGAGTTGGAGCAGGCGGAGCGGCAGGAGCAGGTTAAGGCGCTGGCGGCGGAGTTGGGGTGATTTGGGCAGGCACGGCGAAGAATGCCTGAGGCTCCGCGTGATGGGTTTCGCGTAGCTCTACCCATCCTACGAAAGCGGTCGCCACGCAGCGCGTAGCCCGGGCTTCAGCCCGGGGATCGGGGCAGATTCGCGAATGAATTCGCCCCCACCCGGCAGGCGCCCACAGGTGGATTCCTGGGGCCGCGCCTGTGGGAGCCGGAGCGGGTCAGACCGCGACCGGTGCCTTGATGTGCGGGTGCGCCTGGTAGCCCACCAGCTCGAAGTCCTCGAACTTGAAGGCCAGCAGGTCCTTCACCTCGGGGTTGAGCTTCATGGTCGGCAGGGGCAGCGGCTCGCGGGTGAGCTGCAGGTCGGCCTGCTCGATGTGGTTGGCGTAGAGGTGGCAGTCACCGCCGGTCCAGACGAAGTCGCCGGGCCTCAGGCCGCAGACCTGCGCCACCATCAGCGTCAGCAGGGCGTAGCTGGCGATGTTGAAGGGCACGCCCAGGAAGATGTCCGCCGAGCGCTGGTACAGCTGGCAGCTGAGCTTGCCGTCGGCCACGTAGAACTGGAACAGAGCGTGGCAGGGCGGCAGGGCCATCTGGTCCACCAGGGCCGGGTTCCAGGCGGAGACGATCAGGCGGCGCGAATCCGGGTTCTTGCGGATCATCTCGATCAGCTTGGTGATCTGGTCGATCGACTCGCCGTTGGGCGCCGGCCAGCTGCGCCACTGGTAGCCGTAGACCGGGCCCAGGTCGCCATTCTCGTCGGCCCATTCGTCCCAGATGGAGACGCCGTTTTCCTTCAGGTAGCGGATGTTGGTGTCGCCCTGGAGGAACCACAGCAGCTCGTGGATGATGGACTTCAGGTGGCACTTCTTGGTGGTCACCAGGGGGAAGCCGTCGGCCAGGTCGAAGCGCATCTGGTGGCCGAAGACGCTGTAGGTGCCGGTCCCGGTGCGGTCACTCTTGAAGGTGCCGGTCTCGCGCACCAGGCGCATGAGGTCGAGGTACTGTTTCACGAAGCGACTCCTTGGACGGGCTGGCGGCGGTAGGCCCAGACGATCAGGCCGATGCCGCCGAGGATCATCGGCACGCAGAGGACCTGGCCCATGGTCAGCCAGCCGAAGGCGAGGTAGCCGAGCTGGGCGTCCGGCACGCGGACGAACTCGACGATGAAGCGGAAGATGCCGTAGCACAGCGCGAACATGCCGGACACGGCCATGGTCGGGCGCGGCTTGCGCGAGTAGAACCAGAGGATGGCGAACAGCGCCACGCCCTCCAGGGCGAACTGGTACAGCTGCGACGGGTGGCGCGGCAGCGGGCCGCCGTTGGGGAAGATCATCGCCCAGGGCACGTCGGTGACCTTGCCCCAGAGCTCGGAGTTGATGAAGTTGCCGATGCGCCCGGCGCCCAGGCCGATCGGCACCAGCGGGGCGATGAAGTCCATCAGCTGGAAGAAGCTCTTGCCGTTGCGCCGGCCGAACCACAGGGTCGCCAGCATCACGCCGATCAGGCCGCCGTGGAACGACATGCCGCCCTTCCACACCTCGAGGATCAGCAGCGGGTTGGCGAGGTAGGCCGGCAGGTCGTAGAACAGCACGTAGCCCAGGCGCCCGCCGGCGATCACGCCGAGGGCGACCCAGAACACCAGGTCGGAGAGCTTCTCGCGGGTCCAGGTCGGGTCGAAGGCCTTGAGCCGGCGCGAGGCCAGCCACCAGGCACCGCCGATGCCGATCAGGTACATCAACCCGTACCAGTGGATTTTCAGGGGTCCGAGGCTCAGGGCCACCGGATCGATCTGGGGATAAGCCAGCATCACGACTCCTTAGATCAGAAAACTCAGCCCGACCGAGAGCAGCAGCAGGGCGAACAGGCGCTTGAGCAGACGCGGCGACAGGCGATGGGCCAGGCGCGCGCCGAAGCGGGCGAAGAACATGCTGGTCAGCGCAATGCCGGCCAGCGCGGGGAGATAGACGAAGCCGAGGCTCCACGGCGGCAGGTGCGGCTCGTTCCAGCCCAGCACCATGAACGACAGGGCGCTGGCCAGGGCGATGGGCAGCCCGCAGGCGGAGGAGGTCGCCACCGCCTGCTGCATGGGCACGCTGCGCCAGGTGAGGAAGGGCACGGTCAGCGAGCCACCGCCGATGCCGAAGATCGCCGAGGCCCAGCCGATGAAGACGCCGGCGCCGGTCAGCCCGGGTCTGCCAGGCACCTCGCGGCTGGCCCTGGGCCTCAGGTCCAGGGCCATCTGGATGGAAACCAGGATGGCGAAGCAGCCGATGATCTTCTGCAGCATGGGGCCCTGGATCGCCTTGGCGGTGAGCGAACCCAGCGCGGCGCCGAGGAGGATGCCGAGGGTCATCCAGGCGAAGATGGGCCAGCGCACGGCGCCCTTGCGATGGTGCTCGCGTACGGCGTTGACCGACGTGAAGATGATGGTCGCCAGGGAGGTGCCCACGGCGAGGTGGGTGAGGACGCTGGGGTCGAATCCCTGGGCGGTGAAGCTGAGCACCAGAACCGGCACGATGATCATGCCGCCACCGACGCCGAACAGCCCCGCGAGCACACCGGCGCAGGCGCCGAGTACCAGGTACAGCAGGAATTCCATCGACACCCCCGAGAGCAAAGCGGCATGGTAACGGAAGCCCGCGTCGCGCTCCAATCGGGACGATGGATGTCCTGCAGCGGGCTGCTAGACTCGCCGACAAACAAGGAGACCACTCCAGATGTGCCTGATCGCATTCGCCTGGCGACCGGGTCACCAGACTCCCCTGGTGCTCGCCGCAAACCGTGATGAGTTCTACGCCCGCCCCACCCAGCCACTGGCCGCATGGAAAGACGCGCCGGGGCTGTATGCAGGACGCGACCTCGAAGCCGGGGGGACCTGGCTGGGCCTCGGCCCGGATGGCCGCTTCGCCGCGCTGACCAATATCCGCGACCCGCGCCTGCCCCCGGTGGGCCGTTCCCGTGGCGAGCTGTGCGTGCAGTTCCTCAGCGGCAGGATGGGCCCGGGCGAGTTCCTCGCCGACGCCCAGCGCCGCGCCGGTGACTACGCCGGCTTCAACCTGCTGGTGGGCGATGCCCGCGAGCTGTGCTTCCTCAACCCCCGCAGCGGCGGCCCGAGGAAACTGGCCGCCGGCATCTATGGGCTGTCCAACGCCGACCTGGATACGCCGTGGCCGAAGGTCGAGCGCGCCAAGGCGGCGCTCGCCGAATGCCTGGAGCAGGTCAACACCGACACCCTGCTCAACCTGATGCACGACCCCGAGGCAGCGCCGGACGCGATCCTCCCCGACACCGGCGTGGGCCTGAACACCGAGCGCATGCTTTCACCGGTGTTCATCGCCACCCGCACCTACGGCACCCGCGCCAGCACCGCGCTGATCGTCCATGCCGATGGGCGCCGCGAGCTGGTGGAGCGCAGCTACGGACCCCACGGCGGGCACCTGGGGGATGTGGCGCTTCAGCTCTAGCAGCGCTCGATGCAGTCGCGCCGTTCCTTGGCGCGGTAGAGCCCTTCGTCGAGGCGCCGCAACAGCGCCTCGACGCTCTCCCCCGGCTGCATGCCGGCCACCGCGAAACTGGCCGTGAGCCGCCAGGGCAGCTGCGGGCAGGCTTCCGGCACCCGTGCGTGCAGCCGCTGGGCCAGCAGCAACAGGGCGTCGGGGCCGGTGTCCGGCAACAGCACGATGAATTCCTCGCCGCCCCAGCGGGCCAGGCAATCCTCTTCGCGCAGCACCGCGCCCAGGCAGGCGGTCACCGCCACCAGCACCTGGTCGCCGACGGCATGGCCCAGGCTGTCGTTGACGCGCTTGAAGTGGTCGAGGTCGAACATCAGCAGGCCGGTGGGGTGACCATGGCGCACGAAGCGCTGCCACTCGTGCTCCAGGCAGGCCTGGAACTTGCGACGGTTGAACACCGAGGTGAGCGGATCGGTCTCGGCCAGTTGCACCGCGGCCCTGACCTGGTCCGCGAGCGCACGATTGGCCTCGGCCAGGGCTTCGGTGCGCAGCTCGATCAGGGCCTCGAGATCACGGTTGATGCGCTGCAGCTCCTCGTTGCGCTGCTGCAGCGCCAGCTCGGCACGCTTGCGCTCGTGGATGTTGCGATGGGCGCCGATCATCCGCGTCGGCCGGCCCTGGTCGTCGAACTCGACGAAACGGCCGTGATCGCTTATCCACAGGTAGCTGCCGTCCTGGCAGAGGCAACGGTACTCCTCGGCGTATTCGGCGCGGTGGCCATCGAGGTAGGCCTGGAAGCCCCGCATCACGCCATCGAAGTCATCGGGATGGATCACGCTCTTCCAGGTGTCCACGTCCTCCGGCAGGCCGTCGCGGGGGAAGCCGAGCATGGCGTACCAGCCGGGGCTGCGGTGCACATGGTGGGTGATCATGTTCCAGTCCCAGATGCCGTCGCTGACGATATCCAGGGCGTGGCGAAGGGTCCGCTCTATTTCTTCGCGGGTCGTGCCGTAGGGATGTTCTTCGGATGCAAGCTCGTCCATAAGCCACCTTTCCGGCGATGCCAGCGCAGGCCCATGGCATCTGGTTGGGCTGGACGCGACCGCCGGCGGGGGCTCAGGCCTGGATGGTCGCGGCCGGGTTGATCACGCGGCCCAGGCCCAGGTTGCGCAGGGCCAGGTGCAGGGAACTATGGATGACCTGCGGGTTGTCGATGCCCATCAGCTGGTCGAGGAGCTCGCGCGCCTTGCTCAGGCTGACCTGGCGCAGCAGCCACTTCACCTTGGGCAGGTTGGTGGCGTTCATCGACAGGCTGTCGAAGCCCATGGCCAGCAACAGGACGGCGGCGGCGGGATCACCGGCCATCTCGCCGCAGATGCTCACCGGCTTGCCTTCGGTGTGAGCGTCGTTGACCACCTTGACCAGCGCCTGCAGCACCGCCGGGTGGAGGTAGTCATAGAGGTCGGCGACGCGCGGGTTGTTGCGATCCACGGCCAGCAGGTACTGGGTCAGGTCGTTGGAGCCGACCGAGAGGAAGTCGACCTGGCGCGCCAGCTCGCGGGTCTGGTACACGGCGGCGGGGATCTCGATCATCACGCCGACCGGCGGCATGGGGATGTCGACGCCCTCGTCGCGCACCTCGCCCCAGGCGCGGTGGATCAGGTGCAGGGATTCTTCAAGCTCCTGCACGCCGGAGATCATCGGCAGCAGGATGCGCAGGTTGTTCAGGCCTTCGCTGGCCTTGAGCATGGCGCGCACCTGCACCAGGAAGATTTCCGGGTGGTCGAGGGTGACGCGGATGCCGCGCCAGCCCAGGAAGGGGTTGCTTTCCTTGATCGGGAAGTAGGAGAGCGCCTTGTCGCCACCGATGTCCAGGGTGCGCATGGTCACCGGCAGCGGGTGGAAGGCGGCGAGCTGCTCGCGGTAGATGGCGAGCTGCTCCTTCTCGCTGGGGAAGCGCTCGTTGATCATGAACGGCACTTCGGTGCGGTACAGGCCGACGCCTTCGGCGCCGCGCTCCTGGGCACGGGTCACGTCGGCCAGCAGGCCGGTGTTCACCCACAGCGGCATGCGGTGGCCGTCGAGGGTCTCGCACGGCAGGCTGCGCAGGGCGTCGAGGCCCTTGACCAGCTGGCGCTCCTCCTCGACCACTTCGCTGTACTGCTTGCGCAGCTCGGCGGAGGGGTTGGTGAAGACTTCGCCGTGGTAGCCGTCGACGATCAGCTCGATGCCATCGACCTTCGAGTAAGGCAGGTCGACCACGCCCATGACCGTGGGAATACCCATGGCGCGGGCGAGGATGGCGACGTGGGAGTTGCCGGAGCCGAGCACGGAGATCAGGCCCACCAGCTTGCCTTCGGGCACTTCGCCCAGCATGGCCGGGGACAGCTCCTCGCTGACCAGGATGGTGTTGTCCTGGTACACCAGGTTCTGCTTGCGTTCTTCCTGCAGGTAGGCGAGCAGGCGGCGACCGAGGTCCTTGACGTCGGAGGCGCGCTCGCGCAGGTAGGCGTCGTCCATCAGCTCGAAGCGCTTGACGTGCTCCATCACCACCTGGCGCAGGGCACCCTGGGCCCACTGGCCGGAGCGGATGACCTTCTTCACTTCCAGGCCGATGGAAGCGTCGTCGAGCATCATCAGGTAGACGTCGAACAGCGCCCGCTCCTCGGGGCGCAGCTGGGTGGCCAGCTTGCTCGACAGGCGACGCATGTCCTCGCGCACCGACTCCAGGGCCTGCTTGAAGCGCTCGACCTCGGCCTCGATGTCATCGACGGCGCGGTCGGGCACCACTTCCAGGTCGGCCGGCGGCAGCACCACCACGGCAGTGCCCACGGCAGCGCCCGGCGCGCCCGGCACACCGACGAACTTGGCTTCCTGGATGCCCTTGCCCTGGCGGCCCAGGCCACGGATCGAGCCGGTGGCCTCGGCATGGGCGATGACGCCCGCGAGCTGGGCGCTCATGGTGACGAGGAAGGCTTCCTCGCCCTCGTCGAACTGGCGGCGCTCCTTCTGCTGCACGACCAGTACGCCCATCACCCGCCGGTGGTGGATGATCGGCGCGCCGAGGAAGGAGGCATAGCGTTCCTCGCCGGTCTCGGCGAAGTAGCGGTAGCGGGGGTGGTCGGCGGCGTGCTCGAGGTTGAGCGGCTCCTCGCGGGTGCCGACCAGGCCGACCAGGCCCTCGTTGGGGGCCATGCTGACCTTGCCGATGGAGCGCTTGTTCAGGCCCTCGGTGGCCATCAGCACGAAACGGTTGGATTCGGGGTCCAGCAGGTAGACGGAACAGACCTGGCTACCCATGGCCTCCTTGACCCGCAGCACGATGATCGCCAACGCCGCCTTCAGATCCTTGGCGGCGTTCACTTCCTGGACGATCTTGCGCAGCGTATTGAGCATGGCCTTGTAGCCTTTCTCCGGGTCAGTCTTGCGCCAGCAGGCGCGGGGCTAATTCCTTGAGGGCACGGCGGTAGACTTCTCGCTTGAAGGTCACGACCTGCCCCAGCGGATACCAGTAGCTGACCCAACGCCAGCCATCGAACTCGGGTTTGCCGGTCAGGTCCATGCGTACCCGGTTCTCATCCGACTGCAGGCGCAGCAGGAACCATTTCTGTTTCTGCCCGATGCACAGGGGTTGGCTGTGGGTCCGCACCAGACGCTGCGGCAGACGATAGCGCAACCAGCCCCGGGTGCATGCAAGTATTTTCACATCCCGCTCCTCGAGCCCGACTTCCTCGTTCAGCTCGCGGAACAGCGCCTCTTCCGGCGTCTCGCGGGGGTTGATGCCGCCCTGGGGGAACTGCCAGGCATCCTGGTTGATACGCCGAGCCCAAAGCACCTGCCCGGCATCATTGGCGAGAATGATGCCGACATTGGGGCGGAAACCATCGGGATCGATCACGACGAACAACCTCGCATACGCATGTTCCGGCATTGTTCCACAAAGCCCGTAAACGCGGCAATGCGGGCTTTTCGCGCAATGGGCAGGCCGGGGAAAAGTGGTTATTCTGGCCGCCCTCCGTAGTTTCGATCCAAGGTAATTGACGTGCGCCTGGCCCTTTTCGATCTCGACAACACCCTCCTCGGCGGCGACAGCGACCACGCCTGGGGCGACTACCTGTGCGAACGCGGCATCCTCGACGGCGATGCCTACAAGTCCCGCAACGACGCGTTCTACCAGGACTACCTGGCCGGCCGCCTGAACATCACCGACTACCTGAACTTCAGCCTGGAGATCCTCGGCCGCACCGAGATGGCCCAGCTGGAGCAGTGGCACCGCGAGTTCATGCGTGACTGCGTCGAGCCGATCATCCTGGCCAAGGGCGAGGCATTGCTGGCCGAGCACCGTGCGGCAGGCGACAAGCTGGTGATCATCACCGCCACCAATCGCTTCGTCACCGGCCCCATCGCCGCGCGCCTGGGGGTGGAGACCCTGCTGGCCACCGAATGCGAGATGGCGGACGGCCGCTACACCGGGCGCACCACCGACGTGCCCTGCTTCCGCGAAGGCAAGGTGACCCGCCTCGAGCGCTGGCTCGCCGAGACCGGCCTGAGCCTGGAAGGCGCCAGCTTCTACAGCGACTCGCTCAACGACCTGCCGCTGCTAGAGCGGGTGACCCGCCCGGTGGCGGTCGACCCCGACCCCAAGCTGCGCGCCGAGGCCGAGCGTCGCGGCTGGCCGGTGATTTCCCTGCGCTGAGCCGCCTCAGAACGAGAGCGGCTTGATCACCATCAGGAAGAAGATGCCGACGAAGGCGATGAAGGCCGGCCAGCCCAGGGCGAACCAGACCTTCATATAAAGGTGGGCCCTGGCCGGCAGCTCCTGGCCCCCGGCCAGCGCATCGCGCGCCATGTCGCGCACGCGGATCTGCAGCCACACCACCGGCAGCCAGCAGAGCCCGGCGAACACGTACAACCCCACGCTCCACAGCAGCCACACCTGGTTCAGCGGCCAGCCCGCCAGCTTGGCCAGGGCCAGGCCGCTCAGCGGCTGGAACACCGCAGTGGTCGCGATGAACAGCCAGTCGGCGGTGACCAGGTGGCGGAAGGTCACGGCGATCACTTCCAGCCGCTGGCTGCGCCAGGCGCGCAGGGCGTAGTAGGCCGAGCCCAGCCCGGTGCCGAACAGCAGGGTCGAGGACATGATGTGCAGGGTCTTCAGCAGCAGGTACAGGCTCATCCGGTTTTCCGTTGCGAGGGCTCCAGCCACAGCACCCAGAGGGTGGCGACCATGAGCACGAGGTTCTTGCCGACCGCAGCATAAGGGTCGGCCCAGTAGTGCGGAAGCAGCAGGCTGATCAGCGCCGTATAGGCCAGCATCAGGCCGAGCTGCGCGAGCAGCGCGTGGCGGCGCCAGCGACGCAGCAGCATGCCGATGCCCAGCAGCCCATCCAGCAGCGCGCCCCCGACCACTGCCAGCTTGGCCAGCAGGCCGTGCACGCCCATTTCCGCCATGATCCTCAGCCCCCAGTCGAAACCGGGGCCGAGGCAGACCAGCGCGGTGCCCAGCCAGATCAAGGCCAGGACGATGATCATCGAGGGGTGCAGCCAGCCGTTCACGGCACGGGCCTTCTGCGGCCAGGTCGAATCCAGGCGCTGGTCGAGCCGCGCCGGGCGATAGCCGCCGAGCCGCTCCAGCGGCGCGGCGTCGCCCAGGTTGTCCCGCTGTGCCAGCTCCAGCAATTGCGGATCGAGCAGGTGCAGGCGCGCGGCGACGCCCGCCAGCGCTCCCGGTAGCTGGAGGTAGCGCGCCGGGCCCCAGCCCAGGCCCGCGCGCAGGCGGTCGAGCAACTCGCCCTGGGTCAGCGCCTCGGGCCCGACCAGCTCCAGCACCTGCGGCTGTTCCGGCCAGCGCCGCAGCAACGCCAGCACCGCACCGACCAGGTCGTCCACATGCAGCGGCATGCTTCGCGCGCGAGTGTCCAGCAGGGGCGCCAGCGGCAGGGGCGCGAGTCGCTCCAACCAGGCGCTGCTGGCCCCGCCTTCGCCCAGCACCAGGGAGGGTCGCAGCACCACGGCGGGACTGCCCAGGGCCAGCAGGTGAGCGTCCGCCCGTGCCTTGCTGGCGAGGAAGGGCACCTCGCAATCCCCGGCCCCGAGGGCGGAAAGCTGCAGCACCGCCGCGCCATGACGGGCGGCAAGATCGAACAGGGCGCAGGCGCCGTCGGCCTGAATACGGGTTTGGCGCGCCAGGTCGCGGTCCAGCGCGCCGGCAGCGTTGATCACCAGGTCGATGCCATCGGGCCAGGGAAAGTGCTCGGGGTTCTCGGCCAGATGCTCCAGGTCCAGCGGCTGCCAGACGACGCCGGGCCACTGCGGCCCAGTGCCCGAGCGGGAGGTGGCGACCAGGCTGTGGCCGTCGGCAGACAGGGCTCGCAGAAGATGACGACCGATGAAGCCGCTGGCACCGACCAGCAGGATGCGCCTGGCCAAGCTCAGGCCGGCTTGGCCAGGGTCAGCACGAGGATCGCCAGCAGCAACAGGAAGCCGGCCGCGCCGTAACCCAGGCTGAAGCCGAGGAAACGGCTGCGCGGGGCGGCACTCGGCGCGTCACCGGCGTGCAGCACCAGCAGGCGCCGGGTGAAGGCCAGCCAGGCGATGCCGGCCAGCAGGTAGAGGATGGAGCTGCCCAGCACCCAGGTCAGGCCGAAGGGAATCTCGGCCAGGGCCAGCAGCCACCAGCCGGTGATCGGCAGGGCCACGCCCAGGGCCAGCAACGCCGGTACGCCGAACAGCACGGACTGGCGCAGGTTCGGTGCCCAGCCCCCCAGGCCGCCGTGCCAAGCTCGCAGCACGCCCCACAGCAGGCCGCCGGCGACGGCGAACAGCAGGAAGGTCAGCACGCCGTGCAGTATCTGCAGCATCAGGTAGTCATCCATTGTCATTCACTCCATCCGGGCGACGAGCAAAGTGTAGATGGCCGCCGCCCTCAGCCGAGGAACAGCCGGTAGGCCGGGTTGTCGCTCTCGTCCCAATAGGGGTAGCCGATCTCTTCCAGCGCCGCGGGAATCAGGTGGCGCTCGTCCGCCGGCACCTGCAGCCCGGCCACCACGCGGCCGTCGGCGGCGCCGTGGTTGCGGTAGTGGAACAGGGTGATGTTCCAGCGCCCGCCCAGCTTGTTGAGGAAGTTGAACAGCGCGCCGGGACGCTCGGGGAATTCGAAGCGGAAGACCGACTCGTCCTCCACCCGCGCCGCATGGCCGCCGACCATGTGGCGGATGTGCAGCTTGGCCAGTTCGTTGTCGGTCAGGTCCAGCACCGGGAAGCCCTGGTCACGCAGGCTCTGCACCAGCACCTCGCGCGGGTCGTTCTCCGGGTGGGTCTGCACGCCGACGAAGATGTGCGCCTCGGCCTCGGTGTTGTAGCGGTAGTTGAACTCGGTGATCTGGCGCTTGCCGATGGCCTCGCAGAAGGCCTTGAAGCTGCCCGGGCGCTCGGGGATGGTCACGGCGATGATCGCCTCGCGCTTCTCGCCCAGTTCGGCGCGCTCGGCCACGTGGCGCAGGCGGTCGAAGTTGATGTTGGCGCCCGAGTCGATGGCCACCAGGGTCTGCCCCGTGCCGCCTTCGCGCTCCACGTACTTCTTGATCCCGGCCACGGCCAGGGCGCCGGCCGGCTCGGTGATGGAGCGGGTGTCGTCGTAGATGTCCTTGATCGCCGCGCAGATCTCGTCGGTGCTGACGGTGATCACCTCGTCCACGTGCTCGCGGCAGATCTCGAAGGTGTGCTGGCCGATCTGCGCCACGGCCACGCCATCGGCGAACAGCCCGACCTGGCCCAGCACCACGCGTTCGCCGGCAGCCATGGCGGCCTGCAGGCAGTTGGAGTCGTCCGGCTCGACGCCGATCACCTTCACCTCGGGGCGCAGGTACTTCACGTAGGCGGCGATGCCGGCGATCAGGCCGCCGCCGCCCACCGGCACGAAGATGGCATCCAGGCGGCCGGGGTGCTGGCGAAGGATCTCCATCGCCACGGTGCCCTGCCCGGCGATCACGTGCGGGTCGTCGTAGGGGTGGATGTAGACGTAGCCCTTCTCGTCCACCAGCTTCAGCGAATAGGCCAGCGCCTCGGGGAAGGCATCGCCGTGCAGCACCACCTTGCCGCCCCGGGCACGCACGCCCTGGACCTTGAGCTCGGGGGTGGTGCGCGGCATCACGATGGTCGCCTTGATGCCCAGCTCGCGGGCCGCCAGGGCCAGGCCCTGGGCGTGGTTGCCGGCCGAGGCGGTGACCACGCCACGGGCCAGCTCCTCGGCGCTGAGCTGCGCCAGTTTGTTGTAGGCGCCGCGAATCTTGAAGGAGAACACCGGCTGCAGGTCCTCGCGCTTGAGCAGCACCTGGTTGCCGAGGCGTTCGGACAGGCGCAGCGCGGGTTGCAGGGGGGTTTCCACCGCCACGTCATAAACGCGCGAGGTGAGGGTCTTCTTCACGTAGTCTTCGAGCATCACGGCTTCACTGGCGGGGCATGCGGGGATGGGCGAGTCTACCCCAGGGCTTCGTCGCCCGACCACAGAGAATGCGGGGTTTTGCCGCGCCGACCGGCTATAATCCGCGCCCTCGCATTCCCTTCACAACGTGGACCACCAGCATGACCCAGGACCAGCTCAAGCAGGCAGTCGCCCAGGCCGCAGTCGACCATATCCTCCCGCTGCTCGACAGCAAGAGCGTCGTCGGCGTCGGCACCGGATCGACCGCCAACTTCTTCATCGACGCCCTGGCTCAGCACAAGATGGCCTTCGACGGCGCGGTCGCCAGCTCCGAAGCCACCGCCCAGCGCCTGAAGGGCCACGGCATCCCGGTCTACGACCTGAACGCCGTGGACGCCCTGGAGTTCTACGTGGACGGCGCCGACGAGAGCGACGCGCACCTGAACCTGATCAAGGGCGGCGGCGCCGCCCTGACCCGCGAGAAGATCGTCGCCGCCGTGGCGCGCACCTTCATCTGCATCGCCGACGGCAGCAAGCTGGTGCCGGTGCTCGGCGCCTTCCCCCTGCCGGTGGAAGTCATCCCCATGGCCCGCAGCCACGTGGCACGCCAGCTGGTGAAGCTGGGCGGCGATCCGGTCTACCGCGAAGGCGTGGTCACCGATAACGGCAACATCATCCTCGATGTGTACAACCTCTCGATCACCGACCCGGTGACCCTGGAAGCGCAGATCAACGCCATCGTCGGCGTGGTCACCAACGGCCTCTTCGCCGCCCGCCCCGCCGACCTGCTGCTGCTTGGCACAGCCGAAGGCGTGAAGACGCTGAAGGCGTAAGAAACCGAGCCCGGCATGCAATGTGCCGGGCTCCTGTCATGCGACAACCCACCGCTCCCCGGCATTTCAGCATCAAAATGCCATCAGGCATTCGCCTCTGGTAGGCTCTGCGCCGCGAAATACCCTCCCCCCATCAAGGAATGCCATGAAGAAGGAAGCCTTCATCACGCTGTCGCTGTGCCTGCTGCTCAGTGGCTGCTTCGAAACCCCTGTCGAGAAGACCGACAAGGCCATCGGCCTGTACCGCCCCGAGACCACCGCACCGCAGCAGATGCAGGAAGCCCACGAGCTGCTGCAAAGCGCTGCCGAGGAAAAGGAGCCCCGCGCCCAGTACATGCTGGCCAAGATGTACGAACGCGGCGACGGCGTCGCACAGGATTTCAACAAGGCCTTCGAGCTCTACACCCAGTCGTCCCTCAACGGCAACGGTGATGCCTCCTACATGCTGAGCCGTTACCTGGAAGACGAGCAGTTCGGCCAGAAGGTCGACCTGCAGCAGTCGAAGGGCTTCCTGGAGAAAGGCGCCGCCCAAGGCTCCTACACCGCCAAGCTGCTGCTGGGCCTGGCCCTGCTCAACGGCAACGCGCCCTTCCAGCAGGACCTCGACAAGGCGGAGAGCCTGCTGCAGGAAGTCGCCGAGAAAGCCACCGTCGAGGGCCATCGCCTGCATGCCCAGCAGGGCCTGGCCACCCTGTATGGCGACGCCACCCTGGGCAAGCTCGACCAGGAAAAGGTCGTGAAAGCCTACGAATACCTGGCGCAGCACGGCCCTTCCGGCTACCCGTCGGTGCTGATGGGGCTGTTCGACGGCCACATCCCCACACTGGAGGATCCGGCCCGGCGCAAGGCGGTCTACGAGCAATACGGCCAGAGCAACGCCCAGGTGAAGATGCTTTATCTCGCCGGGGCCTTTGGCGAGGGTGAGGGTGCGCTCATCAGCGAGGCGGACTACCGCAAGCTGCTCGCCGACGCGTCCGCCAAGGGCGATCGCCTGGCATCGAGCCTGGGTTGCCGCATCTTCGCGCCGGGCCTGATACGCGCCAATGGCGCCGGCGATCCTGCCCAGGCCCAGCAAGTGCTCGCCTGGTGCGACGCCGAGGCCCGGAAGGGCGAACCGTTCGGCCAGAGCACTGTCGCCGCGCTCAACCTGCTCAAGGGTGAGTACAAGCAGGCGTTCATCTGGGCGACCATCGCCCTGGTGGAAGGTAACCGTGACGGCACTCTGGTAATCACGCGGCTCGCAGGGGCCGGGTTCAACCCCCCGGAAGCCGAGGTGAACGACCTGCTGCGGGAAGCAAAAGCCCTGCGCACCGACATCAAGGCCGCCCAGGCCAACTACCGCGACAAGACCCTCAGCCTGCCCCAGGTAGAGCGTCCCTGGTATTGATTCCAGGCCACGGGGCGCGTCGCTTGCGAAGCGCCTCGTGGAACATCGAGCGTCACTCCCCCGCCGGCTTGCTGAACCTGTAGAACAGGTTCGGCTCGCTGACCAGGTACAGGTTCCCTTCGTTATCCATCGCCACGCCCTCCGCCTGCGGCACGCCGCGGGTCAGGCCGTGCATGCCGCGCAGCAGCGACAGGCTGCTGATGGGCTTGCCGTCGGCGTTGATCTCCAGCACCAGCCGCGATTCATCGGACAGCGCCAGCAGGTGGCCGCTGAGGTCGTCGTATTGCAGGCTGGAAAGGTCGCGGACGAAGAGCCCGGCGTCGCGCTTGGGGTCGTCCACCACGTGCACCGCGAAGGGTTTGTCCGGGTTGGTGTGGGGGAAGCCATGGACCTCGTAGATGCGCACCGGGTCGCGCTCCTTGGCCACGAACAGGCGCTGCCCGGCGGGGTCGTAGGCCAGGCCCTCGAAGCCCTTGTTGCCGTTGAGGCCGATGCCCAGGGAGAGCTGCTGCGACTCGCTGGCGTCCAGGCGGGTGGTGTCCTCGTCCAGGCGCACCTTGACCAGGCGTTGCAGGCGCTCGTCGGTGATGACGTAGACGCCCTTGCTGATGTACTCGATGGCCTCCGGATCGCCGAAGCCCTCCAGGTCGATGCGCCGGATGATGTGGCCGTCCAGGGACAGCTCGATGATCTGCGGGCGCTGGTTGGTGACCGTCAGCAGGCTATGGCGGTCCGGGTCGTAGGTAAGCGCGGAGACATCGTCGTCCAGCCCCTCGATGGGCTGCGCCTCGATGGTCACCCGGTAGTCCGGCAGCCAGATCGAGCGCTCGCGCCACTCCGAAGCGTGGCGCCATTCTTGCACGATGAACCAGCCGCGCTCGAACAGGCGAAACTCCTGGGCGGCGATGCCGAGCACCAGCAACACACAGAACAACAGGCCGGAAACCAGCCAACGGGGAGTCAGGAAGGATCGCATCGGGACAAACTCTAGGGTTCAGGGGCGCGCCGAGGATACAAGAGTGCGCCATTGTGATGCCTGAACCGAAACTTAATGCACAGGCCCATGCACCCTCCCGGCACCCCACCGTTACCAAAGGGGACGAAACATGGCGGCGCCATTGCTACCCGAACGGGTCATGACCACCCTGCACACCATCGCCCTGGCGGTGGAGACCCTCGCCGAGGAAGTGCCGCGCCCGCGCCTGCTCGAAGGCAGCGGCGTCGCCTGCAGCGACCTCGACACCCCCGACAAGCTGATCACCCACGCCCAGGAGTTGCGGGTCTTCGCCAACGCCCTGAGCAGCACGCGCGACCCGGCGCTGGGCCTTTCCCTAGGCCTGCGCATGCACGTCTCGGCCTACGGCATCCTCGGCTACACCATGCTCGCCAGCCGCACCCTGCGCGATGCACTGAACATCGCCCTGGCCAACGCCTCGCTGCTGGGCAGCTACTTCACCCTGACCCTGGAGGAAGACGGCACCGAGGCCCGCCTGGTCGCCACCGGCTACCGCTATGCGCCGGAGCTCATGGTGTTCAACAGCGAGCTGTGCCTGACCTCGCTGCTCACGGTGATCCAGGACCTGCTGGGCGAAGCCGTGCGCCCGCGCCGGGTGCGCCTGCCCTACCGCCCGCCGCTGCATGCGGCCGCCTACACGGAGAAGCTCGGCTGCCCGGTGGACTTCGGCGATTCGCGCACAGCACTTTGCTTCAACGCCGCGCTGCTCGACCGCACCCTGCCCCTGGCCGACCCGGTGACCTGCCACCACGGCCTGCAGCAGTGCCAGAAGCTCGACGCCCAGCTCACCAGCCGCCACGACGTGCTCGACCAGATCCGCGAGCACCTGGCCGGCCACCTCAGCGAAGCCAGCAACCTGGACCGCGTCGCCCGCAGCCTGCACCGCTCCGAACGCACCCTGCGCCGCCACCTGCAGCGCCTCAACACCAGCTACCAGCGGCTGCTGGATGAAGTGCGCTACGACAAGGCACGCCAGCTGCTGTTGCAGACCGACCTGCCGATCTACCTGATCGCCGAGCAGCTCGGCTACGCCGAGACCGCCAGCTTCCGCCACGCCTTCCAGCGCTGGAGCGGCCAGCCGCCGAGCCAGTACCGGCGCTGATCCGGCGCCGCATTCGCCGGCGCCACCCACTCCGGGCATTCCCGGGCCGAAGCCCGGGCTACGTCTCCTGTCGGTGCGATCCGGCGGATACCCGCGCTTGCGGAAACGCCTGCCGCGGGGTGCCTCCGCCCGTCGTCATCCCCGCGAACGCAGGGCCCCACCCAAAAAGTCCGAGCCTCGATCCTTCCCACTGGCACCCGCCAGCAAATTGTCCGAAATTATCCCCTTTTGACCGTTTCTATCGTTCTGCGCCCCGCACGCCGCTGACAGAATCAAAGGCGCCAGGGGCCTTTGCGTCATGCGAAAAAGCCCAATAAGAACAATCCCTTAGAGCTTGCGATAAGCATGTCCAGTGCGATCAGCATCGACCGTGTCTGCATGGAGTTCGGCGATCCGGGGCAGGGCGTCCGCGCCCTGGACGAGGTTTCCCTGGAGATCCGCGCCAACGAGTTCTTCACCCTCCTCGGCCCTTCCGGCTGCGGCAAGACCACCCTCCTGCGCCTGATCGCGGGGTTCGAACAGCCCAGCGCCGGTGCCATCCGCCTCTATGGCGAGGAGATGCAGGGCTTGCCGCCCTTCCGCCGACCGGTCAACACCGTATTCCAGAGCTACGCACTGTTCCCGCACATGACGGTGGCGCAGAACATCGGCTTCGGCCTGGAGATGCAGGGCCGCCCCAAGGCCGAGATCGAAGCCACGGTGCAGCGCATGCTGGAGCTGGTGAAGCTGCCGGACGTCGGCCGGCGCCGCGCCGACCAGCTCTCCGGCGGCCAGCAACAGCGCATCGCCCTGGCCCGCGCCCTGGCCAGCCGGCCCAAGGTGCTGCTGCTGGACGAGTCCCTCTCGGCGCTGGACCAGAAGCTGCGCAAGGACATGCAGATCGAGCTCAAGCGCCTGCAGCACGAGACCGGCATCACCTTCATCTTCGTCACCCACGACCAGGAAGAAGCCCTGACCATGTCCGACCGCATCGCGGTGATGCACAAGGGGCGCATCCTCCAGGTCGGCAGCCCGACCGAGATCTACGAAGCGCCGGTGGACCGCACCGTGGCCGACTTCATCGGCGAGACCAACTTCCTCGATGCCGAGGCGCTGGACACCGGCGTGCGCCTGGCCGACGGGCAGGTGCTCGATGCCCCCGGCGAGCGCCGTGGCCCGGTGACCCTGGCCATCCGCCCGGAGCGCATCGCCATCGACCCGGACGGCAACCTCGAAGGGGAGGTGGAGACGGTGGTCTACGTCGGCACCGACACCCTCTACCTGCTGCGCGTGGCCGGGCAGAGCGGCTTCCGCGTGCGCCGGCAGAACCGCGACGGCGCCGGGGGCTGCCTGGAGGCCGGCACCCGCGTGCGCCTGCAGGTGCCCGCCAGCGCGGTGCGGGTGCTGCCGCGATGAGCAGCCTGCGCGCCCAGGCCGAGGCCCGCCAGCTGCGCCGGCGCCTGCTGCTGGCCGCGCCGGCCATGTTCACCCTGGGCCTGTTCCTGCTGTTGCCCCTGGGCATCATGCTGCTGGTGTCACTGCTGCAACCGGGCGACTACGGCGGCGTGAAGTGGGGCGAGTACTCGCTGGAGGCCTACGTCAACTTCCTCTACGAGCGGGACCTGGACGACAGCCAGGTGTTCAACACCGACTACCTGCAGATCTTCCAGCGCTCGTTCTGGCTGTCGGTGATGACCACCGCCGGCTGCCTGCTGATCGGCTTCCCCACCGCGCTCTACCTGGCGCTGCAGAACGAGCGCAAGCGCAACCTGCTGCTGTTCCTGGTCACGGTGCCGTTCTGGACCAACCTGCTGGTGCGGGTCTACGCCTGGATCCTGCTACTGCGCAACGGCGGGCTGGTGGACAGCTCCCTGCACGGGCTGGGGCTCTCCGACAAGGCGCTGGGCATCCTCTATACCGACGGCGCGGTGATCATCGGCCTGCTCTATACCTTCCTGCCGTTCATGGTGCTGCCCATCTACACCAGCCTGGAGAAACTCGACTGGCGCCTGGTGGAGGCGGCCTTCGACCTGGGCGCCAACCGCTTCCAGGCCCTGAAGCGGATCATCCTGCCGCTGGCGATGCCGGGGGTGATGGCCGGGGTGATCCTGGTGTTCATCCCCTCGCTCGGCAACTACATCATTCCCGAGCTGCTGGGGGGCGGTAAGTCGCTGATGATCGGCAACCTCATCCAGCTGCAGTTCGGCGCCTCGCACAACTGGCCGCTGGGCGCGGCGCTGTCCTTCGCCCTGCTCGGCTTCGTGCTGCTGGCGATGCTGCTCTACAGCCTGCGCTTCAAGCCGGGCACCGCCGGAGGCCACCCATGAACCTGCAAGGCCCGCTCTGGCGCTTCACCGGCGTGCGCCCCACTGCCTGGCTGTTCTTCGCCTTCCTCTACGTGCCGATCCTGGTGCTGGTGGCGCTGAGCTTCAACGGCGGCCAGTCGGCGACCATCTGGGAGAGCTTCAGCCTCAAGTGGTACGCGGTGGTGGCCAACGACCCGGAGATCGTCCGCGCGGCGAAGAACTCGCTGCTGGTGGCCACTTTCGCCACCCTGATCGCCACCACCCTGGCCACCCTCGCGGCCCTGGGCATGCGCGGCCGCGCCTTCCGTGGGCAGACCGCCATGAGCGGCGTGCTCGGCCTGCCGCTGCTGGTGCCGGAGATCGTCACCGCCGTGGCGACGCTGATGTTCTTCGCCTTCGTCGGCCTGAAGCTTTCGCTGTTCACCATCCTAATCGCCCACGTGGTGTTCTGCATCCCCTTCGCCTACCTGCCGATCCGCGCACGGCTGGAGGGCATGGACCCGCGCCTGGCCGAAGCCGCCGCCGATCTCTACGCCTCGCCCTGGAAGGCCTTCTGGAAGATCACCTTCCCGCTGCTGACGCCCGGCATCCTTTCGGGGGCGATGCTCGCCTTCATCATCTCCATGGACGATTTCGTCATCACCTACTTCGTCGCCGGGGCCGGGGCCACCACCCTGCCGGTGTACATCTTCAGCTCCATCAGGATGGGCATATCGCCGAAGATAAACGCGATTTCCTCGATCATCCTGGTGATTTCCATAGCGTTCGTTGCGTTGTCCTACTACATCGGCCAGCGCAAGCGCTGAGCCCAAAGGAGCCCGTCATGACCCGCACCACACCGCTCGCGCTCTCCCTGCTGCTCGCCCTGGGCCTGTCCGGCACCGCCCAGGCGGCCGGCACCCTGCACCTGGCCAACTGGTCGGACTACTTCCCACCGGAGCTGCTGAAGAAGTTCGAGAAGGACACCGGCATCAAGGCCACCCTGGACGCCTACGACAGCAACGAGACCCTGCTGGCCAAGCTCAAGGCCGGCGGCGGCGCCTACGACGTGGTGGTGCCCTCGGACAGCTTCATCCAGATCATGGCCACCGACGGCCTGCTGCAGAAGTTCGACAAGGCCCAGCTGCCCAACCTGAAGAACCTCAAGGCCAACTTCCAGAGCCTCGACTTCGACCCCGGCCACGACTACAGCGTGCCCTACCTGTGGGGCACCACCGGCTACAGCTACGACAGCAAGCAGGTGCCAGGCGGGGCCCTGGAGGAGAGCTGGAAACCCTTCTTCGAGCCGCCGGCCGAGCTCAAGGGCAAGGTGGTGGCGCTCAACTCCATCGAAGACCTGTACATCGCCGCGTCCCACTACCTGGACATCGACCAGTGCACCGAGGACCCGAAGGACGCGAAGAAGATCCAGGACCTGCTGCTGGCGCAGAAACCGCTGCTGGCCATGTACAACAGCGACGGCACCATCGAGCGCATGGCCGCAGGCGAAGTGGCCATGCACATGCAGTGGAACGGCGCCTACCACCGCGCCCACGCCCAGCGCGACAGCCTGGTGTACGTCTATCCGAAGGAAGGCATCCACCTGTTCATCGACAACTTCGTGATCCCCAAGGACGCGGCCAACGTCGCGGAGGCCCACGCCTTCATCAACTGGATGATGCTGCCGGAGAACATCGCCGCCGCCTCCAACTTCGCCAAGTACAACAACGCCATCGAAGGCTCCGAGAAGTTCATGGAGAAGGAGCTGTTCGACGACCCGGCGATCAACACCCCGCAGGACAAGCTGGACCGCCTGAAGAGCTTCAAGCTCTGCTCGCCCAAGGCCCTGAACCTGCGCAGCAAGGTATGGACCAAGCTGAAGAAATGACCGGCTTCCGGCCCGCCGCACGGCGGGCCGGACCACCCCGAGCCAGCAGGCGCGTCGACGGGAGCGATGCGCCGGCCACCCGCGCCCTCCGGCGCCCATGCACAAGAACAAGAGACTGACCGCCATGCCCCGCACCACCTGCCTTAGCGCCATCCCCCACAGCGGCCGACTGCCCGCCAGCTGACCCTGGGCCATCACGGCCCGCCCATCGACGCACGACGCGCCCGACGATCCACCCCAGCGCCTGCCCGGCAGGTGCCCGCGAGGTATTTCCATGAGCAAAGCCTTCGACGACTTCACCCACAGCGCCCAGGGCACCCACCTGCGGCGCATCCTCGGCCTGCCGGCCCTGGTGTTCTTCGGCCTGGTGTACATGGTGCCGCTGACGGTGTTCACCACCTACGGCGTGGTCACCGAGATGACCGGCGGGCGCACCGCGCTGGCCTATGTCGCGACCCTGGCGGCGATGCTCTTCACCGCCTTCTCCTACAGCTTCATGGTGCGCAAGTACCCGGTGGCAGGCTCGGCGTACTCCTACGCCAGCCTGAGCTTCGGCCCGGCGGTGGGCTTCCTCGCCGGCTGGTCGCTGCTGCTCGATTACCTGTTCCTGCCGATGATCAACTACCTGGTGATCGGCCTGTTCCTCAATATCGCCTTCCCCGCCGTGCCCGCCTGGGCCTTCGTGGTGGCGGCGGTGGCCCTGGTCACCCTGCTCAACCTGCGCGGTATCGGCTCGGTGTCGGGCATGAGCAACGCCATCGTCGGCGCGCAGCTGGTGTTCGTCGTGGTGTTCCTGGCGATGTCCATGCGCAGCCTGGGCGGCGGCGAGGTGGACCTCATGGCGCCGTTGCTGGGCGATGGCACCCAGCCGGGCCTGGCGCCGCTGATGGCCGGCGCGGCGGTGCTGTGCCTGTCCTTCCTCGGTTTCGATGCGGTGTCCACCCTGGCCGAGGAGGCCCGCGACCCGCGCCGCGACATCCCCCGCGCCATCGTCATGACCACCATCACCGCCGGGCTGCTGTTCATCCTCCTGGCCCTGGTGGCGCAACTGGTGTTCCCCGGCAGCGCCTTCAAGGACCCGGACGCCGCGGCCACCGAGGTGATGCTCAAGGCCGGTGGCGGCCTGCTGGAGGCCTTCTTCACCGCCGCCTACGTGGCCGGCGCCGCCGGGTCCGCCCTGGCGTCCCAGGCCTCGGTGTCGCGCATCCTGTTCAGCATGGGCCGCGACGGCATCCTCCCGCGCCG
Organism: Pseudomonas sp. No.21; assembly: GCF_054558415.1. Lineage (NCBI taxonomy): Bacteria > Pseudomonadati > Pseudomonadota > Gammaproteobacteria > Pseudomonadales > Pseudomonadaceae > Pseudomonas > Pseudomonas sp. No.21. Next base: position 196,605 of record NZ_BAAJNO010000005.1, read on the forward strand.
CCTCTTCGGTCGCCTCTCGCCACGCTACCGGACGCCCACCCTGTCGATCCTGCTGGTGTCCCTGGTTTCGCTGCTGGCCATCGTCATCGACCTCACCACCCTGGCGTCGATGATCAGCTTCGGCGCCCTGGTGGCCTTCTCGGTGGTGAACCTGGCGGTGATCCGCAGCCACCTGCTGGACGGCCAGCCCCACGGCCTCGGTGACAGGCTGCGCTATGGGCTGCTGCCACTGATCGGTTTCGGCCTGATCGCCTGGCTGTGGACCAGCCTCTCCGCGCTGACCCTGGGCATCGGCCTGGCCTGGTTCGCCACAGGCTTCCTCTACCTGGCGTGGCACACCGGCGGTTTCAGGCGGCCGGCGCCCCAGGTGCAGTTCTCCGAACACTGATCGAACCGACCCACCACCCAACCCGCAAGGAGCCGGACATGCTGACCCTCTACAGCGACGACCACCACCTGCACCACGGCAAGCACGAACTCATCGGCGGCCAGTTCACCCCCTGCTTCGAGAAGCCCAGCCGCGCCGACATGGTCCTGGACCGTGCCAAGGCCGTGCAGCTCGGCGCCATCCAGGCGCCGCAGGACTTCGGCCTGGCGCCGATCCTGCGGGTACACGGCGAAGGCTTCGTGCGCTTTCTGCAGAACGCCTGGGCCGACTGGCAGGCCAAGGGCCGCAGCCACGACATGCTGCCCATCGCCTGGCCGACCCGGCGCCTGCGCCAGGTGGAGCCCACCGACATCGACGGCCGCCTGGGCTACTACTCCTTCGACGCCGGTGCGCCCATCACCGCCGGCACCTGGCAGGCCATCATCAGCTCGGCCAACGTCGCCCTCAGCGGCCAGGCCGAACTGGCCAAGGGCGCACGCGGGGTGTTCTCCCTGTGCCGCCCGCCGGGCCACCACGCCGCCGCCGACTACATGGGCGGCTATTGCTACCTGAACAACGCCGCCATCGCCGTGCAGGCCTTGCTGGACAGGGGCGCCAAGCGCGTGGCGGTGCTCGACGTCGACTACCACCACGGCAACGGCACCCAGGACATCTTCTACGATCGCGCCGACGTGCTCTTCACCTCGATCCACGGCGACCCGCGCTTCGAGTACCCCTACTTCCTCGGCTTCGCCGACGAGAAGGGCGAGGGCGCGGGCAGGGGCTTCAACTTCAACTACCCGCTGGCCGAGGGCAGCGACTGGGCGGTATGGAGCCAGGCCCTGGCCGATGCCTGCCGGCAGATCGCCGCCTTCGCCCCGGACGCACTGGTGGTGTCGCTGGGCGTGGACACCTTCAAGGAAGACCCCATCTCGCAGTTCAAGCTCGACAGCCCGGACTACCTGCGCATGGGCGAGATCATCGGCCAGCTCGGCCTGCAGACCCTGTTCGTGATGGAGGGGGGATACGCGGTGGAGGAAATCGGCATCAACGCGATCAATGTGCTGCAGGGGTTCGATGGGGTGGCGTGAGGTCGTCGCGGCTAGGGCCCCGGATGACCGCTTCCGTAGGATGGCGTAGAGCGAAGCGAAACCCATCATGCACAGGCACGTTGGGCCCTACCGGCATGCGCCTCCTCTCTTTCGCAACAGCAAATCCCCAACGAAAAACGGCCCCGCAATGGGGCCGTTTGGTGGGCGGGGACTGGATCAGTTGACCCGCTCGACGAACTCGACGTCGATCTCGCGGCCCATCAGGTCGCGGTCCACTTCACCGGTGAGCTTGACCTGGGCCTTGTCGTCGATGGCATGGGGCGGCCAGTTTTCGTCGTCGATCTCGACCTTGATGGTGCCGGTGGCGTCCTTGAATTCGTAGATATCGCCCTTGATGCGTTTGACGATCTGGCCCTGGAGCACCACGGCGGCGTCGTCGGCGGCTTCCATGGCGGCGGCCACGGTGGTGACCTGGGGCGTGGAACCCGGGCCGGTGTAGCTGGAGGCCAGGGCGGCAGTGGAGAACAGCGGGGCGAGGAGCAGGGCGAGGTATTTGGTGTTCATGGGGTGATCCCGTTCGATGTGGTTGACGGGATCAGGCTAGGGCGCGGCGCTGAAGCCAGGCTTAAAACAGCCTTAAGCGAAGCTGAACGCGTCAGCCGCGTTCGGCTGCATCGGCGGTGTCGGCCTTGCGGAATACGTAGAAGAGGTTGGGCTCGCTGACCATGTAGATGTCGCCGCGCTCGTCCATGGCCACGCCTTCGGCACGGGGGATGCGCCTGGCCAGGCCATTGAGCCCGCCCAGGAGGCTGATGAAGCTCACCGGCTCGCCGGTCTCGTCCAGCTCCAGCAGCAGGTTCGATTGCGCCGAGAGCACCAGCAGGTGGCCGGTGCGCGGGTCGATGCTGAGGGCCGACAGATTGCGCATGCCCAGGCCGTAGCCCGGCAGCGGCCGCAGGGCGCCTTCCAGGCGACGGCTGCCATCGCTGTTGAGGCTGAACATCTCCGGCGTGCGTTCCTTGCCCAGCAGCAGGCGGCCCTGGGCGGGGTCCCAGGCGATGCCTTCGAAACCCTTGTTGCCGGAATCCGGGAAGCCCAGGTCGAACTCGTCGCCCTGGCTCACGTCCAGTTCACGGGTCAACGGGTCGAGGTGGAAGATCGACAGGCTGCGGCGGCGCTCGTCGGTGACCGCGACGTTGCCGTTCTCCAGCACCGCCACGCCCTCGGGGTTTGAGAAGCCCTTGAGCGGGATGCGCCGCAGCACGTCGCCGTCGCGGGTCAGCTCCACCAGTTGCGGCACCTTGCCGGTGACGGTGAACAGGGTCCCGGTGACCGGGTTGTAGGCGAGATCGGAGGTCTCGTCGTTCTCCAGGCCGGCCAGGGGCTTGCCCTGCAGCACCGCCTTGTAGCCCGGCAGCCAGATGCTGGCGGCGCGCTCGCCCTTGCTCAGGTTGCGCTCGCTGAGCCACAGGGAGGCGCGGTCATCGAGGTGCAGGTAGCGGATGGCGGCGACGCAGGCCGCGAACAGCACCAGAAGGGTGCAGGTGCGAAAATTGGGGCGGGGAAAGGACATGGCCATTGGCTACGACTTCGGCTGGTGGCAGTCAGATCGCCAGCCACCGCCGAAGTTCCCTGGTGGCCCTCAGATGACGCCGCTGTCGAACGAGGAGTGACCGACCAGTTCCAGGGTCAGGGCATCGCCCTTGTTCAGCGGACCGACGCCGACGGGGGTGCCGGTCAGCACCACGTCGCCCGGCTGCAGGCTGAAGTGCTGGCTGATGGCCTGGAGCAGCGGCAGCACCGGGTTGAGCATGTCGCGGCTGTTGCCGTCCTGGCGCACGTCGCCATTGATGGTCAGGCGGATGCCGATGTCGCTCAGATCCTCGATCGCATCGCCCGGCACGAAGGGGGCCAGCACGCAGGCGCCGTCGAAGGCCTTGGCGACCTCCCAGGGCCAGCCCTTCTCCTTGAGCCTGGCCTGCACGTCGCGCAGGGTCAGGTCCAGGGCCGGGGCGAAGCCGGAGATGGCGTCTCGGGCCTCTTCCAGGCTGGGGTTGCGCGACAGCGGCTTGCCGATCAGCACGGCGATCTCAGCCTCGTAGTGCACCACGCCGCGGTCCTCGGGAATGGAGAAACCGCCCTCGATGGCCACCACGCTGGACGCCGGCTTGATGAACAGCAGCGGCTCGGTGGGCACCGGGTTGTTCAGTTCCTTGGCGTGCTCGGCGTAGTTGCGGCCGATGCACACGACCTTGCCGAGGGGGAAGTGGATGCGGGTGCCGTCGACGTACTGGTGCTGGTAGCTCATTTACCGACTCCTTGAGAATACGGACCTGAAAGCGTCACGAGCGCAGTAGCTTTCAGTTGAAAATCTTGCCGGGGTTCATGATCCCGTTGGGATCGAACACCGCCTTGATGGCCTTCATCACGGCGATCTCGGGCTCCGAGCGGCTGTAGGTGAGGTAGTCGCGCTTGGTCATGCCCACGCCGTGTTCGGCGGAGATCGAGCCGTTGTACTTCTGCACGGTCTCGAACACCCACTTGTTCACGGTCGCGCACTTGGCGAAGAACTCGTCCTTGGACAGGGCGTCCGGCTTGAGGATGTTCAGGTGCAGGTTGCCGTCGCCGATATGGCCGAACCAGACCACTTCGAAATCGGGGTAGTTGGCTTCGACGATGGTGTCGATGTCCTTGAGGAAGGCCGGCACCTTGGAAACGGTCACCGAGATGTCGTTCTTGTAGGGCGTCCAGTGGGAGATGGTCTCGGAGATGTACTCGCGCAGCTTCCACAGGTTCTGCAGTTGCTGCTCGCTCTGGCTCATCACGCCGTCCAGCACCCAGCCCTGCTCGACGCAGTGCTCGAAGGTGGCCAGGGCGTCGTTGGCCACTTCCTCGGTGGTGGCCTCGAACTCCAGCAGCGCATAGAAGGGGCATTCGGTCTCGAAGGCCGCCGGCACGTCGCCACGGGCCATGATCTTGGCCAGGGCCTTGTCGGAGAAGAATTCGAAGGCGGTGAGGTCGAGCTTGCTCTGGAAGGCGTGCAGCACCGGCATGATCGAGTCGAAGTCCGGGGTGCCGAGGACCATCGCGGTGAGGTTCTTCGGTGCACGATCCAGGCGCATGGTGGCCTCGACCACGAAGCCCAGGGTGCCTTCGGCGCCGATGAACAGCTGGCGCAGGTCATAGCCGGTGGCGTTCTTGATCAGGTCGCGGTTCAGCTCCAGCAGCTCGCCGGTGCCGGTGACGACCTTGAGGCCGGCCACCCAGTTACGGGTCATGCCGTAGCGAATGACCTTGATCCCGCCGGCATTGGTACCGATATTGCCGCCAATCTGGCTGGAACCGGCAGACGCGAAGTCCACCGGGTAGTACAGGCCCTTGTCCTCGGCGAAGCTCTGCAGCTGCGCGGTGACGACACCCGGCTGGCACACGGCGGTGCGGTCGAATTCGTTGAACTCGAGGATCTGGTTCATGTAGTCGAAGGCCACGACCACCTCGCCATTGGCGGCGACGGCGGCGGCGGAAAGGCCGGTACGGCCGCCCGAAGGCACCAGGGCGACCTTGTGCTGGTTGGCCCAGCGGACGATGGCCTGCACCTGCTCGATGGTCTTGGGGAAGACGATGGCGGTGGGCGCCGGGGCGAAATGCTTGGTCCAGTCCTTGCCGTAGGTGTTCAGGGAATCGGCGTCGGTCAGCACCTTGCCAGGCTCAACCAGGGTCTTCAGCTCTTCGATCAGGGCAACGTTGGTCATCAAGGGAACTCTCGAATCATTCATGGTCGCCCTGAGAACGTTTCAGGTCGCAACCGAGCAAGGAAAAAGGAGAACATGCTAGCATACGCACCCCGCGAATCATGCCTTACAGGCCTTTTCCGGGGTAGCTGCCGCACAGCCTTCTGAACTTTTCTACCGGGACAAATAGGTACGCAGATGAGCAAGACCTCCCTCGACAAGAGCAAGATCAAGTTCCTTCTCCTCGAAGGCGTCCACCAGAACGCCGTGGACACCCTGAAGGCCGCCGGCTACAGCAACATCGAGTACCTCAAGGGCGCGCTCTCGGATGACGAGCTGAAGGAAAAGATCGCCGATGCCCACTTCATCGGCATCCGCTCCCGCACCCAGCTGACCGAGGAAGTGTTCGACTGCGCCAAGAAGCTGATCGCCGTGGGCTGCTTCTGCATCGGTACCAACCAGGTCGACCTGAACGCCGCCCGCGAACGCGGCATCGCCGTGTTCAACGCCCCCTATTCCAACACCCGCTCGGTCGCCGAGCTGGTCCTGGCCGAAGCCATCCTGCTGCTGCGCGGCATCCCGGAGAAGAACGCCTCCTGCCACCGTGGCGGCTGGATCAAGTCGGCGGCCAACTCCTTCGAGATCCGCGGCAAGAAGCTCGGCATCGTCGGCTACGGCTCCATCGGCACCCAGCTCTCGGTGCTGGCCGAGGCCCTGGGCATGCAGGTGTTCTTCTACGACACCCTGACCAAGCTGCCGCTGGGCAACGCCACGCAGATCGGCGACCTGCACGAGCTGCTGGGCATGAGCGACATCGTCTCCCTGCACGTTCCCGAGCTGCCCTCCACCCAGTGGATGATCGGCGAGAAGGAAATCCGCGCCATCAAGAAGGGCGGCATCCTGATCAACGCCGCGCGCGGCACCGTGGTCGAGCTGGACCACCTGGCCGCCGCCATCAAGGACGAGCACCTGATCGGCGCCGCCATCGACGTGTTCCCGGTCGAGCCCAAGTCCAACGACGAAGAGTTCGAAAGCCCGCTGCGTGGCCTGGATCGCGTGATCCTCACCCCGCACATCGGGGGTTCCACCGCCGAGGCCCAGGCCAACATCGGCCTGGAAGTGGCCGAGAAGCTGGTCAAGTACAGCGACAACGGCACCTCCGTGTCCTCGGTCAACTTCCCCGAAGTGGCCCTGCCGTCGCACCCCGGCAAGCACCGCCTGCTGCACATCCACGCCAACGTTCCCGGCGTGATGAGCGAGATCAACAAGGTGTTCGCCGACAATGGCATCAACATCTCCGGCCAGTACCTGCAGACCAACGCCAAGGTCGGCTACGTGGTGATCGACGTCGACGCCGAGTACTCGGACCTGGCGCTGGAGAAGCTGCAGCACGTCAACGGCACCATTCGCAGCCGCGTCCTCTTCTAACCCAGGGCTGCTGCGCGTCGGCGATACGGCGTTGGGAACGGCCTCGAAGTGCTCATTTACAGTCGTAAACTCCGCGCTTCTCGGCCATTCCCGCCTTGTCTCGCTCTAGCTCGCGAGCCCTGACGACGGAACTGGACAAAAAAGGGAGGCCTTGGCCTCCCTTTTTCATGCGCGAGATTTCAGGTTCATCTGGCGATTCGAGCCGAGGCTCATGCCGTAGGGCGTGCCTTGCGCGTCGGCGATACGGCGTTGGGAACGGCCTCGAAGTGCTCATTTACAGTCGTAAACTCCGCGCTTCTCGGCCATTCCCGCCTTGTCTCGCTCCAGCTCGCGAGCCCTGACGACGAAGCTGGACAGTAAAAAGGGAGGCCTCGGCCTCCCTTTTTCATGCCCGCGATTTCACGATCATTTCACGGTGACGGTGATCTTCTCGGAGATGACCGGTGGGTCCAGCGGCACGTGGTTCTTGTCGCCCACCAGCAGCTGCAGGGTGTGCTTGCCCGGCGGCAGGGTGACCTGGGTTTCCGTCTGGCCCTTGCCGAAGTGCTTGAGGTTGTCGGTCATCGGCAGCGGCATGTTCATCGCCGGTTCCTTGTCGACATCGATCAGCAGGTGGTGGTGGCCCGTGGCAGGCGAATCGACCCCGGCCGGGGCGACGCCCATGCCCTGCAAACCGAACTTGACGCTGAACGTCTTGTCCACAGTGGCGCCGTCGGCGGGCTCGATGAAATAGACCTTGGCGCCTTCGGGTGCCGGGGTGCGTGGCATCTCGGCGAACGACGCGGTGGAAACCACCGCCAGCAGGGCCGCAAGGCCCAGGGGAGCGTACGCAAGCTTCATGACTGACTCCTTGTTGGTAAGCAACACACAGACCCTGCATGGGGGGTTAGGTTCAGCGGCCGACGTTGCCGGTTGTGTCTACGCTGAACCCACCGTCCCGGGTCATCGATCAAGAAGAACCAGAGGTTTACCTGAAATGCGCCTGTTGCACTGCCTGCTCGCCCTCATTCCCCTGGTCGCCGCGCCGCTGGCCCGGGCCGACCTGATCGACGATGTCTGGGAGCGTGGCAGCCTGCGGATTGCCCTGGTTGACGACGCGCCGCCCTACAGCTTCCGCCAGGACGACAAGCTCACCGGCTACGAGGTGGAGCTTGGTCACGCCCTGGCCGATGAGCTCAACGTCAAGGCGGACTTCATCCCCGTGCCGCGCGACAAGCTGCTCGATGGCCTGCGCAGTGGCAGTGTAGACATCGTGCTCAGCCGCGAGGCCCAGGCCGCCCGTGATGATCAGCAACTGGAGTTCAGCGAGCCCTATGGCGTCGGTGGCGGCCAGCAGATCGCCGGCGGCACCGACAGCGGCGGGCTGACCCAGTCGCTGGCGCCCAGCCAGGCCCAGGACAAGAGCGCGGAGGGCAGCGAGAAGGGCCCGCAGGAGCAGGCTATCCCCTTCCTTAAGGAGAACCCGGCGTTCCGCAGTGCCCTCAACAATGCCCTGAACAAGCTCAAGAGCAGCGGGCGCCTGGACGAACTGTCGCGCAAATGGCTGGAGGGCCAGGCGCCTTCCCAGGCGGCGTCGGAGGGCGAGAAACCGCAGCCGTCGCCCCAGCCCGAATCCAAGCCCGAAGCGGACCCCGAGCAGCCCTAGCCGGCTGCTGCGGCTTCCCGCGCCGCCAGCCAGGCGGCTGCGGCCTCAAGCTGCGTCTCGTTGAACACCCGCACGCCCTCGGCACGTAGCAGCGCGGCCGTCACACCCTCCCCCGGCACGCGGGTGCCGCTGAAGGTGCCGTCATAGGCCTCCTCGTTGCCGCAGGAAGGGCTGCGCGCCTTGAGCACCGCGACACCGATGCCGTGGCGGCGCACCAGCTCCAGGGCGATGCGCGCCCCGGCGACGAACTCGGCGGTGACGTCCTCGCCGCCGTCGGTCAGCACCGGCACCCGCCCCTCCAGCACCTGCGCCCCCTGCCCGCCGGGCACTTCGGCCGGCGCACGCGGCGTCGGCAGGCCGCCGGCGACTTCCGGGCACACCGGCACGATGCGCCCCTCGTCCTGCCAGCGCTGCAGCAAATCGAAGGGCCCGTGGGCGCCGCCGTCATATCGCACCCGCTGTCCCAGCAGGCAGCGGCTGACCAGAATCTTCTGCATGAAATCACTCCTCGAGGGGCGCCAGCCTAGCGCGCCGCGCCGCGACGGTCACCGCACGTAACACCCACCGGCTGCGCGGGCCGACGCCAGCCTTTGGCTGGCCCATCCTTAGGCGGGAAGCGCCGGCGGGCACTGGCGCAGCGGCAGGCGCCTCACCAGACTGCGCCGGCCAACCCGCGAAGGACAGCCGTCATGCCCATAACAAGAACGATCCTGCACCCGCTCCTCGCCTGCTCCGCCCTGCTGTTGTGCACCACCGGCCAGGCCGCCATGGAATCCCTCGACAACCAGCAGATGGCCGACGTCACCGGCCAGGCCGGCATCAGCATCCGCCTGGACGTGATGGCACGCATCGACAAACTGAGCTGGACGGACAGCGGCAACAGCGCCTCGCTGCGCAACATCCGCATCGACAACGGCTGCGACAGCCCCAGCGCCTGCCCCAATGGCGCCGGCGGCAGCTTCGCCCTGGGGCCGGCGCAGCTCGGCCTGACCCTGCCGATCTTCGGCGTCGACCAGCCGACCCTGATGATCGACGTGGTCAAGAACGCCAGCGGCAAGGACCAGCTGGTGCTCACCCTGCCGGACCTGACCACCATCAACGACCAGCTGATCCAGTCGGGCCTGCCCGCCCAGCGCATCCGCATGCGGGTCGGGGCCGACATGTACGTGGGCGACAGCAGCCTGGGCAGTATCGAGATCCGCGACATCGTCGACCTGCGCGGCACCATCAAGGTCTGGGGCCACTGAGCCCCGTGCACGTCAGAGCGGGCCGTCACCGCGGCGGCGGAACCAGCCGGTGAGCGAGAGGCGCTCGCGGCTGGCCGGCAGCACCTCGTGGGGCAGCTCGCCGGAGAGGAACACCACCAGGGTGCCGGCTTCGGGCAGCACGTCGTGGGTCGAGCCGTCGCCCAGGTACAGGCGCAGCTCGCCGCCCTCGCCGGGCAGCCACTCGGGATTGAGGTAGAGCACCGCCGAAACCGCGCGGCGATCATCGTCGCGGAAGCGATCCAGGTGCTTCCGGTAGAAGGCGCCCGGCGGGTAGAGGGCGAAGTGCGCCTCGAAATCCTCCAGCCCCAGGAACAGCTCGCGGTTCAGCCGCAGGCGCAGCTCGTCCATCAGCGCCAGGTAGCGATCACAGGGCTCGGCCTGGCCGGGCTCCAGCCAGTCGATGCGGTCGCCACGGATGCCTTCGCGCACCTGCTGGCCGTCGCCACGGCCGATCCCCGCCGGGCTCAGCTCGCCCGCCGCCGCCCTGGCACGGCATTCACGGGCCAGGGCGGCGACCAGTTCGGCGTCGATGGCGCCACGCTGCAGCGACCAGCCGCGCTGGGCGATGTCGTCACTGGTGGGCTCGAAGGGGATGAAAACGTGGGGATTGGGCATGGTCGGCGCATTCTAATCAGGCCACAGAACGCCGCCTACAGCGTTCTGATAAATTTCTGACTCCACCCCCTGCGCGCCTCGACAAGCCCCGGCAGCAGCACGGAGAATAGCCCCCGCGCCATCATGGCCGGAGCCCCGGCAGCCGCCCCCTCCCGTCATGCAGCCCATCCCCCCGGCCGAACCGAACCCGCAGCCCCGGGGTCCTAGAACAACACCGGATAGCGCCTCCAGGAGTCACCATGCGCCTGCTTCTTGCCGTCACCTTCCTGCTCATCGGTCTGCCGGCGCTGGCCGACGACCACGCCAGCCTGTACCAGGCGGCGGGCTGGCCGGAACAGCGGGCGCATTTCAACGACGCCCTGGCGGCCGCCCAGCAGCGCTACCAGAAGACCCTGCCGCCCGCCGTCTACCAGGCGCTGGTGGAGAACAGCAACCAGCGCTTCCAGGCCCAGGCCATCGACCAGCGCGCCCAGGCCGCCTTGCGCAGCCAGCTGCAGGACCCGCGCCCCGCGCTGGCCTTCTTCCAGTCCGAACTGGGCCGCAAGATCACCGCCGCCGAAGTGCTCGCCACCCGCCGCGACCAGCTGGCCAAGAACGCCAACGGCCTGCCGCGCATCGACGCCAGCGCCACCCGTCGCCTGCAGGTGCGCCACCTGGCCCAGGCGCTGCCGGCCAAGGAAGCCGGTGCCGAAGTCAGCCTGGCACTGGCCGGGGTCGCCGCCGACAGCCTCAGCCAGATGCTGCCCGGCCTGCTCGGCGGCGGCCAGGCCCAGGGCCTGCTGGAAAGCCAGCGCCAGCGGGTGATGCAGCAGATCAGCAACGACCTCGACAACACCCTGCTCTATGTCTATCGCGACCTGTCCGATCCGGAGCTGGAGGAGTTCGTCACCTTCGCCGAGTCCGCACAGGGCAAGGCGTACTACCAGGCCGCCCTGGCCGCCGTGCGTGCCGGGCTCGCCGTGGGCCAGGACGCCGCCAGCCTGGCGCCGGCGCAGCAGGGTTACTGAGCCCGTCCTCTCTTCCGGCTGCAGCGGTGCGCATGCCGCGCCTCGCAGCGGCTCGACGCCGGCCTAGAGCCCCAGGCGCTCGCGCAGGAAGGCGAAGTAGCGCTCCCGGTAATGCGCCGCCTCGTTCACCAGGTGGTGCCCCGCCCCCTCCAGCATCAGCACCTCGGGACTGGCGAACTTGTCATCCAGCACCCTGAGGTTGTGCCGCCAGTCCACCGTCATGTCGGCATCGCCCTGGATCACCAGCGGGCTGTGCCCACAGGGCGCCGACGCCTCGATGTACGGCACCCAGCGCGCCAGCGCGCCGACCCAGGCGGTGGGCAGGTTGCGCGGCTGCAGCGGGTCGCGGTTATGGACGAAGTCGATGAACTCGGCGTCGCTGGAGTTGACGCTGAAACGCCGCGGGATGGACTCCACGAAGGGCCGCAGCATGCGGTAGCTGAATTTCGACCAGCCCCAGGCGCGGGGGCGCACCAGGGGCGCGAACAGCAGGCTGCGGCCGAGCCCGTCGGGCACCGCGCCGTTGAGCAGGAAGTCGAGGACGATCGCCCCGCCGGTGCTCTGCCCGGCCAGGTGCCAGGGCGCTGGCAGCTCCAGGCGCCCGGCCTCGCCCAGCAGCGCCGTGAGGGTGGCCTGGTACTCGGCGAAGTCACCGATGCTCGCCGGCGCACCGCTGGACAGGCCGTGGCCCGGCAGGTCGCAGGCGATCACCGCGAAGCCCAGCCCCAGCGCCCAGTCGATCACGTGGCGGTAAAGCCCCATGTGGTCGTAGTAGCCATGCAGCAACACCAGCGTGCCGCGCGGCTCCCGTGGCCACCAGGCCTGGGTCGCCACGCAATGGCCGGCGACCTGCACGCAGCCCAGGCGGCTGCGCACACTGTCCCCGCGCGCCGGGAAATCCAGCCCGTAGTAGGCACGGTAGGCCCTGAACATTTCCGGCTCGTCCCCCTCTGCGGCCAAGGGTCGCAGGAGCGCGCGCAGCTGATCGGGGTTCGGGGCGTCTGGCATCGGTACTTCCAAGGGGCTGTGCAGGGGAGCGGCCGGACCGGGTGGTCACGGCGGCACGGGCGCGAAGGCTGCCGATATTCAGCTGAGCGGCCGCTCATGGCAAGCTATCGGCCCCCATCTGACCGGTTCCCCCATGCGCCGCCCCACCCGCAAGACCCTGCTCGGCCTGATCCTCGTCGCCCTCTGGCTGGTGGCCATGGCCGTCGCCTTCTGGTGGTTCGAAGGTCGCTACCTGCGCCCCTTCGACCAGCGCGCGGCGGTGTTCTCCGGTGCCAACCTGCAACTGCCCGCGGCGCTGGCCGGCGAAGGCCACATCCGCCTGGTGCACTTCTGGGACCCGGCCTGCCCCTGCAACGTCGGCAACCAGCAGCACCTGGCGGAACTGCTGGAGCGCTATGGGCCACGCGGCGTCGACTTCTACCGGGTGCGCAAGCCCGGCAGCGAGGGGAACCTGCCGGCCAACCTCCAGGCCCTGCGCGAGATCGAGGCGCTGCCGGGCAGCGAGCAGCTGCCGGCCAGTCCCGCCGTGGCGATCTGGGACCGCCAGGGCCGCCTCGCCTACTTCGGCCCCTACAGCGAGGGGCTGACCTGCAATTCCGCCAACAGCTTCATCGAGCCGGTGCTCGAAGCGCTGATGGCCGACCGCCCCGTGGAGGCCAGCAACACCCTGGCGGTGGGCTGCTTCTGTGCCTGGGCCGACGCAACAGCGCACTGACCTGCGCTCAGCGTTCCTTCAACTGCACCGGCTGGAAGCGCTGGAAGATGGCCTCGGCCTCGCCGCTCTCACGCAGCACCCGCAATTCCTGGTTCAGCGCCTGCAGCAACTGCTCGCCCCGGGGCGAACCCTTGCTCAGCAGCAGGTAGAAGGCCTTGCTGGCCGGCAGTTCGACGAAGCCGAGGTCGGGGTGCCCCTGGTACGCCCCCAGGGCGATGCCGCCGTAGAGGGGCTCGATCTCGCTGGGAAAGAAGTCGCAGCGCAGGTGCTGCAGCAGGTCGAGGTTCTGCTGCACGCTGGCGTAGCGCGTGGGCTCGCGCACCAGGCCGTAGGGCTCGTAGTTGTAGCCGATCACCCCGCACAGGCGAAAGTTGCTCAGGGCTGCGGCCCCGTTGATGCCGGGGGAGCGGGGGAAGCGCTGCTTCGAATAGAACAGGCCCAGGCGGGTGCGGTAGAGCGGCTCGCTGTAGTGGGCGAAGGCGGCGCGCTCGCGGGTGTAGCTGGCGTCCCAGGTCATCTCGCAACGGCCGCGCTCGGCGAAGCCGGCCAGTTCCTGCTGCACCCGTGCCCAGGGCCAGTAGGTCACCTCGTAGGCCAGCCCGAGGCGGTCCAGGGCGGTGAACACCAGGGTCGTCGCCGAGCCGCTGAGGTGCTCGCGGTCCGCCTGGCCATCCCGGCGCTCCCAGAAGGTGTAGGGCGGCCACTCGTTGCTGTCGCCCAGGCAGATCTTCACCGGCTCGGAAGCTTCGAGACCGAGACTGGCCGCCAGCAGGCAACCTGCGATGAGTCGGTAAGGCATCCCAGCAACCCTCGTCCGGGTGGGATCGACCGCCTCCCTGCCCGTACGGCGTGCCCTCCCTGAGACGCCGGTTCACCGCGCGAGCGGTTGACCGAGCATAGTCCAGCGCAGGCGCTCAGGCGTCGCGACCCAGCGCGCGCGGGGTGACCCCTTCCCAACGGCGGAAGGCGCGATAGAAGGGCGACAGCTCGGCGAAGCCGCAGGCCCGGGCCACCTCGCGAATACCCTGCCCCTCGGCCAGCAGCTCCCGCGCGCGCATGCGCCGTGCCTCGTCGTGCAGTGCCCGGAAACTGCTGCCCTGCTCCGCCAGGCTGCGCTGCAGGGCGCTACGGCCGAGCCCCAGCGCGGCGGCGCAGGCGGCCAGGGTGCAATCGCCACGCTCCATGTGCAGCGCCAGCCAGTAGCGCACCCGCTCCAGCAACTGGTTCTCCACCAGTTGCTCCAGCTGCAGCGCAGCCTCCTGCAACAGCACCTCGAACACCCGCGGACTGGCGCTGCCCAGGGGCCGGCCGAGCAGCTCGCGGGGCAGCACCAGGGCGTCATGGCGCTGGCCGAACGACGGCTCCATGGCGAACAGCCGCCGGTGCTCCCCCAGGCGTCGCGGGCGCGGGTGGCGGAAGCTCACGCCGAGCACCGGCAACGGGCCGCCGATGATGCTGGCGAGGGTTCGCTGCATCAGCAGCGCCACGCACTCGACCTGCTGGCGCAGGTGGCCGATGCCCCGGTAGTGCAGGTCGATCACCAGGCGCGCCTGCTCGCCGTCCTCCTCCAGGCGCGCGGCGAAGCCTCCGGAAACCACGTGCTGGTAGCGCACGAAGGCGTCGAGGCCCTGGCGCAGGTCACGCGCCGACTGCAGCAGGTAGCCCATCACGTCCATGGGGCGCGGGCGCATCACCTCGGCCAGGTGCAGGCCGATGTCCTCGTCGCCGGTGATCGCCGCCAGCGCCTGCCAGAAACGCGGCGCGCTGTCGTGGTCCTCGCGGCCGTCCAGCCAGGGCACCGACGGCGGCTGGCCGTAGACCCGGCGGTAGGTGTCGGTCGGGTCCAGGCCGAGCTCGGCCAGTGCCTCGTAGAGCAGGCGGCGCAGGGTCGAGGAGTGGGTGAGGGCGGTACGTGGCAGCAGGGGCGGGATCATGGGGCCTCCGGTTTTGACCCTATGCTTTGCGCTTCGCTGCATTCGGTCAATGCGAGCGTGCTGCCGGCTGCGCAGAATGCGCCCACTACAACAAGGAGAACCGTCCATGAAACGCACTCTCACAGCCCTTGCCGTGATCGTGGCCGCAGTGGCCGCCGGTGGCGCCTGGTACGCCCAGGGCAAGAAGCCGCTGCGCGACGGCGAGCTGGCCCTGGAGCACCTGCAGGCACCGGTCAGCGTCCGCTACGACGAACGCGGCGTGCCCCATATCCAGGCCGCCAGCGAGGCCGACATGTACCGCGCCCTGGGCTTCGTCCATGCCCAGGACCGCCTGTTCCAGATGGAGATGCTGCGCCGCCTCGCCCGGGGCGAACTGGCCGAGGTGCTGGGCGCCCGCCTGGTCGACACCGACCGCATGTTCCGCACCCTGGAGCTGCGCCAGCATGCCGCCGTCTACGCGAAGAAGATGGACATGGACAGCCCCGCCGCCAAGGCCCTGCTGGCCTACCTCGACGGCATCAACCAGTACCAGGCCAGCCGCCCGGCACCGGTGGAGTTCGACCTGCTGGGCATCCCCAAGCGCCCCTTCACCGTGGAAGACACCCTCTCCGTCGCCGGCTACATGGCCTACAGCTTCGCCGCCGCCTTCCGGACCGAGCCGGTGCTGACCTACGTGCGTGACGAGCTGGGCGCCGACTACCTCAAGGTCTTCGACCTCGACTGGCACCCCGAGGGCGTGGTCGGGCCGAAGCTCGCCGCCAGCGACTGGCAGGCCCTCAACGGCCTCGCCCGCCTCAGCCACCAGGCCCTGGTGGAAGCCGGCCTGCCGCAGTTCGAGGGCAGCAACGCCTGGGCCGTCTCCGGCAGCCGCACCGCCAGCGGCAAGCCCCTGCTGGCCGGCGACCCGCACATCCGCTTCGCCGTCCCGGCAGTGTGGTACGAGGCCCAGGCCTCCTACCCCGGCTTCGAGCTCTACGGCCATTACCAGGCGCTCAACCCCACCGCATCGCTGGGGCACAACGGGCAGTTCGCCTGGAGCCTGACCATGTTCCAGAACGACGACCTCGACCTGATCGCCGAGAAGGTCAACCCGGACAACCCCAACCAGGTCTGGTACCAGGGCCAGTGGGTGGACCTCAAGAGCCGCGAGGAGACCATCCAGGTCAAGGACGCAGACCCTGTGAAGCTGACCCTGCGCCGCTCGCCCCACGGCCCCATCGTCAACGACGCCCTCGGAGCCACCCCCGGCAAGACCCCGATCGCCATGTGGTGGGCCTTCCTCGAAACCGAGAACCCCATCCTCGACGCCTTCTACCAGCTCAATCGCGCCGACACCCTGGACAAGGCCCGCAGCGCCGCCGAGAAGATCCACGCCCCCGGCCTCAACGTCGTCTGGGCCAACGCCGCCGGCGACATCGGCTGGTGGGCCTCGGCCAAGCTGCCGCAGCGCCCGGACGGGGTGAACCCCTACTTCATCCTCGACGGTGCCAGCGGCCAGGCGGACAAGCCCGGCTACCTGCCCTTCAGCGCCAACCCCCACGAGGAGAACCCCGAGCGCGGCTACATCGTCTCGGCCAACTACCAGCCGCAGTCGCCCACCGGCGTCGCCATCCCCGGCTACTACAACCTGCCGGACCGCGGCCAGCGCCTGGACCAGCTGCTCGCGCAGAAGGACGTGAAGTGGGACCAGGACAACAGCCGCGCCCTGCAGCTGGAAACCGCCACCGGCTACGGCCCGCGCCTGCTCGCCCCGTTGCTGGGCGAGCTGCGCGCCGCCGCGGCCGACGACGCCGAGCGCGCCCTCATCGAGCAACTGGCCGCCTGGCAGGGCGACCACCCGCTGGATTCCACTGCCGCGACCGTCTTCGAACAGCTGGTCTACGAGCTGGCCCGTGGCGCTTTCCACGACGAGCTGGGCGACGCCTTCTTCGACAACCTGCTGTCCACCCGCGTGCTCGACGTGGCCCTGCCGCGCCTGGCCGCCGACGCCGACTCGCCCTGGTGGGACGTGCGCGGCACCGACGCCCGCGAGACCCGTGCCGATACGGTGAAGGCCGCCTGGCAGGCCAGCCTCGCCCACCTGAAGCAGACCCTCGGCGCGGACGGTTCGAAATGGGCCTGGGGCCGCGCCCACACACTCACCCATGGCCACCCGCTGGGCATGCAGAAGCCGCTGGACAAGCTGTTCAACGTCGGCCCCTTCGCCGCACCCGGCGGCCACGAGGTGCCCAACAACCTGTCCAACCGCGTCGGCCCGGCGCCCTGGGAAGTGGTCTACGGCCCCTCCACCCGCCGCCTGGTCGACATGGCCGATCCGGCCCACGCCATCGGCATCAACCCGGTGGGCCAGAGTGGCGTGGTCTTCGACCGCCACTACGACGACCATGCCGAGCGCTACGTCAAGGGCGAGTACGTGCCCATGCACATGAGCGAAGAGGACGTGAAGGCCAATACCCAGGGAACGCTGAAGCTGGTGCCTGCCAGGTAGGTCGCGACCAGCCATGACCGGGCCCCGCGGATGCGGGGCCCTGTTCTTTGGGCCTTTGGGTGCCCCCCCGCATTCACGGGGGTGACGGGGTGGCGCGAAGTTCCGCATACCTCGTCATCCTTTCGAATGCGGGAATCCACTGAACCCGCCACGCCAGAAATCCCCTACCCGATGTTCGGAAGCCTCTCAGAACGACTGATAGCACCATGATCCGCTCCCATCCCGAGGAGCAATTCCATGGCCACCCGCCAGCCCGCCGTCTACATCCTGGCCAGCCGCTTCAACGGCAGCCTCTACATCGGCGTCACCTCCGACCTGGTGAAGCGCATCTGGATGCATCGCAACAGCTCTGTGGACGGTTTCACCCAACGTCATGGCATCAAACGCCTGGTCTACTTCGAAATGCACGGGTCGATGCTGGAGGCCATCCAGCGCGAGAAGCGCCTGAAGAAATGGCGCAGGGAGTGGAAGGTGGAGCTGATCGAGTCGACGAACCCACAGTGGCTCGACCTGTGGGACGAACTGGTCAGCCAGGGCTTTTAGTGGATCCCCGCGTTCGCGAGGATGACGGGGTGAGGCGGAACGTCCCCACACCACCGTCACCCCTGCGCATGCGGGGGCCCAAGAACACCGGCTCTACTGGATCCCCGCGTTCGCGGGGATGACGGAGTGAGGCGAAGCGCCCCCAACCACCGTCACACGCGCGTACGCAGAAGCCCACTGAACAGCGCCTTTTACTGGATCCCCGCGTTCGCGAGGATGACGGAGTGAGGCGAAGTGCCCCCAACCACCGTCACCCCCGCGTACGCAGAAGCCCACTGAACAGCGCCTCTTACTGGATCCCCGCGTTCGCGAGGATGACGGAGTGAGGCGAAGCGCCCCCAACCACCGTCCCCCCGCGTACGCAGAAGCCCACTGGACAGCGCCTCTTACTGGATCCCCGCGTTCGCGGGGATGACGGAGTGAGGCGAAGCGCCCCCAACCACCGTCCCCCTGCGCATGCGGGGGCCCACTGAACAGCGGCTCTACTGGATCCCCGCATTCGCGAGGATGACGGATAAAGCGGAACGTCCCCAACCACCGTCACCCCCGCGCACGCGGGGGCCCACTAAGCCCCATCCAGCGGACAAGGCCCCCTCAGCTCCGATACAGCTTCAGGCTCTCGACCCGCGCCCGGTAGGCGGCGAGGCGATCCTTGAGCTCGCCCTTGCGCCTGGAGGCGACGCAGTGCAGCAGCACGTTGAGGGCGCTGGTGAGGCCGCCGGTGGATTCGAGGATGAGCCCGGTCTTGGTCTTCATGGTGACGATCCAGGGCGTGGAGATGTGCCGGGCGATGCCGTATTCATCGGTGAACACCACCAGGTCCGTGTCCTCCTTGAGGGTGTTGGCGAAGGCGATGCCGACATCGGCGTAGGGGGCGATGTCGATCAGTACCACGCAGCAGCGCTCGTCGCGGCTGTCCACCCACTGCCCGAGCACACCCCGGTAGAGGTCGAGGAACTCCACCCCCGAACGCACCAGCGACAGGCGGCTGGCGAAGTCCTCGGCCAGGCCGCGGATGGTCTGGAAGCCGCAAACGAACACACGCTCGGCCTCGGCGACACGGGTGACGATGTCCTGCCAGTGCTGGCTGTTGAGCTGGTTGCCGAAGCTGACGAGGGCGTCGATCTCCTCGTTGAGATGGTCCAGCAGGTCATCCGGCTGCTTCTCCACCCGCTCGATCAGGGTGGTGTTGAGCAGCGACTGCACGCGGATGTCGTCGCGCAGCTCCTCCTTCAGGCTCTTCAGCCCCTTGTAGCCGAGGCGCCGCAGGAAGCGGCTGACGGTGTTGGGGCTGACCCCGCTCTTCTGCGCCAGGCTGGCGCCGCTCTCGAAGGCGATGGTCTCCAGGTTCGCCTGGATATAGGCCCACAGGGTGCGTTCGTTCGGCGTCAGCTTGCCGTCGATCTGCTCCACTTTGCTGTCCAGCATGCCCGGTTCCCTGTCTATTTTTGGAAGATTAATGTCAATGTATTGATCGATGGAAGAAACATACTTTATGCTCCACGGCGAGGCAAAAAATAAAAACACCGTTTCTTCCGCTATCCCTTCGGCCCATCGGCCATGCAAGAGCTGCCCCAGCCAGGCCCGCGCCAGCCGCGCCGGGCCCAGAACGGAGAACAGGAACATGCCCGCTCATCCCCTGCTGCATCCTCTGCGCCGCCTCGCCGCGCCGCTGCTCGCCACCACCCTGGCCTTCACCGTCGGCGCCGCACAGGCCGCCGAGGAGCTGCACCTGTACAACTGGGGCGACTACATCAACCCCGAGGTGCTCAAGCGCTTCACCGCCGAGACCGGCATCAAGGTGTCACTGGACACCTACGGCAGCAACGAGGAAATGCTCGCCAAGCTCCAGGCCGGTGCGACCGGCTACGACATCGTGTTCCCCTCCGTGCACATGCACGACACCCTGTCCGCCCTGGGCCTGCTGGAGAAGACCGACATCGGCGCCAGCCCGGCCTTCGCCAACATCGACCCGGCCTTCCTCCGCGCCAAGTCCGACCCCAGGGGCGAGCAGTGCCTGCCCTACGCCTGGGGCACCGTCGGCATCTTCTACAACAAGACCAAGGTGGACCGCCCCATCGAATCCTGGGCGGACTTCTTCGCCCTGGCCGAGTCCGGCAAGAAGGTCATCCTGCTCGACGACATGCGCGAGACCCTGGGCGTCGGCCTGATCGTCAACGGCAAGTCGGTCAACACCACCGATGCCGCCGACCTCAAGGTCTCCGAGCAGTGGCTGCTGGAGCGCAAGCCGCTGGTCTCGGCCTTCACCTACGACAGCGTGCCCATGGTGCAGTCGGGCGACGTGGCCGCCGCACACTACTTCGTCGGCGCCATGATGTACGTGAAGCAGGACCCGCAGAACCTCGCCTACGTCATCCCCAGGGAAGGCGCGACGATGTACCAGGAAGACATGTGCGTGCTCAGGAGCGCACCGAACAAGGCCAACGCCAAGCGCTTCATGGAGTTCTTCCTCAACCCCGAGATCGCCGCCCTCAACACCCGGCAGCAGATGAACGGCACGCCCAACCGCGAGGCGCTCAAGCTGCTGCCCGCCGAGCTGCGCGACAACCCGCAGGTCAACCCGCCGGCCGATGTCATGGCCAAGCTGCAGATCTTCAACGACCTGGGCAAGGACCTGAAGAAGTACGACCGCGCCTGGACCCGCGTGCGCACCGCCAACTGAGCCAGCAAGAGCGCGGGCGCGCCCGCGCCCGCCGGAGTTCTCCATGACCTGCATCGTCAACAGTGCACCGGTGGTCCAGATCACCGCTGCGGTGAAGCACTACCGTGCCCCGGAAGGCCACGCCGTCCGCGCCCTCGATGGCGTCGACCTGTGCGTCGGCGGCAATGAATTCGTCACCCTGCTGGGCCCCTCCGGCTGCGGCAAGACCACCCTGCTACGGGTGATCAGCGGCTTCGAGGGCCTCGACGGCGGCGAGCTGCGCATCCAGGGCCAACGGATGAACGACGTACCCGCGCACCTGCGCCCGGTGCACACGGTGTTCCAGAGCTATGCCCTGTTCCCCCACCTCAGCGTCGGCGACAACGTCGGCTACGCGCTGGACATCCGTGGCGTGGCCAGGACCCAGCGCAACCGCCAGGTGGCCGACGCCCTCGAACTGGTGGGCATGGCGGGGCTGGAGAAGCGCAAGCCCGGTCAGCTCTCCGGTGGCCAGCAGCAGCGCATCGCCCTGGCCCGCGCCATCGTCAACAAGCCCGCCCTGCTGCTGCTCGACGAGCCGCTCTCGGCCCTCGACCGCCAGTTGCGCCAGAGCATGCAGCGCGAACTGAAGAACCTGCAGAGCGAGCTGGGCATCGCCTTCGTCTTCGTCACCCATGACCAGGAAGAAGCGCTGACCATGTCCGACCGCATCGTCGTGCTCAACGGCGGCCACGTGCAGCAGCTGGGCAGCCCGGAAGACATCTACGACCGCCCGGCCAACGCCTTCGTCGCCGGCTTCATCGGCGAGAGCAACCTGTTCGACGGCCGCGTCACCCGCCACCACGGCGACGCCGTGGAGTTCGCCACCGCCCAGGGCGACACCCTGCGCCTGCGCCGCACCGACCTGGCGCCGGGGCAGAAGCTCCAGGCGATGCTGCGCCCCGAGCAGTTCCACCTCGCCTGCCCGGGCAACCCGGCCCGCCACGCCTGCATCGAAGGCCGCGTGCTGCAACAGGTGTTCATCGGCAAGGACTTCGAACTCAGCGTGCGCACCCTGCACGGCAGCCCGGTGAAGGCGGTACTGCGCGCCCCCTCGCGGGAGCTGATGAGCACGCTCGAAGCCGGCGCGCGGGTGCAGCTGTGGTACGCCACCGATGCTCCGCACCTGCTGCTGGCCTAGGGAGAACCGCCCATGACTTCGCTTTCCCTCGCCGCCCGCGCACGCCTGCGCCTGGTGGCCCTGCTCAGCCCGGCGACCCTGGTGATCGTCGGCTTCTTCCTCGTGCCCATGGCCATCATGGCGCTCTACAGCCTGCTGGAGCCGGGCCTGTACGGCGGCGTGGAGTGGTCCTTCTACCCGGACAACTTCGGCCGCATCCTCGGCTGGGCCGACGGCAGCAACGAAGAGTTCGACATCGTCTACCTGGAGATCCTGCTGCGCTCGTTCAAGCTGGCGGCGATCACCGTCGTGCTCACCCTCGCGGTCTGCTACCCGGCGGCCTTCTGGGTGGCGCGGCAGCCGGAGCGGCGGCGCAACTTCTTCCTCTTCCTCATCACCCTGCCGTTCTTCACCAGCCTGATCGTGCGGCTCTACGCCTGGGTGCTGATCCTGCGGCCCACCGGCTTCCTCAACCTGGCCCTGCAGGCCCTGGGCCTGGCCGACCGGCCGCTGAACCTGATCTACAGCGAAACCGCCGTGCTGATCGGCATGACCTACATCTTCATCCCCTTCATGTTCATGCCCATCTACGCCAGCGTGGAGAAGCTCGACCGCAAGCTCCTGGAAGCCTCCGCCGACCTCGGCGCCAGCCGCTGGCAGAGCTTCTGGCGCATCGTCTTCCCGCTGACCCTGCCGGGCATCGCCGCCGGCTCGATCATCGTCTTCATCCCCAGCCTGGGTAACTTCATCGTGCCCTCGCTGCTGGGCGGCGCGCGGGTGGTGATGATCGGCAACCTGGTGGAGCAGCAGTTCCTCGCCGCGCGCAACTGGCCCTTCGGCGCCGCCCTGGCGATGCTGATCATGGCCGCCATGCTGGTGTTCCTGCTGCTCTACGTGCGCTGGCAGTCACGCGCCCAGGTGAAGGAGGGGCTGGCATGAACGCCCTCATCGCCCGCCTGGGGCGCGGCCTGCTCGGCGGCTACAGCCTGGCCTTCTTCGCCTTCCTGTACCTGCCCATCGCCCTGATCGTCGCCTACTCGTTCAATGCCAACCCGGTGAACATGATGATCTGGAGCGGCGCCAGCCTGGACTGGTACCGCACCCTGTTCGGCCTCTCCAGCGCGCTGAACGAGAACGCGCTCTACGTGGAGTCCACCGACCAGCTGGTGGCCGCCCTGCGCACCAGCCTCATCGTGGCCCTGAGCACCACGCTGATCGCCACCCTGGTCGGCACCCTCACCGCCCTCGCCCTGGCGCGCTACCGCTTCCGCCTGCAGGGCTTCTACCGGGTGCTGCTGTTCCTGCCGATGCTGATGCCGGACATCGTCCTCGGAATCGCCCTGCTGATCTTCTTCGTCGGCAGCGGCATCCCCCTGGGCAAGACGTCGATCATCATCGGCCACTGCACCTTCCTCATCAGCTACGTGTTCCTCATCGTCAGCGCCCGCCTGGCGGGGATGGACACGCGCCTGGAAGAAGCCTCGGCGGACCTCGGCGCCTCGCCCTGGACCACCTTCCGCCGCATCACCCTGCCGCAGATCCTCCCCGGCGTGCTCGGCGGCGCCCTGCTGGCCTTCATCATCTCGATGGACGACCTGGTGATCACCTACTTCATCTCCGGGGTCGATGCCACCACGCTGCCGGTGTTCATCTACGGGATGATCCGCCGCGGCATCAAGCCCGAGATCAACGCCATCGCCACCCTGCTGCTGATCGCCTCGCTGCTCATCGCCTCCCTCGGGCTCTACCTGCGCAACCGCAAGCCCGCCACGTCCCCTGCCGAGAATGCCCATGGCTAAACCACGCGCCCGTGAACTCGGGCTGGCCGTCCCCGGCCGGCCCGGCCCCAACAACGCCATCACCGATGTGCCCGGCGTGCGCGTCGGCTACCGCACCCTCGACGGCATCGCCGCCAGCGGCAAGCGCATCAAGACCGGCGTCACCGCAATCCTCCCCCGGGGCCTGGAGCGCGAGCCGCAGCCGGTGTGGGCGGGCTTCCACGCCCTCAACGGCAACGGCGAGATGACCGGCACCCACTGGATCGAGCACGGCGGCTACTTCGTCGGGCCGGTGTGCATCACCAACTCCCACAGCGTCGGCATCGTCCACCACGCCGCCACGCGCTGGACCATCGACCACTACGCGCAGGCCTGGGAGGCCAGCCACCTGTGGGCGATGCCGGTGGTGGCCGAGACCTACGACGGGGTGATCAACGACATCAACGGCCAGCACGTCACCGAGGCCGATGCCCTGGCGGCGCTGGCGGACGCCCGCGACGGCGCCATCGCCGAGGGCAACGTCGGCGGCGGCAACGGCATGATCTGCTACGGCTTCAAGGGCGGCACCGGCACCGCCTCGCGGGTGCTGGAGATCGACGGCCAGGCCTACACCCTGGGCGCCCTGGTGCAGGCCAACCACGGCCAGCGCGACTGGCTCAAGGTGCTCGGCGTGCCGGTGGGCAAGGCCCTGGGCGAGCAGCCCCAGGGGCTGGACCGCGAGCGCGGCTCGATCATCGTCGTGCTCGCCACCGACGCCCCGCTGCTGCCCCACCAGCTGCGCCGCCTGGCCCAGCGCGCCGGCCTCGGCATCGGCCTGGGCGGCACGCCGGGGGGCAACAACTCGGGGGACATCTTCCTCGCCTTCAGCGTGGCCAACCCGCGCTCCCTGCCGCAGCTCACCCCGGGCGGGCGCTTCAGCCTGGAGTGCCTCAACGACGAACACATCGACGCCCTCTACCTGGCGGCGGTGGAAAGCACGGACGAGGCCATCCTCAACGCCATGCTCGCCGCCGAGGACGCCGTGATGCAGAAGCCGGCCGGCATCTGCCCGGCGCTGGACGGCGAGCGGTTGCAGGCGTTGCTGGAGGAAGCGGGGCGGATTGAGGCCTAGCCCCAGGCACCGGCGCTCTTCGTAGAATGGGTAGAGGTACGAAACCCATCGATGCGGAGCGACCCGTAACCGCATGGGTTTCGCTTCGCTCTACCCATCCTACAAACCGCAAGACGCCGCTTTCGCGAATGAATTCGCTCCCACCGGTGGTCAATCGCCCGGGGCGGGCACCGGCGCGCTGCCGCCGGGCAGGTGTTCCTTGCAGTAGTCGACGAACAGCTGCGCCGGCTTGGTCAGCTGCGCGCGCTTGAGCCAGGCGGCCACCAGGCCGGAGCCGGTGACGGGCTCGGCGATGTCCACCATCACCACCCTCTTGCCGTCGTAGGTGCATTCGGAATGGGGCCGGGTGACCAGCACCGAGAAGCCGAAGCCCTGCCCCACCATGCCGCGCACCATCTCGATGGAGGGTGAGCTGAAGCCGATGTTGGGGCTCAGGCCGAGCTCCTCGAACAGGCTGACGAAGTAGGTCCGGCTCGGCTGCACGTCGAGCAGGATCATCGGCTCCAGCACCAGGTCGCGCAGCGACACCTGGGCCTGGTGGGCGAAGCGGTGGTTCTCCGGCAGCAGCGCGTAGGGCCGCTGCGGCGGCATCAGGGGGTCGGTCTCGATGGTGGCGTCGAGCTCGTGCTGGTAGAGGATCGCCAGGTCGAAGCGCCCGGCGGTCAGGCCCTGCACCAGCTCCTGCTGCTCGCCATCGCCGATGCGGATCTCCACCCCCGGGTAGCGCTCGCGAAAACCCGCGATCAGCCCCGGCAGGTAGAGCGGCGCCACGGTCTCGAAGCAGCCGATGTCGATCTGCCCGGCCACCACGTCGTTCACCGCCAGGGCGTTCTGCTCGAACTCCCAGGCCATGCGCAGCAGGTCCTGGGCCTTGCGGTAGAAGCGCGAGCCGCTGGGGGTGAGCGACACGCCCTGGGCGTGGTGGCGGATGAACAGCTGCACGCCGAAGCTCTCCTCCAGCCCCTTGATGGCGGTGGAGATGGACGGCTGGGCGATGTACAGCTTGCGCGACGCCTCGGCCACGCTGCCGCACTCCACGGTCGTCACGAAGTACTTGAGTTGTCGCAGGGTGTAGTTCGCCACGGGGCACCTCGGCGTCGCGTGCCACCTGCGGTCATGGCCGGGCAGCTGGTTGTGGGCGGGATCGTCCCTGCGAAACATACCCCAGGCACCGCGGCATGGGCTGCCGCGCTGCCGAGCTTTTTCTTATCCACCGAGCATATTTTTAATAATTTTCCTCGGCCGAGCTCTATCGCACCATCCGCTGCACTCGACCCACGAAGCCCGGACCGCGCAGACGGTCGGCGAGCACGTGCAGCCTGTCCGCCCCCCGGCCACCTCGCGCCTCGTCCCCGTCCCGCCCCGCAGCACCGCCCGACAACCGCGAATCGCCTTGCAGAAGGACAGACACATGACCGTTGAAACCATAGAAATCGATACGCTCGTCGTTGGCGCGGGACAGGCCGGCGTGGCCATGAGCGAACACCTGGGCAAGCTCGGCGTGCCGCACCTGGTGCTGGAGCGCAGCCGCATCGCCGAAGCCTGGCGCAGCGGGCGCTGGGATTCGCTGGTGGCCAACGGCCCGGCCTGGCACGACCGCTTCCCGGGCATGGAATTCGACGTCGGCCCGGATGAGTTCCCCGGCAAGGAGCAGGTGGCGGACTACTTCGTCGCCTACGCCCGGCAGATCAACGCGCCGATCCGCACCGGCGTCGAGGTGAAGAAGGTGGTGCGCAACCCCGATCGCCCGGGCTTCACCGTCGAGACCTCCATCGGCGTGATCCAGGCCAACCGCGTGGTCTCCGCCACCGGCCCCTTCCAGCGCCCGGTGATCCCCGCCATCGCCCCGGCGCAAGGCAGCATCCACCAGCTCCACTCCGCCGCCTACTACAACCCGCAGCAATTGCCCGCAGGCGCCGTGCTGGTGGTCGGGGGCGGCTCCTCCGGCGTACAGATCGCCGACGAACTGATGCGGGCCGGGCGCAAGGTCTACCTGTCGGTGGGCGCCCATGACCGCCCGCCGCGCAGCTACCGCAACCGCGACTTCTGCTGGTGGCTGGGCGTACTCGGCCTGTGGGACGCGGAAGCCGCACAACCGGGCCGCGAGCACGTCACCATCGCCGTCAGCGGCGCCCGTGGCGGCCACACCGTGGACTTCCGCGACCTGGCCAGCCAGGGCATCACCCTGGTGGGGCTGACGAAATCCTTCGAGAACGGCGTGGCGAAATTCAATGACGACCTGGCCGGGAACATCGCCCGGGGCGACGAGAACTACCTGTCGCTGCTGGACGCCGCCGACGCCTACATCGCCCGCAACGGCCTCGACCTGCCGGAGGAGCCCGAGGCGCGCCGCAAGCGGCCGGACCCGGAATGCATCACCCACCCGCTGCTCGAGCTGGACCTGGCCGCCGCCGGTGTCACCTCGATCATCTGGGCCACCGGCTACTCCGTGGACTTCAGCTGGCTGCAGGTGAACGCCTTCGACGACCAGGGCAAGCCGAAGCACCAGCGCGGCGTCTCCAGCGAACCGGGCGTGTATTTCGTCGGGCTGCCCTGGCTTTCACGCCGTGGCTCCACCTTCATCTGGGGCGTATGGCACGACGCCAGGCACATCGCCGACCACATCGCCACCCAACGCAAGTACCTCGCCTACCGCGACGCCTCGCAGCGCCAGCAGGAAGGCGGCCTGAACGGCAGCCCCAGGGCCCCGCAGGCCGATTCTCCCGCCCAGAAAGCCAGCATCATGGGAGTAAGTTGATGCCTACCCATACCCGCATCCGCATGTTCAACACCAAGGACACCTACCCCAACCAGTCCCTGGACAACGACCTCTGCCAGGCCGTGCGCGCCGGCAATACCGTGTACGTGCGCGGCCAGGTCGGTACCGACTTCGACGGCAACCTGGTGGGCCTGGGCGACCCGCGCGCGCAGACCGAGCAGGCCATGAAGAACCTCAAGCAGCTGCTGGAGGAAGCCGGCAGCGACCTCTCGCACATCGTCAAGACCACCACCTACCTGGTCGACCCGCGCTACCGCGAACCGGTCTACCAGGAAGTGGGCAAGTGGCTCAAGGGCGTGTTCCCCATCTCCACCGGCCTGGTGGTCTCGGCCCTGGGCCAGCCCCAGTGGCTGATGGAGATCGACGTGATCGCGGTGATCCCGGACGACTGGCAGCCCAAGGGCTGAGGAGCGAACCATGACTTTCTCGATCATCGGCCGCTGCGCGGAAACCGGGCAGCTGGGCATCGCCATCAGCTCCTCCAGCATCGCCGTCGGCGCCCGCTGCCCCTGGCTGCGCGCCGGTGTCGGCGCGGTGGCCACCCAGAACGTCACCCTGCCGGCCCTGGGCCCGCAGATCCTCGACCTGCTGGAGCACCAGCACCTGGAACCCGCCGCCGCCCTGGACCGGGCGCTGCACGCCAACGGCTGGAGCCAGTACCGCCAGGTGACGGTGATCGACGGCCAGGGCCGCACCGCGCTGTTCAGCGGCAAGGAGGCCCTCGGCC
This sequence comes from Pseudomonas sp. No.21, assembly GCF_054558415.1. NCBI lineage: Bacteria > Pseudomonadati > Pseudomonadota > Gammaproteobacteria > Pseudomonadales > Pseudomonadaceae > Pseudomonas > Pseudomonas sp. No.21. The sequence continues at coordinate 224,622 of NZ_BAAJNO010000005.1, forward strand.
TGCACAACGCCGTGGCCGGCGAGCAGTGCGTGGCGGCCGGCAACCTGCTCTCGGGCACCGCCGTGATCGACGCCATGGTGCAGGCCTTCGAAAACGCGCCGGGGCTGCTGCCCGAACGCCTGCTGGCGGCCATGCACGCAGCGATGGCCGCCGGTGGCGAGGCCGGCCCGGTGCATTCGGCGGCGCTGAAGGTGGTGGACGACCTCACCTGGCCCATCGTCGACCTGCGCGTGGACTGGGCCGACGAGGACCCCATCGGCCGCCTCGACGGCCTCTGGCAGGCCTACCGCCCGCAGATGCAGGACTACATCACCCGCGCCCTGGACCCCACCGCAGCGCCCAGCTACGGGGTGCCCGGCGATGAGTGAGGCGAGCAGCCGCGACCTGCTGGAGCGGCTGATCGGCTTCGCCACCGTCAGCCGGGATTCCAACCTGGAGCTGATCGCCTTCATCCGCGACTACCTCGCGGGCTTCGGCGTGGACAGCGAGCTGTTCCACAACCCCGAAGGCACCAAGGCCAACCTCTTCGCCACCCTCGGTCCCCGCGACCGGGGCGGCGTGGTGCTGTCCGGGCACACCGACGTGGTGCCGGTGGACGGCCAGGCCTGGACGGTGGAACCGTTCCGCCTCAGCGAGCGCGACGGCCGCCTGTACGGGCGCGGCGCCGCCGACATGAAGGGCTTCATCGCCTCGGTGCTGGCGGCGGTGCCGCGCTTGCTCGAACGCCCGTTGAAGCTGCCGGTGCACCTGGCCTTCTCCTATGACGAGGAAGTCGGCTGCCTCGGCGTGCGCAGCATGCTCGCCGAGCTGGAGAAGCGCCCGCACAAGCCGCTGTTGTGCCTGATCGGCGAGCCCACCGAACTCAAGCCGGTGCTCGGCCACAAGGGCAAGCTGGCCATGCGCTGCCAGGTGCAGGGCGCCGCCTGCCATTCCGCCTACGCCCCCCATGGCGTCAATGCCATCGAGTACGCCGCGCGGCTGATCGGCAAGCTGGGCGATATCGGCACCCGGCTGGCCCGCATCGAACACCACGACCCGCGCTTCGACCCGCCCTTCTCCACGGTGCAGACCGGGCTGATCAAGGGCGGCCGGGCGCTGAACATCGTCCCGGCGGAATGCGAGTTCGACTTCGAGGTGCGCGCCCTGCCCGGCTTCGATGCCCAGCAGGTGGCGGACGAGCTGCAGCGCTACGCCGAAGGCGAACTGCTGCCGCAGATGCAGGCCGTGCAGGCCGACACGGCCATCCGCCTGCACCCCCTGAGCGCCTACCCCGGCCTCGCCACCCCGCCCGACAGCGACGCCGCGCGGCTGCTGGCGCGGATCGCCGGCTCCAGCGCCTTCGGCACCGTCGCCTTCGGCACCGAGGGCGGGCTGTTCGACCAGGCCGGCATCCCCACCGTGGTCTGCGGCCCCGGCAGCATGGACCAGGGGCACAAGCCCGACGAATTCATCAGCCTCGAACAGCTCCACGCCTGCGACGCCATGCTCCTGCGCCTGGCCGACTACCTGGAGAACCCGGGCTGACCGCCAGCGACCGTAGGGTGGGCCGGGCGGCGGGCGAGTGAGTTGCCCACCTCCACCGCGTGGGTTTCGCTCCGCTCAACCCACCCTACGAAAGCCCATGCGCACCACGTGATGATGCGCCGGGCGAATATCGTTGGAGCAGCCGCCAACGCCCCTCCAGGCCCCCTTTTTTCCGGTGTTTTCGCACCCCGATGGCGCACCCTGCAGGCCCGCCGCCCCAGGCTGGAGCCAAGGGCGGGAGGGCGCTGCGCGCGTGCTTCCGCTACCGAGCTTTTTCTTATCCACCGAGCATATTTTTAATAATTTTCCTAAGCCGAACTCTGTCGCACCATCAGTCCCAGTCACGAATAACAACCAGACCGCGAAGACGGTCGAGTGGGAGTGCAGCGTGTTCGATCTCGGCTTTTGGCAGCAGCGAGCTGCTCGGCAGGCATTCATCGACAAGGCCCTCATCGGCGGCCGCCAGGTCAGTGCCGCATCCGGCGCCACCTTCGATTCCATCAACCCCGCCACCAACCAGCTGCTGGCCCGCGTCGCCGCCTGCGGCGAGGCCGAGGTGGACCTCGCCGTGCGCAGCGCGCGCCGCGCCTTCGACCAGGGCCCCTGGGCACGCATGGCGCCGGTGGAGCGCAAGAAGGTGCTGCTGCGCCTCGCCGAGCTGATGCTGGCCCACCGCGAGGAGCTGGCCCTGCTGGACTCCCTCGACATGGGCAAGCCGGTGATGGATGCCTACACCATCGATGTGCCCGGCGCCGCCAACGTCTTCGCCTGGTACGGCGAGGCGCTGGACAAGCTCTACGACCAGGTGGCGCCCACCGCCCCCGGCAGCCTGGCCACCATCACCCGCGAGGCGCTGGGCGTGGTCGCCGCCGTGGTGCCCTGGAACTTCCCCCTCGACATGGCCGCCTGGAAGCTGGCCCCGGCCCTGGCCGCCGGCAACAGCGTGGTGCTCAAGCCCGCCGAGCAGTCGCCCTTCTCCGCCCTGCGCCTGGGCGAGCTGGCCCTGGAGGCCGGCCTCCCCGAGGGCGTGCTCAACGTGGTGCCGGGCCTGGGCGAAAGCGCCGGCCGCGCCCTCGGCCTGCACCCGGACGTGGACTGCCTGGTGTTCACCGGCTCCACCCAGGTGGGCAAGTACTTCATGGGCTATTCGGCCCAGTCCAACCTCAAGCAGGTGTGGCTGGAGTGCGGCGGCAAGAGCCCGAACCTGGTGTTCGAGGATTGCCGCGACCTCGATCTGGCCGCCGAGAAGGCCGCCTTCGGCATCTTCTTCAACCAGGGCGAGGTGTGCTCGGCCAACTCGCGCCTCTACGTGCAGCGCTCCATCCAGGACGAATTCATCGAGCGCCTGCTGGCCAAGGCCCGCGACTGGATGCCCGGCGACCCGCTGGACCCCGCCAGCCGCGCCGGCGCCATCGTCGACGCCGCGCAGACCGGCCGCGTCATGGGCTTCATCGAAGGCGCCCAGGGCGAGGGCGCACGCCTGCTGGCCGGTGGCCGGCGCCTGACCTTCAACGGCTCGAGTAACTTCGTCGAGCCCACCGTCTTCGCCGATGTGCGCGGCGACATGACCCTGGCCCGCGAGGAGGTCTTCGGCCCGGTGCTGGCCATCAGCGCCTTCGACACCGAGGAGGAAGCCATCCGCCTCGCCAACGACAGCGTCTACGGCCTGGCCGCCTCGCTGTGGAGCGACGACCTGCACCGCGCCCACCGCGTCGCCAGCGCGCTCAAGGCGGGCACCGTGTCGGTGAACACCGTGGACGCGCTGGACGTCACCGTGCCCTTCGGCGGTGGCCGGCAATCGGGCTTCGGGCGCGACCTCTCGCTGCATTCCTTCGACAAGTACAGCCAGCTGAAGACCACCTGGTTCCAGCTGCGCTGAGGTCGCGACGACGACCCGGCCGCGCCTCGCCGTGCGGCCGCCATGACAAGAAAAGCATCCGCGCCCGTGCACGCGCGGAGCCCCGGCCCCAGGGCCACAACTGCCTCGACAACTGAACACGACTGAAAAAGTAGTGAGGGAGTTCTCATGTCCAGATCCTTGCGTCCCACCCTGTCCACGGCCTTCGGGCTCGCCCTGCTCACCACCCTCGGCATCGCCCAGGCCCAGCCCGCGAAGCTCACCGTGATCTCCTTCGGTGGCGCCACCAAGGCCGCCCAGGACGCGGCCTATTTCCGCCCCTTCGAGCGGAGCGGCGCGGCCCAGGTGGTGGCCGGCGAATACAACGGCGAGCTGTCGAAGGTGAAGGCCATGGTCGACATCGGCCAGGTCAGCTGGGACGTGGTGGAAGTGGAGAGCCCCGAACTGCTGCGCGGTTGCGAGGAAGGCCTGTTCGAGCCCATCGACCCGGCCCTGCTCGGCGATGCCGCGAGCTTCATGCCCGGCACCCTCAGCGAGTGCGGCGTGGCCAGCTACGTGTGGTCCATGGTGCTGGCCTACGACGCCGGCAAGCTGGCGTCGGCGCCCACCTCCTGGGCCGACTTCTGGGACCTTAAGCGCTTCCCCGGCAAGCGCGGCCTGCGCAAGGGCGCCAAGTACACCCTGGAAGCGGCGCTGCTGGCCGACGGGGTGAAGCGCGAGGACCTGTACAGCGTGCTGGCGACCCCGGAAGGCGTGACCCGCGCCTTCGCCAAGCTCGACCAGATCAAGCCGCACATCCAGTGGTGGGAGGCCGGCGCCCAGCCGCCGCAATGGCTGGCGGCCGGCGACGTGGTGATGTCCGCCGCCTACAACGGCCGCATCGCCGCCGCGCAGAAGGAGGGCTCCAAGCTCGCCATCGTGTGGAACGGCAACCTCTACGACCCGGACCACTGGGCCATCGTCCGCGGCAGCCCGAACAAGGCCCTGGCCGAGCGTTTCATCGCCTTCGCCAGCCAGGCCGAGACCCAGAAGCAGTTCTCCAGCCAGATTCCCTACGGGCCGGTGCGCCCGGACGCCCTGGCGCAGCTGCCGGCGGCCACCCAGGCGCAACTGCCCACCGCGCCGGCGAACCTGGCCGAGGCGCAACTGGTGGACGCGGAATTCTGGGTCAACCACGGCGAGGAGCTGGAGGAACGCTTCAACGCCTGGGCGGCGCGCTGAGCCATGGCGCCGTCCGCGCCGGGCAAACCCTGCGCGGGCGGGGCCGAACGACGGGTGCACCCGTCACACCAGCCGGCGGCCCCTGAGCCGCAGGCGGATAACAAGAAGATCGGGAGAGCGTCATGAGTGCGAGTGTTTCCATCCCTGCCACGGGGCCATCGGGCGGCCTGCGCCGCGTTCTCGGGCTGGGCCCGCTGGTGGCGGTCGCCGTCGGCCTGGTGGTGTCACAGGGTGTGATGGTGCTGATGCTGCAGGGCGCCGGCCTGGCCGGGCTGGGCTTCATCATTCCCCTGGGCATCGCCTACCTGCTGGCGCTGACCTATGCCCTGTCGTTTTCCGAGCTGGCGCTGATGATCCCCCGCGCCGGCAGCCTGAGCAGCTACACCGAAGTCGCCATCGGCCACTTCCCGGCCATCCTCGCCACCTTCTCCGGCTACATGGTGGTGGCCATGTTCGCGCTCTCCGCCGAGCTGCTGCTCCTGGACCTGATCATCGGCAAGGTCTACCCCGGCGCGCTGCCGCCCATGCTGGTGGCCTATGGCGTGCTGGCCCTGTTCACCGCCTTCAACCTGCTGGGCATCGACGTCTTCGCCCGCCTGCAGAGCGCCCTCGCCCTGGTGATGGTGGTGACCCTGCTGGCCCTCGGCCTGGGCGCCGTGAGCAGCGACATGGCCACCCTGGCCACGCCCCTGGACCAGGGCTGGAACCCGCTGCAAGCCGGCGCGCTGACCCTGGCGGCCATGGCCATCTGGGGCTTCGTCGGCGCCGAGTTCGTCTGCCCCCTGGTGGAGGAGACGCGCCGCCCGGAACGCAACATCCCGCGTTCGATGATCATCGGCCTGACCCTGATCTTCGGCATCATCGTCCTCTACTGCCTCGGCGCGCTGCTGTGCATCCCCCGCGAACAACTGGCCGCCGACCCGCTGCCACACTTCCTCTTCGCCACCACGGTGTTCGGCGAGGCCGGCAAGCTGTTCCTGGTGGCCGCCGCGGTGACCGCCACCTGCAGCACGGTCAACTCCTCCCTCGCCGCCCTGCCGCGCATGCTCTACGGCATGGCCCAGAACGGCCAGGCCTTCCCGCAGTTCAAGCGCCTCAGCCAGCGCACCCGCACGCCCTGGGTGGCGGTGCTGTTCATCGCCGCCATCACCGGCCTGCCGATCCTGCTGCTGGGCCAGGACCCGGACTCCATCAGCCTGTTGCTGCTGGCCGCCGCGCTGGCCTGGCTGCTGGCCTACATCATCGTGCACATCGACGTGATCGCCCTGCGCCGCCGCTACCCGCACCTGGCCCGGCCGTTCCGTTCGCCCTTCTACCCCTGGCCCCAGGTGCTCGGCATCGCCGGCATGCTCTTTGCCATCTACCACGTCTCGCCGGCCCCGGAGATGACCGCGAAGATCTTCGGCACCGCCGGCGTGGTGCTCGGCCTGATCTCGGTGATCGCCGTGGCCTGGATCAGGCTGGTGATGCGCAAGCCGCTGTTCGTGCCCGAGCCGCTGACCCCTTCCGAGCCGGCGCCGATCACCCGCGCCGCCCTTTCCCCCGAACCGCTTTGACGAGCAGGAGAAGACCATGAACGCTCCCATCACCCCGCAGCGCAGTACCGAGGACTACCAGGCGTCCGATGCCGCGCACCACATCCATGCCTTCCTCGACCAGAAGGCGCTGAATGCCGAGGGCCCGCGCGTGATCACCCGGGGCGAGGGCCTGTACCTGTGGGACAACGACGGCAAGCGCTACCTCGACGGCATGTCCGGCCTGTGGTGCACCAACCTGGGCTACGGCCGCAAGGACCTGGCCGCCGCCGCCGCCCGCCAGCTGGAGCAGCTGCCGTACTACAACATGTTCTTCCACACCACCCACCCGGCGGTGGTGGAGCTCTCCGAGCTGCTCTTCAGTCTGCTGCCCGGCCACTACAGCCACGCCATCTACACCAACTCCGGCTCCGAGGCCAACGAGGTGCTGATCCGCACCGTGCGCCGCTACTGGCAGATCCTCGGCCAGCCGCAGAAGAAGGTGATGATCGGCCGCTGGAACGGCTACCACGGCTCCACACTGGCGGCCACCGCCCTGGGCGGGATGAAGTTCATGCACGAGATGGGCGGGCTGATCCCCGATGTCGCCCACATCGACGAGCCCTACTGGTTCGCCCAGGGCGGCGACCTGACGCCGGCCGAGTTCGGCCTGCGCTGCGCCCGCCAGCTGGAGGAGAAGATCCTCGAACTGGGTGCCGAGAACGTCGCCGGCTTCATCGCCGAGCCCTTCCAGGGCGCGGGCGGGATGATCTTCCCGCCGGAGAGCTACTGGCCGGAGATCCAGCGCATCTGCCGCCAGTACGACGTGCTGCTGTGCGCGGACGAGGTGATCGGTGGCTTCGGCCGCACCGGCGAATGGTTCGCCCACCAGCACTTCGGCTTCCAGCCCGACACCCTGTCCATCGCCAAGGGCCTGACCTCCGGCTACGTGCCCATGGGCGGCCTGGTGCTGGGCAAGCGCATCGCCGAGGTGCTGGTGGAACAGGGCGGCGTGTTCGCCCACGGCCTGACCTACTCCGGGCACCCGGTGGCCGCCGCCGTGGCCATCGCCAACCTCAAGGCGCTGCGCGACGAGGGCGTGGTCGCCCAGGTGAAGAACGACACCGGCCCCTACCTGCAGCAGTGCCTGCGCGAGGTCTTCGCCGATCACCCGCTGATCGGCGAGGTGCAGGGCACCGGCCTGGTGGCGGCGCTGCAGTTCGTCGAGGACAAGGCCACGCGCAAGCGCTTCGACAACGAGAACGACATCGCCTGGCGCTGCCGCACCCTCGGTTTCGAGGAGGGCGTGATCATCCGCTCCACCCTGGGCCGGATGATCATGGCGCCCGCCCTGGTGGCCACCCGTGCCGAGCTGGATGAGCTGGTGGACAAGACCCGCCGCGCGGTGGAACGCACGGCCCAGGAGATCGAAGCGGGGGCTTTGCCCGCTGCCTAGTGGGTTCCCGCGTTCGCGGGAATGACGGCACCGTAGGGTGGGCCGGGCGGCGCTCCGCTTCAGCACCGTAGGGTGGGCTTCAGCCCACCAGCGATGCATTGACCCGCGACGGGGCCACAGCCGTGCCCCGTCCTTCCCAACGGCTAGATAAACCGGGGCCGTCTCCAGGCCCCGGTGCAGGAGGAAACGGTGGGCTGAAGCCCACCCTACGAAGCGGAGAACAGCGCGCAGGTGGCGGCCAAGAGGGGCCGGCGCCGCGATGACCCGGTCCCGCTCCACGGCGATGCGCCGCATCAGACGCACCCAACGACCCATGGAAGGGGCCGCAGCAGAACAGGACCCCAGGCCCACGCAGGCCGGGGCGCGGAACGAATTTGGCCCCTGGCCGGTACTGCCCAGCAATTCCAACAACTAATGCGGGAGTGTTCCAATGATCCAGTCCTTGCTTCGTCGCTTCACCCTTCCCCTGACCTGCACCGCGCTGGCGTTCTCCGCCGCCGGCGCGCAGGCGGGCACCCTGTCCATCGGCCACACCACCTGGGTCGGCTACGGCACGCTGTACCTGGCCCGCGACCTGGGCTACTTCAAGGAGCAGAGCCTGGATGTCGAGCTGACCACCATCGAGGAAGCCTCGATGTACATGGCCGCCCAGGCTTCCGGGAAGCTCTCCGGCTCGGCCTCGACCATCGACGAGATCCTCAAGTACCGCTCCAGTGACTTCTGCTTCAAGGCGGTCGCCGCGCTGGACGAGAGCTACGGCGGCGACGGCGTGCTGGTGGGCAAGGAGGTCTCCAGCCTGAAGGACCTCAAGGGCCAGTCGGTGGCGGTGAACGAGGGCTCGGTCTCGCAGTTCTGGCTGTCCTACCTGCTCAAGCACAACGGCATGACCATGGCCGACCTGGACATCCAGAACATGACGGCCGACGACGCTGCCACCGCCTTCATCGCCGGGCGCGTGCCCGCCGCCGTGACCTGGGAGCCGCACCTGTCGCTGGTGCGCCAGAAGGGTGAAGGCAAGGTGCTCATCGACAGCAGCAAGACCCCCGGTGTGATCGTCGACGTGGTGGCGCTGTCCTGCGATGTGATCGACAAGCAGCCCGAGGACGTGAAGGCGCTGGTCAAGGGCCTGTACAAGGCGGTGCAGTTCACCCGGGACAACCCCGAGAAGGCCCACGAGATCATGGCCAAGGGCGTCGGCGGCTACCTGGCCGACCCGGTGGAGCTGGCCAACGCGGCCAAGGGCGTGCGCTTCTACGACCAGGCCATGAGCGAGAAGCTGCTCGGCGTACCCGGCAAGCCCGGCGACATCAAGGGCGTGATCCGCCTGGCCAACGAGACCTGGAGCACCCTGCAGGGCAAGCGCTACGAGGTCAGCTACGACGACCTCGTCGACACCCGCTTCATCAGCCAGTAAGGGGAAGACCATGGCTTCTCGACACTCCTGGCTGACCCGCTGCCTGACCCCCAAGGTCGAGCTGCCGGCGAAGCTGATACTCGCAGCGGGCAGCCTTGGCTGGCTGCTGGTGCTCGGCCTCTGGGCCGGGCTTTCCTACGGCGGCGTGGTGCCGGCGATGTTCCTGCCCACCCCGGGCGCGGTGCTGGAGGCGGCCGCGCGGCTGGCCGGCGACGGCACCCTCGGCAAGCACGTGCTGGCGAGTGTCGAGGTGGTGCTCATCGGCTTCGCGGTGTCGTCCCTGGTGGCGGTGCCGCTGGGGCTGCTGATGGGCAGCTTCCGCATCGTCCAGGCCTTCCTCGAACCGCTGGTGAACTTCGTCCGCTACCTGCCGGTGACCTCCTTCGTGCCGCTGTTCATCCTGTGGATCGGCATCGGCCTGGAACAGCGGGTGACGGTGATCATCTTCGGCGTGTTCTTCCAGCAGCTGGTGATGATCGCGGACGTCTCCAAGGGTGTCTCGCGGGACCTGATCAACGCCTCCTACACCCTGGGTTCGAGCCGCCGCGACGTGGTGCTCCACGTGCTCGGCCCGGCTTCCCTGCCCGGGGTGCTGGACACCCTGCGGGTGACCATGGGCTGGGCCTGGACCTACCTGGTGGTGGCCGAGCTGGTGGCCGCCAGCAGCGGCCTGGGCTACATCAGCCTGAAGGCCATGCGCGGCTTCCAGGTGGACGTGATCTTCCTCGCCATCGCCATCATCGGCCTGCTCGGGCTGGTGACCGATCAACTGTTCCGACTCCTCCGACTGAAGGTGGCCTCATGGGCGCAGTAGCAGCCATGCACGATCAAGCCATGGCCGCCCCCGCTGCGGCCGCAACCCCCAACGAACGCCTGCGGGTGGAGAACGTCTGCCTGCGCTACCAGAGCCCGGGCGGCACGACCTTCGCCGCGCTGGAGAACGTCTCCCTGAGCGTGCCGGACCAGCAGTTCGCCGTGCTCGTGGGCCCCTCCGGCTGCGGCAAGTCGAGTCTGCTGTACCTCACCGCCGGCCTGGCCGAACCCACGTCGGGCGAGATCTACGTCGGCGGCAAGCGGGTCGACGGGCCCGGCGCCGATCGCGGCATGGTGTTCCAGGGCTACACCCTGTTCCCCTGGCTCAACGTGCGCGAGAACATCGAGTTCGGCCTCAAGCGCAAGGGCATGCCCAAGGGCGAACGCCAGGAGATCGTCGACTTCTACCTGGCCGAAGTGGGCCTGGCACCCTTCGCCGGGCATTACCCCAAGCAGCTCTCCGGCGGCATGATGCAGCGCGTGGCCATCGCCCGCGCGCTGGCCAACGATCCGCAGATCCTGCTGATGGACGAGCCCTTCGGCGCCCTCGACAGCCAGACCCGCATGCAGATGCAGAAGCTGTTGCTGCGGGTGTGGGAGCACAGCAAGAAGACCGTGGTGTTCGTCACCCACGACATCGACGAGGCCATCCTGCTGGGCGACCGCATCTACGTCATGGGCGCCCGCCCCGGCCACATCAAGCGCGAGCTCGACGTGCCCATCCCCCGCCCGCGCGAGCTGGACATGGTGATGGACCGCGCCTTCATCGAGATGAAGCGCGAGATCCTCGGCCTGCTCCACGACGACCTCGAAGAGATGCACTGACCGCCCGGGGGCGGCGCGCCCGCCCCGGCACCATCGCAAGGAGGGCCCCATGCCCGCTTCGACTCCATCCCCCCAGCGTTACGACTACCTGGTGGTCGGCGCCGGGTCGGCCGGCTGCGTCCTGGCCAACCGCCTCAGCGCCGACCCCGGCGTGCGCGTCTGCCTGATCGAGGCCGGCGGCAGCGACGCCAGCCCGCGCGTGCAGACGCCGGCCGGCACCATCACCCTGTACAAGAGCCGGCGTTTCAGCTGGAACTTCTTCTCCGCGCCCCAGCCACGCCTCAACGGCCGCCAGCTGCACTGCCCACGGGGCAAGGCACTGGGCGGCTCCAGCTCGATGAACTCGATGATCTACATCCGTGGCGACGCCTCCGACTACGACCGCTGGGCCGAACTCGGCTGCGACGGCTGGAGCTGGCGCGAGGTGCTGCCGCTGTTCAGGAAGTCCGAGGGCAACCGCCTGGGCCAGGACCTGGCCTACCACGGCACCCGGGGCGAGCTCGCGGTGGACCGCGCCCGCGACCCCAACCCGCTGTCGCACCTGTTCATCAAGGCCGCCGAGGCCATCGGCCTGAAACGCAACGACGACTTCAACGGCGGCCAGCTGGAAGGCGTCGGCCTCTACAACCTGACGCAGAAGGACGCGCGGCGGCTGTCCAGCTACCGCGCCTTCGTCGCGCCGGTGCGCGAGCGGCCGAACCTGCAGGTGCTGACCGGCTGCAAGGTGCTGTCGCTGCTGCTCGAAGACGGCGCCGCCAAGGGCGTGCTGATCGAACGTGACGGCGTGGAGCAACGCCTGGAGTGCAAGCGCGAGGTGATACTCGCCGCCGGCGCCATCGGCTCGCCGCAGGTGCTCCTGGCGTCCGGCATCGGCCCCAGGGCGGAGCTGGAGGCCGCCGGCATCGAGGTGCGTCACGACCTGCCCGGCGTCGGCAAGAACCTGCAGGACCACCTCGACGGCCTGGTCACCGTGCGCTCGCCGAGCCCGCTGACCCTGGGCTTCTCCTGGGGCTCGCTGCCCAGCGTGCTGCTGTCGCCCTTCAAGTACCTGGCGCAGCGGAAGGGCTGGCTGACCACCAACTACGTGGAGGCCGGCGGTTTCGCCCGCACGCCTCTGGCCGGCGCGCTGCCGGATGTGCAGTTCCACTTCGTGCCGGGCTACCGCAGCCATCGCGGGCGCCTGTTCGAGTGGGGCCATGGCTACGCGGTGCACACCTGCGTGCTGCGCCCCGGCAGCATCGGCGAGCTGCGGGTGAAGGCGCGGGGGGCGATCGAGATCGACTACAACTTCCTCGCCGACCCAGAGGACGCCCGGGTGCTGATCGAGGGCATCCGCCTGGCGCGGCGCATCCTCGCCGGCTCCGCCTTCGACGGCCTGCGTGGCCAGGAGATGCTGCCCGGCGCCGAGGTGCAGAGCGACGAGCAGTTGCTGGCGTACATCCGCGAGCACGCCGCCACGGTGTTCCACCCGGTGGGCACCTGCAAGATGGGCGTGGACGCCATGAGCGTGGTGGACCCGCAGCTGCGGGTGCGCGGGGTGAAGGGCCTGCGCGTGGCCGATGCCTCGATCATGCCGACCCTGGTCAGCGGCAACACCAATGCGCCGTGCATCATGATCGGCGAGAAGGCCGCGCAGATGATCCTGCAGGGTGGAGCGGCCGAGGCGAATGCGCGGGAGGATGTCGCGCTGGCGGCGGTCTAGCCCGTGCCGGTGGTTTCCCGGGCTGAAGCCCGGGCTACGGCGGGCGCGGCGAACGGCAATGAAAAGGCCACCCGAGGGTGGCCTTTTCCGTTACCGCGAGGCTCAGGCCGGTTGGCTGGCGGCGCGGCGCTTGTTGCTGGACGCGGCTTCGGCGGCCATGGATTCCATGGCTTCCTGGATGGCGCGCTTGCGACGCTCTTCGGCCTGGCGGCTGAAGTACCAGGCGAAGAAGGTGAACAGCGACACGGTCAGCAGGATCAGGCTGGCCACGGCGTTGATCTCCGGTTTCACGCCCAGGCGCACGGCGGAGAAGACCTCCATCGGCAGGGTGGTGGAGCCGGGGCCGGAAACGAAGCTCGCCAGCACCAGGTCGTCCAGGGACAGGGCGAAGGACATCATGCCGCCCGCCGCCAGCGACGGCGCGATCATCGGGATGGTGATCAGGATGAACACCTTCCACGGACGCGCCCCGAGGTCCATGGCGGCCTCCTCGATGGACAGGTCCAGCTCACGCAGGCGCGCCGACACCACGATGGCCACGTAGGCCGAGCAGAAGGTGGTGTGGGCGATCCAGATGGTGACGATGCCACGTTCCTGGGGCCAGCCGATCAGTTGCGCCATGGCCACGAACAGCAGCAGCAGCGACAGACCGGTGATGACCTCGGGCATGACCAGCGGCGCGGTGACCAGGCCGCCGAACAGGGTGCGGCCACGGAAGCGCGGGATGCGGGTCAGGACGAAGGCCGCCAGGGTGCCCAGCGCCACCGCCGCGATGGCGGTGTAGCAGGCGATCTCCAGGGAGCGCATCACCGAGTTCATCAGCTGGGAGTTGTCCAGCAGGCCGACGTACCACTTCACCGACCAGCCGCCCCAGACCGTCACCAGCTTGGAGGCGTTGAACGAGTAGATCACCAGGATCAGCATCGGCAGGTAGATGAACAGCAGGCCGACCCAGAGCATCACGTTGGAGAAACTGAAGCGCTTCATACCTTGCCCTCCAGTTCCTTGGCTTGGTTACGGTTGAACAGGATGATCGGGACGATGAGGATCGCCAGCATCACCACTGCCAGCGCGGACGCCACCGGCCAGTCGCGGTTGTTGAAGAACTCCTGCCACAGCACCTTGCCGATCATCAGAGTCTCCGGGCCGCCGAGCAGTTCGGGGATCACGAACTCGCCCACCACCGGGATGAACACCAGCATGCTGCCGGCGATGATGCCGTTCTTGGACAGCGGCACGGTGATCTTCCAGAAGCTGTTGAAGTTGCTCGAACCGAGGTCCGAGGCGGCTTCCAGCAGGCTCTGGTCGTGCTTCACCAGGTTGGCGTACAGCGGCAGGATCATGAACGGCAGGTAGGAATAGACCACGCCGATGTAGACCGCGGTGTTGGTGTTGAGGATCTGCAGCGGCTCGCTGATCAGGCCGATGCCCATGAGGAAGCCGTTGAGCAGGCCGTTGTTGCTGAGGATGCCCATCCAGGCGTAGACGCGGATCAGGATGGCGGTCCAGGTCGGCATCATGATCAGCAGCAGCAGCACGGTCTGGGCTTCCTTGCCGGCACGGGCGATGGCGTAGGCCATCGGATAGCCGATCAGGAGGCACAGCAGGGTGCTGAAGAAGGCCATCTTCAGGGAGCCCAGGTAGGCGGCCAGGTAGAGTTCGTCCTCGCTCAGCATGAAGTAGTTGCCGAGGTTGAGGGCGATCTGCAGCTGGTTGTCGACCCAGGTGTAGATCTCGGTGTAGGGCGGGATCGCCACGTCCGCTTCCGCGAAGCTGATCTTCAGCACGATGGCGAAGGGCAGCAGGAAGAACAGGAACAGCCAGACGAATGGAATCCCGATCACCGCGTGCCGGCCCGTGGGCAGGCGCTTCTTTATGCTGGATATTTTCATGAGCGCAGCACCACCCCGCTGTCGTCCTCCCACCACACGAAGACTTCATCGTCCCAGGTCGGACGCGCGCCGCGACGCTCGGCGTTGGCGACGAAGGACTGGACGATGGAGCCGCCGGGCAGCTTGACGTAGAACACCGAGTGCCCACCGAGGTAGGCGATGTCGTGGATCTTGCCGCGCGACCAGTTGTACTCGCAGGTGGGCTGCTCGGTGGTGACCAGCAGCTTCTCGGGGCGCAGGGCGTAGGTGATGCGCTTGTCCTGCACCGAGGTGGTCACGCCGTGGCCGACGTAGATCGGCCGCTCCAGTTCGGGGCAGGCGATCAGGGCGTGGGCCTCGAGGTCCTCCACCACTTCGCCGTCGAACAGGTTGACGTTGCCGATGAACTCGCACACCAGGCGGCTGATGGGGGTCTCGTAGATGTCCACCGGGCTGCCGATCTGCTCGATGCAGCCCAGGTGCATGATGGCGATGCGCTGGGCCATGGTCATGGCCTCTTCCTGGTCGTGGGTCACCATGACGCAGGTCACGCCGACGCGCTCGATGATCTCAACCAGCTCCAGCTGCATCTGCGAACGCAGCTTCTTGTCCAGGGCGCCCATGGGCTCGTCGAGCAGCAGCAGCTTGGGGCGCTTGGCCAGCGAGCGGGCCAGGGCCACGCGCTGGCGCTGGCCACCGGAGAGCTGGTGCGGCTTGCGCTTGGCGTACTGGGTCATCTGCACGAGCTTGAGCATCTCGGTGACGCGCTCGTCGATCTCGGCGGCGGGCAGACGGTCTTGTTTGAGTCCGAAGGCGATGTTCTGCGCAACAGTCATATGCGGGAAGAGCGCATAGGACTGGAACATCATGTTGATCGGCCGCTCGTAGGGCGGCATGTCGGTGATGTCGACGCCGTCGAGGAAGATGCGACCCTCGGTCGGACGCTCGAAACCCGCCAGCATGCGCAGCAGGGTCGACTTGCCCGAGCCCGAGCCACCCAGCAGGGCGAAGATCTCGCCCTTGTTGATGGTCAGCGAGACGTCGTCCACCGCAAGGGTCTCGTCGAACTGCTTGGTCACCCGGTCGATCTTGACCAGCACCTCTTTGGGTTGCTGGTTGCCCTCGAGGGCTTTCTTGTAGGCACCGGAGGCTATTGCCATTACCACACTCCCAATTCTTGCTAGCCGGCCATTATGGCCGGTTGCGTTGAGTATCGCTCGTTAGGCGCGAGACACGCGTCCTGGTCCGCTCGTCGCCCGCTCTGGCGCAAGCTGCGCGAGCCCTGCCCGCGCGGCTCGCCCCCGATCACTTGCCCGACTTGACCTTGGTCCAGCTCCGGGTCATCAGCCGTTGCACCTTCGGAGGCAGTTCCTCCGAGACATACAGCTTGTCCAGCACCGCTTGTGGCGGGTACACGGACTCGTCGTTCCGCACGTCCTGATTCATGAATTCGCCCGACTTGGTGTTCGGGTTGGCATAGCCCACGTAGTCGCTGACCTTGGCGATGACTTCGGGGCGCAGCAGGTAGTCGATGAAGGCGTGGGCTTCCTTGGCGTTGGCGGCATCGGCCGGCACGGCGACCATGTCGAACCACAGGTTGCCGCCCTCCTTGGGGATCGCGTAGGCGATTTCCACGCCCTTGCCGGCTTCCTCGGCGCGCGCGGCGGCCTGGAAGATATCGCCGGAGAAGCCCGCCGCGACGCAGATGTCGCCGTTGGCCAGGTCGCCGATGTACTTGGAGGAGTGGAAATAGGTGATGTAGGGGCGTACCTCCATCAGCTTGGCCTCGGCTTTCTTGTAGTCGTCCGGGTTCTTGCTGTTGGGGTCCAGGCCCAGGTAATTGAGCATGGCCGGAATCATTTCGTCGGCCGAGTCGAGGAAGGCCACGCCGCACTGGCTGAGCTTCTTGATGTTCTCGGGTTCGAAGATCACTGACCAGGAGTCGATCTTGTCGACGCCGAGCACGGCCTTGACCTTCTCGGCGTTGTAGCCGATGCCGTTGGTGCCCCAGAGGTAGGGGACGGCGTACTGGTTGCCGGGGTCGTTGGCTTCCAGGCGCTGGAGCAGGACGGGGTCGAGGTTGCCCCAGTTCTTCAGCTGGCTGCGGTCCAGCTTCTGGAAGGCGCCGGCCTTGATCTGCTTGCCGAGGAAGTGGTTGGAGGGGACGACCACGTCATAGCCGGTGCGGCCGGCCAGGAGCTTGCCTTCGAGGGTTTCGTTGGAGTCGAAGACGTCGTAGACGGGCTTGATGCCGGTTTCCTTCTGGAAGTCGGCCAGGGTGGTCTCGCCGATGTAGTCGGACCAGTTGTAGATGTGCACCGTCTGCTCGGCCTGGGCCTGTGAAGCCAGGGTCAGCACGGCGGCGGTGATCAGGGTTTTGCAGAAGGAAACTCGCACACTTTAATCCTCTTGATAGGCCGGGCCGCTGGCGCACCGGGGCGCGCTGCGGAGTTTCTTATCGGGTTGTCGTCTCAACGACCGCTTTTTATCCGGGTCCAGTCACGGGTCAGCCAGCGCTGGACATCGCGCGGGCGCTCCCGGGCCACGTAGAGCTTGGCCATCACTTCCGGCGAGGGATAGACACCGGGGTTCTCGCGCACGCTGGCATCGACCAGCGCGGTCGCATCCTTGTTGGCGTTGGCATAGGAAACGTAGTCGCTGATCTTGGCGATCACATCCGGACGCATCAGGTAGTTGATGAAGGCATGTGCCTCTTCAACGTGCCTGGCGTCGCGGGGGATGGCCAGCATGTCCGCCCACATGGCGGTGCCTTCCCTGGGGATGACGTAGATGATGTCGTCCGTGCGCCCGGCTTCCCTGGCGCGGCTGGCGGCCTGGAGCATGTCGCCGGAGTAGCCGAAGGCGATGCAGATGTCGCCGTTGGCGAGGTCGCCGATGGACTTGGAGGAATGGAAGTAGGTGATGTACGGGCGCACCTTGAGCAACTGGGCGGTGGCCTTGTCGTAGTCGGCACGCTCGTGGGTGTGGGGCGAGCCGCCGAGGTAGTTGATCATCTGCGGCATGACTTCGTCGCCGGAATCGATCAGGGCCACGCCGCACTGGGTGAGCTGCCTGACCACGGCGGGGTCGAAGAGCAGGGACCAGGAGTCGAGCTTGGCATCGGCGCCGAGGATGGCGCGCACCTTGGTGGCGTTGAGGCCGATGCCGTTGGTGCCCCACATGTAGGGCACGGAGTATTCGTTGCCCGGATCGCCGCCGGCGAGGTTCTTCAGCACGGCAGGGTCCAGGTGGGAGAGGTTCGGCAGCTTGGACTTGTCCAGCTTCTGGTAGGTGCCGGCCTTGATCTGCTTGGCCAGGAAGTGGTTGGTAGGGACCACCACGTCGTAGCCGGATTGCCCGGTGGCGAGCTTGCCATCGAGGGTTTCGTTGGAGTCGAAGACGTCGTAGACCACCTTGATCCCGGTTTCCTTCTGGAAGTTCTCCAGGGTGTCCGGGGCGATGTAGTCGGACCAGTTGTACACATGCACGACACGCTCCTCGGCCTGTGTCATGGACACGGCGAGGAAGCTGGCCAGCAACCCTAACAGCCAGGGGCGATTGCGCATGAGGAGGTCCTCTCGGGGTGGTTCACCCTCCGGCGCAGCGCCGGAGGGTGAGGGACGGCTTACTTGCCCGACTTGATGGTGGTCCAGGTACGGGTCATAGCGCGCTGCACCTTGGCCGGCAGGTCCGGGAAGGCGTAGAGCTTGGCCATGGTCTCCTTGCTCGGGTAGATGCCCGGGTCGGTGCGGATCGCCTCGTCCACCAGCGGGGTGGCGGCGGCGTTACCGTTCGGGAACTGCACGAAGTTGGTGATCTCGGCCATCACTTCCGGCTTCATCAGGAAGTTCATGAAGGCGTAGGCGGCGTCGGGGTTGGCGGCGTCGGCGGGGATCGCGACCATGTCGAAGAAGGTGCCGGCACCTTCCTTCGGAATGTTGTAGGCGACCTTCACGCCAGCCTTGGCCTCTTCGGCGCGGGACTTGGCCTGGTACACGTCACCCGAGTAGCCCACGGCCACGCAGAGGTTGCCGTTGGCCAGGTCGGAGATGTACTTGGAGGAGTGGAAGTAGGTCACGTGCGGACGGATCTTGAGGAACAGCGCCTCGGCTTCCTTGAGCTGCTTGGGGTCCTGGCTGACCGGGCTGTAGCCCAGGTAGTGCAGGGCGATCGGCAGGATTTCGGTCGGCGAGTCGAGGAAGGAGACACCGCAGGACTTCAGCTTCTCGATGTTCTCGGGCTTGAACAGCAGGTCCCAGGAATCCACCGGGGCCTTGTCGCCGAGCACGGCCTTGACCTTGTCGACGTTGTAGCCGATGCCGATGGAGCCCCACATGTAGGGGAAGGCGTACTGGTTGCCCGGGTCGGAGACTTCGACGGTCTTCAGCAGGTTCGGGTCCAGGTTCTTCCAGTTCGGCAGCTTGGACTTGTCCAGAGGCTGGTAGACCTTGGCCTTGATCTGCTTGGCCAGGAAGTTGTTGGACGGCACCACGATGTCGTAACCGGACTTGCCGGCCAGGAGCTTGGCTTCAAGGGTCTCGTTGGAGTCGAAGACGTCGTAGACGACCTTGATGCCGGTTTCCTTGGTGAACTTCTCGACCGTGTCCGGGGCGATGTAGTCAGACCAGTTGTAGACGTGCAGCACCTTGTCTTCTGCCTGCGCCACGCCGGCCACAGCGCCGGCGAGCGTCATGGCGAGCAGGGTCTTGCCGAAGGTTTTGAACATGCGGGTAGCTCCATTTGTTGTTTAAGTGTCCGAGCGGCGTCGCCACCGCCCGGTGAGCCTGGCCAACGCACTGGCGCAGTCTGGCAAGGTCAGGGGCGCGCTTACAACAGCTCGCGGGATGCGATTGTTTGCAAACTCGCCCAATTGCTCAACCCAGAACCGCACTCGCGGTGAGGTCAAGGCACTTGCGGGCCTTGGTCACCAGTTCGTCGATCTCATCCTTGCTGATCACCAGCGGCGGCGAAACAATCATAGTGTCGCCTACCGCACGCATGATCAGGCCATTGCGGAAGCAGTGCTCGCGGCACTGCATGCCCACGCCCAGATCGGTGAAACGCTCACGGGTCTTCTTGTTCTTGACCAGTTCCAGGGCGCCGACCATGCCGACCCCGCGCGCTTCGCCGACCAGGGGATGGTCAGCCAGCTCCTGCCAACGCTTCTGCAAATACGGTGCCGTTTCCGCCTTCACGTTCTCGACGATCTTCTCTTCGCGCAGGATGCGGATGTTTTCCAGGGCCACCGCGGCGGCCACCGGGTGACCGGAGTAGGTGAAGCCGTGGTAGAACTCGCCGCCCTGGTTGAGCACCTCGACCACCTCGTCACGGACGATGACGCCGCCCATGGGGATGTAGCCGGAGGTCAGGCCCTTGGCGATGGGCATCAGGTCAGGGGCGTTGCCGTAGTACTGGCTGCCGAACCACTCGCCGGTACGGCCGAAGCCGCAGATGACTTCGTCGGCGATGAACAGGATGTCGTAGCGGGCGAGGATCTCGCGGATCTTCGGCCAGTAGGTTTCCGGCGGGACGATCACGCCGCCCGCACCCTGGATGGGCTCGGCGATGAAGGCGGCGACGTTCTCCTCGCCGACTTCGAGGATCTTCTTCTCCAACTGCTCGGCCGCCCAGACGCCGAATTCCTCGGGGGCCATGTCGCCACCCTCGCCGTACCAGTAGGGCTGGGCGATATGGACGATGCCCGGGATCGGCAGGTCGCCCTGCTCGTGCAGCGCCTTCATGCCGCCGAGGCTGACGCCGGCGACGGTGGAGCCGTGGTAGCCGTTCCAGCGGCCGATCACCACTTTCTTCTTCGGCTGGCCCTTGGTCGCCCAGTAGTGGCGGACCATGCGCAGCACGGTGTCGTTGGCTTCGGAACCGGAGCCGGTGAAGAACACGTGGTTCATGCCCTCGGGCGCCAGTTCGGAAATGGCCTTGGCCAGTTCGATGACGGGCGGGTGGGCGGTCTGGAAGAACAGGTTGTAGAAGGGCAGCTCGCGCATCTGGCGGGTGGCCGCCTGCACCAGTTCCTCGCGGCCGTAGCCGACGTTGACGCACCACAGGCCGGCCATGGCGTCGAGGATCTTGTTGCCCTCGCTGTCCCAGATGTAGACGCCGTCGGCTTTGGTGATGATCCGCGCGCCCTTGGCATTCAACGCCTGGTAGTCGGTGAACGGCGGCAGGTGGTGGTCGCGACTGAGTGCCTGCCACTCAAGGGTCTGGGGGTTGGTCACTGGGCTCTTCATTATCTACACCTCTATGCAAATCTGGGTTGGCGTGCCGCGCCACGAACGCGGCACGCCGTTTGGATCAGACGGAAAGCAGCAGGAACTCACGCTCCCAGGAGCTGATGACGCGCTTGAAGTTCTCGTGCTCGGCGCGCTTCACCGCGACGTAGGCACTGATGAACTTGGTGCTCAGGTACTTCTCCAGGGGCTTGCAGTTCTCCAGGCGCTCGAGGGCGTCCTCGAGGGTCAGCGGCAGGCGCAGGTTGCGGCGCTCGTAGCCACGGCCCTTGACCTGCGCGCTCGGCTTGATCTGCTCGACCATGCCGATGTAGCCGCACAGCAGGCTGGCGGCGATCGCCAGGTAGGGGTTGGCGTCGGCACCGGCCAGGCGGTTCTCCACGCGGCGGTTCTGCGGGGTGGCGTCCGGCACGCGCAGGCCCACGGTGCGGTTCTCCTCGCCCCACTCCACGTTCACCGGCGCCGAGGTATCGGGCAGGAAACGGCGGAAGGAGTTCACGTTCGGCGCGAACAGCGGCAGCAGCTCGGGGATGAACTTCTGCAGGCCGCCGATGTGGTGGAGGAACAGCTCGCTCATGGAGCCATCTTCGTTGGAGAAGATGTTCTTGCCGGTCTTGATGTCCACCACGCTCTGGTGCAGGTGCATGGCACTGCCCGGCTGGTCGGTGATCGGCTTGGCCATGAAGGTGGCGGCGACGTTATGTTTCAGCGCGGCCTCGCGCATGGTGCGCTTGAACACGGTGATCTGGTCGGCCAGGGACAGGGCTTCGCCGTGACGGAAGTTGATCTCCATCTGCGCCGGGCCTTCCTCGTGGATGAGGGTGTCCAGGTCGAGGTCCTGCGCCTCGCACCAGTCGTACATGTCCTCGAACAGCGGGTCGAATTCGTTCGCCGCGTCGATGGAGAAGGACTGGCGGCCGGTCTCGGGGCGACCGGAGCGGCCGATCGGGGCCTGCAACGGGTAGTCCGGGTCGTCGCTGCGCTTGGTCAGGTAGAACTCCATCTCCGGCGCGACGATCGGGCGCCAGCCCTTGTCGGCGTAGAGCTTGAGCACTTTCTTGAGGATGTTGCGCGGCGACAGCTCGATGGGGTTGCCCATCTTGTCGAAGGTGTCGTGGATCACCATCGCGGTGGGTTCCAGCGCCCAGGGCACGAGGAACACGGCGTTCTCGTCCGGGCGGCAGACCATGTCGATGTCGGCAGGGTCGAGCAGCTCGTAATAAACGTCGTCCTCGACATAGTCGCCGGTGACGGTCTGCAGCAGCACGCTCTCGGGGAGGCGCATGCCCTTCTCGTCGAGGAACTTGTTGGTCGGCGAGATCTTGCCCCGGGCAATGCCGGTAAGGTCGCTGATCAAGCATTCAACTTCGGTGATTTTGCGTTCTTTCAACCAGCTTGTGAGCTGGTCCAACTTGGTAGTCATAAAGACCTCAGGGTGTGAGAGCTGCAACTGGTATAGCTGAGCTCAGCGTTGCCCCGCCCTCTTCCTGCAAGCCTCACCAAAGGCCTGGAAGATGGCGAGATAATCGGGGTTCGAACGAACCTGCCACTCGGGGTGCCACTGTACTCCGAGCGCGAAACTCGCAGCGCCGACGACCGAGCAGGATTCGACCAACCCGTCAGGCGCCAGCGCTTCTACGTGAAGGCCCGGCGCCAGACGTTCAACGCCCTGGCCATGAATGGAATTTACGAGAATCTCCGCCGGCAAGCCGATACCGGCGAGGATGCCACCCGGCTGCACATGCACGGGGTGGCGGGGTGCGTACTGCACCTCGAGCGGCTCGTCGGCCGGCTCGCGGTGGTCCATGAAGCCCTCGACCTCGTGCACCTTCTGGTGCAGCGTGCCACCGAAGGCCACGTTCATCTCCTGGAAGCCCCGGCAGATGCCGAGCACGGGCACACCTGCGGCCACGGCGGCACGCATCAGCGAAAGCGTGGTGCCATCGCGCTGCGGATCGTGGAGGGTGCCGGGCTCGCTGGCCGGGCCGGAATAATGATGGGGTTCGACGTTGGAAGGCGAACCGGTGAACAGCAGGCCGTCTAGACTGGCCAAAAGGGAAGTCGTCTCGATGAGCTCGCCGAGAGCGGGAATAATCAGAGGAACACCGCCGGCGCCAAGGGCTACCGCACGAAGATACTTGTCACCCGCTATATGGTAAGGATGCAGACCGATCTGCTTGGTACAAGCGGTTACGCCGATGAACGGCAGGCGAGACATGAGACACCCGTTTTATTGCTGTTATGGGTTGCGACCGAGCTTAGCGTTGTTCATTTTTTTACACAATAGGGCTGTAAAAAATCGAACACACCTCGCTGAGCGCCGCGTGCGCCATGGCCCCGAGAGGGGGCAGATGCCCCTCAAACGCCCCAAAATTGGCCATATGGCCCTGTTTTAGGGCAAAATGGGGCGCTATTGACATCGTTAGGGGATTCCGATTGACTCTCACCCTAGCGAACGTGTGATTGATATTTTTAACAAGAAAGGTGTTGCATCATGTCGGTACCCCCGCGTGCCGTTCAGCTTCAAGAAGCGAACGAGTTCCTTAAGGAACATCCTGAGGTCCAGTTCGTCGACCTCCTGATCGCAGATATGAATGGAGTAGTCCGAGGCAAGCGAATCGAACGCGCCAGCCTCCACAAAGTTTACGAAAAAGGCATCAACCTCCCCGCTTCCTTATTCGCCCTCGATATCAATGGTTCCACCGTTGAGAGCACCGGCCTCGGCCTGGACATCGGCGACGCCGATCGTATCTGCTACCCGATCCCCGGCACCCTGTGCGACGAGCCCTGGCAGAAGCGCCCCACCGCGCAACTGCTGATGACCATGCACGAGATGGAAGGCGAGCCCTTCTTCGCCGACCCGCGTGAAGTGCTGCGCCAGGTCGTGGCGAAGTTCGACGATCTCGGCCTGACCATCTGCGCCGCGTTCGAGCTCGAGTTCTACCTGATCGACCAGGAGAACGTGAACGGCCGTCCGCAGCCGCCGCGCTCCCCCATCTCCGGCAAGCGTCCGCAGTCCACCCAGGTCTACCTGATCGACGACCTCGACGAGTACGCCGACTGCCTGCAGGACATCCTCGAAGGCGCCAAGGTCCAGGGCATCCCGGCCGACGCCATCGTCAAGGAAAGCGCCCCGGCCCAGTTCGAGGTCAACCTCCACCACGTGGCGGACCCGATCAAGGCCTGCGACTATGCCGTGCTGCTCAAGCGCCTGGTGAAGAACATCGCGTACGACCACGAGATGGACACCACCTTCATGGCCAAGCCCTACCCGGGCCAGGCCGGCAACGGTCTGCACGTCCATATCTCGCTGCTGGACAAGCATGGCAAGAACATCTTCGCCAGCGAGGATCCCGAGCAGAACGCCGCATTGCGCCATGCGCTCGGCGGTGTGCTCGAGACCCTGCCCGCCTCCATGGCCTTCCTCTGCCCGAACGTGAACTCCTACCGTCGCTTCGGTGCGCAGTTCTACGTGCCGAACGCACCGAGCTGGGGCCTGGACAACCGTACCGTCGCCCTGCGCGTGCCCACCGGCAGCGCGGATGCGGTGCGCATCGAACACCGCGTCGCCGGTGCCGATGCCAACCCGTACCTGATGATGGCGTCGATCCTGGCGGGCGTGCACCACGGCCTGACCAACCAGATCGAGCCCGGCGCCCCCATCGAAGGCAACTCGTACGAGCAGCTGGAGCAGAGCCTGCCGAACAACCTGCGTGATGCACTGCGCGAACTGGACGACAGCGAGATCCTGGCCAAGTACATCAGCCCGGACTACATCGACATCTTCGTCGCGTGCAAGGAAAGCGAGCTGGAGGAGTTCGAACACTCCATCTCCGACCTCGAATACAACTGGTACCTGCATACCGTGTAAGCGAGTCGAAAGACGCCGGCCCCAGGGCCGGCGTTTTTTTGTCTGCGATTCATCCCTTCCTCCCACCCGCGATCTCGGAAGGGCGCTGTGAGAACCGCGCAAAGGCCCGTTCCAGAGAGGCCCAGTCGCTGACATGCATCAACCTGCTGAAACATTTGCGCCGCAATAATGCGGCGTCAACCATCAGGGAGGACTCCATGCCCCGCTTCCTCGCACCGCTGCTGCTCGCGCTGCTGCCGACCCTGGCCAGCGCCGAAGACACCATCCGCGTCTACAACTGGAACGACTACATCGCCCCCCAGGTGCTCAAGGACTTCGAGCAGCAGACCGGCATCCGCGTGGACTACCACACCTTCGCCAGCGCCGAAGAACTGCAGAAGGCCATGGAGAGCGGCGAGGCCATCGACATCGTGGTGCCCTCCCACAACAACCTCCCGGAACTGATCAAGGCCGGCCGCCTGCAGCCGCTGGACTTCAGCCGCCTGCCCAACCGCAAGCACCTGGACAAGCAGCTGCTCAGCAAGCTCGCCGCCGTCGACCCCAACAACCAGCACGCCGTGCCCTACCTCTGGGGTGCCGTCGGCCTCGCGGTGAACACGCCCCAGGCCGAGAAGGCCTACGGCGGTCCGCTGCCCTCGAGCTGGAGCGTTCTGTTCGAGCCCGAGCAGAGCAAGCGCCTGGCCAGCTGCGGCATGAGCGTGCTCGACGCCCCGGACGAAGCCCTGTCGATCCTCATGACCTACCAGGGCCGCACCCTCGCCCGCACCGCGCCCAGCCGGCTCAAGCGCTCCGCCGAGCTGCTCGGCGGCCTGCGCCCGAACCTGCGCTACATCGACAGCGAGCGCTACATCGAAGACCTCAACAAGGGCCGGCTGTGCGTCGCCATGGCCTGGGTCGGCGACGCCCTCAACGCCGCAGCCGCCGGCCAGCCGGTGCGCTTCGTGGTGCCCGACGAGGGCTCGGTGCTGTTCATCGACAACCTCGCCATCCCCAGCAGCGCCAACCGCGCCGACCTCGCCCACCGCTTCATCGACTTCATGATGCAACCCAAGGTCGCCGCGCAGATCACCAGCGAAACCCTCTACCCCAACGGCAACGCCGACGCCCGCGAATTCCTCGCCGCCGACCTGCGCGACCAGCCGGGACTCTACCCCGACAAGGAAACCAAGCGCCGCCTGTTCGCCCTGGAGTCCCTGCCGGACAAACTCGGCGCCACCCGCGATCAGGTCTGGGCCGCTTTCCGCGACGGCCACTGAGCCCTCAGCGCAGGCAGGCGCGCAACCCGCCCTCCAGCGCCTGTCGCCCGGCGAACCCACGCCGGGCGATGAACACCAGGCGCATGCCATCGCCCACCGGCCCGCTCACCGGGCCGAACTGGCTGCGCCGCCCCACCTGCTGCAACCAGAGCGCCCCGCCGGCCGCCTCCAGGCGCACCCAGCCCTTGAGGCGGAACAGCGCATCCGGCAGGCCCGCCAGCCAGGCCCGCAGGCGCCCGGCATCGAAAACCCCCTCGCCTTCCCAGACCCAGGACTCGAACAGCTGCCCGTGGTCCGCCGTCGCCACCGGCGTCAGCACTCCGGGCACACGGGATGGCGGCTCCGCCTCCAGCCACAGCGCGTCAGGCAGGTCGGCCTGCACCCCGACATGCAGCAGCGCACGCCCCGGCAGCGCCTCGCGCAGGCGCACCAGCTCGTCCGCGTCCACCAGGTCGCTCTTGTTCAGCAGCAGCACATCGGCCGCCGAAACCTGGGCGCGGGCCAGCCGTGCGTACTCGCCATCCAGTGCCAGGTGGCGGGTGGCATCCACCAGGGTGATCACCAGGTCCAGCCGCAGCAGGCCGCGCAGCTGTGGATAACCCAGGGTCTGCACGATGCGCTGCGGGTCGGAGACGCCGCTGCACTCGATGACGATGCGCTCCAGGCGCGGCGAGAGCTGCGCCAGGCTGGCCAGCTGCGCCAGCAGGTCTTCCTGCACCGTGCAGCAGATGCAGCCGTTCTGCAGGCTGTACACCGCATCGGTGACCTCGGCCACCAGCGCCGCATCGATGTTCAGCGCGCCGAAGTCGTTGACGATCACCGCCAGCCGGCTGTCCCCCGCGCGCCGGACCATGCGATTGAGCAAGGTGGTCTTGCCGGCCCCGAGAAACCCCGCCACCACCGTGACCGCGATGCGCTCGTCCATGGCCTACCCCTGCGCCTCGATCACCGGCGGCTCGCCCTTCCAGACCGCCTCCAGGCCGAGCCCGGCCAGCGCGCCTTCGCGGTCGTAGACCAACTGGCCCTCGACGAAGGTCAGCAGCACCCGGGTGCGGTGGATATAGTTGCGCGCCGGCTGGGCGAACAGGTCACGGTCGAGCACGATCAGGTCCGCCGCCTTGCCCGTCTCCAGGCTGCCGGTGCTGCCCTCCAGGCCCATGGCGATGGCGCCATTGCGCGTGGCCACGCGCAGCGCCTGCTCCAGGGTGATCGGCTCGCCGAAGCAGGCCGGGTCGTCGTTCCAGGGGTTCTGCCGGGTGACCATGGTCTCCAGTGCCAGCCAGGGGTCGATCGACGCCACCGGCCAGTCGGTGCCGAACACCGCCGTGCCGCCGGCCTCCAGCACACCCTTGAAGTCGTAGATGCGCTTGAGCCGCTCCTGACCGTAGCCCGAACGCGCGCCGCTGGCGAAGGGCGTCGGGTACCAGGCGGCCGGGGAGAACTCGGCGATCACCTGCAGCTCCTGGAAGCGCTTGAGGTTGCCCGGGTGCAGCAGCGTGCTGTGGGCGCACTGGTGGCGCACGCCGCTGAAGCCGTTGCGCCGCCGTGCTTCGGCCACCGCATCGAGGAACACGTCGGAGGCGCCGTCGCCGGTGCAGTGGGCGATGACACGGATGCCCCGGCGGTCCATGTCCACCAGCATGTCGGTGATGTGTTCGGGGGTGAGGTTGAGCTTGCCCCGCCACTCCGACTCGTTCGGCCAAGGCGTGAGCAGGAAGGACGAACGCGGCTCCACCGTGCCGTCGAAGTGGAATTTCACCGCGTTGGCGCTGAGGCGGGCGCTGCGGTAGTAGTGGCGCTCGCCGGCCAGCAGCTGCCAGCGCCTGCGCACCGGGAAGATATCGTCCTGCCAGCTGATCGCCGCCTCGATGCGCACCGTCAGCTCGCCCGCGTCGTCCAGCGCCTTCAGCGCCTGCAGGCGGTGTTCGCAGACGTGCACGTACTTGCTCGCCGTGACCCCTCGCGAACTCTGGAAGTGCACCCCATCGCGGTAGGCCCGGCGCAGCACCGCCACCGGGGTCGGCGGCATGGCGGCGTGGATCATCGCGTAGGCCCCGTCGATCATCAGCCCGGTGGGCTCGCCGGTCAGCTCGTCGCGCTCCAGGTAGCCATTGCGCGGGTCGGGGGTGTGGCGGTCGATGCCGGCGAGCTGCAGCGCCTTCGAGTTCACCATCATGGTGCCCCACATGCGGTCCAGCAGCGCCACCGGGCGATCGGGCATCACCTGATCGAGCCAGGCGCGGCCGGGCACCAGGCCCGCCTCGCGGAAGGTGTAGCGCACCCAGTACTGGCCGTGGATCCAGCCATCGCCGGGGTGGGCATCGGCATAGGCGCGGATCGCCGCCTCCAGCTGCGCGGGCGTCGGGTCCTCGATGCCGACATCGAGGTCGTCGCTGTAGCGCGGCGCCAGCGCCAGGTCCGGGTGGGTGTGCATGTCGTGCAGCCCGGGCATGCAGAAGGCCCCGCCCAGATCGTGCACGCGGGTGGCCGGCCCCTTGAAGGCCTGCACGGCGGCGCGGTCGCCCACGGCCAGCAGGCGGCCTCCGCGGATCGCCACCGCCTCGGCCCAGGGCTGTGCCGGGTCCTGGGTGCAGATGCGGCCGTTGTCGAGGATCAGGTCGGCGAAATGGCCCGTGGCCGAATGGGTCGAGGAGAAGTTGTCGGCGTCAGTCATGGCGGCACCTTGTGATTTTCTCGGGCGTGGCCAGGCCCGGCGCGTGAGCGCGCCGTCAACCTGGGTCGGTCAGGAACGGCGGTGGATCAGTGCGGGGTCTGCAGGCGCCCGATGAAACCGGCGATGCGCCGGCAGGCTTCCTCCAGCTCGCCATCGGAGACGGTGAACGAGAGCCGCACGAAGCCCCGGCAGCTGGCGCCGAAGGCCTCCGCGTCGAGTACCGAGACACCGGTCTCGCGGAACAGCCGCCAGGCGAAGTCCATGCCCGACAGGCCGGTGCCGCGTACGTCCACCAGCATGAACATGCCCGCCTCCGGCACCTTGCAGCGCAGCAGCGGCACGTCGGCGAGACCCCGCACCACCAGGTCGCGGCGGCGGCGGTAGGTCTCGCGGGCTTCGCCAACCACTGCCTCGTCCAGCTCCAGGGCCTTCAGCGCGGCAGCCTGGATGAAGCCCGGCAGGCCGTAGATCATGCACAGCATCAGGTTGTCGAGGTGGCCGATCAGCGCCGGCGGCGCCACCACCCAGCCCACGCGCCAGCCGGTCATGGCGTGGGATTTCGACAGGCTGTTGAGCACCACCGTGCGCGCTGCCATGCCCTCCAGGCTGGCGACGCTGCGGTGCGGTCGATCGTAGGTGAGCTGGCCATAGACCTCGTCGGACAGCACCCAGAGATCATGGCGCCGCGCGACCTCCGCCACCGCCTCCAGCTCCTCGTCGGTGTAGACGTTGCCGGTGGGGTTGTTGGGCGTGGCCAGGGCGATGCCCCGGGTGCGCGGCGTGAGCACCGCCTCCAGCGCTTCGGCAGTGAGACGGAAGTCGCCCTCCGCCGGCTGCGGGATGCTCACCAGACGGGCGCCGGAGGCCTGGATGCTGGCGGCGTAGGTCAGGTACATCGGCTCCGGCACCAGCACCTCGTCGCCGCCCTCGAACAGGCACATGGCGGTAGCGTAGAGGCCGTTCTGCGCCCCGGCGACCACGGCGACGTTGCCCACTTCAACGGGGATGCCCAACAGCTTGCGTTGCTTGGCGGCGATGGCCTCGCGCAGCGGCGTGCGGCCGATCACCGCGCTGTAGTGGGTGTCGCCCTGGCCCAGGGCCTCGATGGCAGCGGTGCGGATCGGCTCGGCGGTGGTGAAGTCCGGGTCGCCGATGCTCAGGACGATGGCGTCCTCGCCACGCTCCTGGGCCGCGCAGGCCGCGTAGTGGATGTCCCAGGCGCTGACGGTCTCGCCGCTGATGCGCCCGACCAGGGATGAATACTTCATGCACGGCTCCTTGGGATCCGGGTCAATGGGTTCAGGCCTGGCGCTGCGGCGTACGGCCGACTCGCGCGAAGCCCTGTTCGATGAGGAAGGCCAGGACGATGTAGACCACCGCCACCACCAGCAGCGGCTCGTAGACCCGCAGGGTCTGCGAACGCACCAGGTTGGCCGCGCCGAGCAGGTCGGTGACCGCCACGGTGGAGGCCAGCGCGGTGGACTTGAGCAGCATCACGCTCTCGCCGGCCAGGGTCGGGCGCAGCATCTGCAACGCCCGCGGCATCCACACCCGCCGCAGCACCTGCCAGGGGCGCATGCCGTAGGCCCGCGCCGCCTCCAGCTCGCCACGGGGCACCGCGCGCAGGCCGCCGCGCAGCACCTCGCCGACATAGGCACCGACGCTGAGGGTCAGGGCGAAGGCGACATACCAGAAGCCCTCGCGCAGGTAGGGCCAGAGCAGGCTGTGGCGGACCAGCGGGAAGCTGGCGAAGACACTGCCCACGCCGTAGTAGAGGATGTAGATCTGCACCAGCAGCGGCGTGCCCCGCAGCACGCTGGTGTAGAAGCGCGCGCCACCCGCCAGCAGCGGGTTGCGCGACAGCCGGGCCAGGGCCACGGCAATCGCCAGCAGGAAGCCGAAGCAGGCCGAGATCAGCAGCAACTGCAAGGTCAGCACCGCGCCGCGCGTCAGCTCACCGGTAAAGCCACTCAACCAGGTGAAGTCCATGAGCCCTCCTAGGCGAGCCGGGGCATCCAGCGTTCGAAGCGTGCCTCGAAGCGCCGGAACACCAGGCTGGAGACCAGCGTGATGAGGTAATAGAAGGCCGCCACCGCCAGGTAGAACATCAGGTAGTGCTTGGTCGAGGCGGGAGCCTGGCGCCCCGCGCCCAGCAGCTCGCTGTAGCCCACCACGCTGATCAGGGCGCTGTCCTTGACCAGCACCAGCCACAGGTTGGACAGGCCGGCGACCACATGGGGCAGCATGCTCGGCACCAGCACCCGCCTCAGCACCATGAAGGGCTTCATGCCATAGGCCCGCCCGGCCTCGATCTGGCCCACGGGGATGGCCTCGATGGCGCCGCGGATGATCTCCGCCGAATACGCGCCCTGGACGATGCCCAGCACCACGATGCCGGCGAGGAAGCCATTGACCTCAACCGGCGGCTGGCCGGCGGCGGCCATCAGCAGGTTGAGCAGGTCGGAGCCCGCGTAGTACAGCAGCAGGATCAGCAGCAGCTCGGGCACGGCGCGGTAGAGCGTGGTGTAGCAGTTGGCCCAGATCACCAGCCAACGTGGCCCCCAGAGCTTGACCAGGGCGACGACCAGGCCCAGGGACAGGCCGAGCACGAAGGCCCCTATCGAGATGCCCAGGGTCTTCACGGCACCCTGGGCCAGGGCCTGCAGCCAGCCATCGGTGAACAGCAGCCGCTGGATTTCGATAGCGGTCATGAATGCACCTGCGAGGAATGGGAGCGAGCGCGCATCACTGCCGGGCCGAGATGTCGGCCTTGAAGTAGCGCCCGCGAATGGCGTCGTAGCTGCCGTCGTCGCGCAGCGCCTGCAAGGCCAGGTTGAGGCGCTCGCGCAGGGCGTCGTTGCCCTTGCGCACCGCCGCGCCCACGCCTTCGCCGAACAGCGGGTCCTGCGGCGCCACGCCCTTGCTGGCGAGCATCGCGTTGTCCGGCAGGTCGAGCACCGGCTCCACCGCCAGTTGGTCGGCGAGCATGATGTCGATGCGGCCGCTGCGCAGGTCGGCGAGGATGTCGTCCTGGGCGTTGTAGTAGCGCACGATGGAGTCCCTGCCGAAGTACTTCTTGGCATAGGCGGAGTGGGTGGTGGAGCCCTGCACGCCGATGATCAGCCCCTTCAGGCCTTCGGGCGTGGGCTGCACGTCCAGGCTGCGGTCGGCGACCCAGAGGGCGGGCGTGAAGAAGTAGGGCTCGCTGAAGTCGACCACCTCGCGGCGCTCGGGAGTGATGGACAGCGAGTTCAGCACCACGTCCACCTGCTGCGCCTTGAGCGCGGGGATCAACCCGTCCCAGGCCATCTCGTTGAGCGGGCATTGCACCTGCATGCGCGCGCACAGGGCAGTGATCAGCTCCGGCTCGAAACCGCTCCACTGGCCCTTGCCGCTCTTGAAGGAGAAGGGTGGGTAGGCTTCCTGGGCGATGCCGAAGACGATCTTCTCCTGGGCCACGGCGACACTGGCGACGCTGGCCAGCAGGGCGGCCTGGAGCAGGGCGATGAGGCTTCTTTTCATGGTGGGTCCCTCGTTGTGGTTTTTGTATTTGCCAGGGGATTCAGCGGTTGTCCTGAGCCATCACGAACTGCCGGCAACGCTCGCTGCGCGGGTCCAGCAGCACTTGGGAAGGCGGGCCCTGCTCCTCGATGCGCCCCTGGTGGAGGAACACCACCCGGCTGGACACATCGCGGGCGAACGCCATCTCGTGGGTCACCAGGATCATGGTGCGCCCCTCTTCGGCGATGCCGCGGATCACCCGCAGCACATCGCCCACCAGTTCGGGGTCGAGCGCCGAGGTCGGCTCGTCGAAGAGCAGCACCTGCGGACGCACCGCCAGCGCCCGGGCGATGGCCACGCGCTGCTGCTGGCCACCGGAGAGGAAGGCCGGGTAGGCATGGCGCTTGTCCGCCAGGCCGACCCGCTCCAGCAACTGCTCGGCGTGGCCGATGGCGTCCTGGCGCTTTTCGCCGAGCACATGCACCGGCGCCTCGATGATGTTTTCCAGCACCGTGCGGTGCGGCCACAGGTTGAAGTTCTGGAACACCATGCTCAGGCGGGTGCGCAGGCGCTCCACCTGGCGCGGGTCGCCGATGCGGCCGTGGCCGGCGCGGTCACGCTTGAGCGCGACCTTCTCGCCATTGATGTGCAGGCTGCCGGCGTCCGGGATCTCCAGCAGGTTGATGCAGCGCAGCAGCGTGCTCTTGCCCGAGCCGCTGGCGCCGATCAGCGAGACCACGTCGCCCTCGCGGGCCTCCAGAGAAATCCCCTTGAGCACGTGGTGCTCGGCGTAGCTCTTGTGCAGCCCGTCGAGGGCGACCGCAGGCGGCGTGGTCGGCGCCACGGCGGGAGGGGTCGTGTTCATCGGGTTTCTCCACTGGCCGGCAGGAAGTCGGCGGCGTCGAGTTCGATCAGGTGCGGCTCGCAGGTCCCGGCCAGGCTGCCGAGCAGCTCGCTCAGGCCCTCCAGGCTGCGCACCGCGTGGTGACTGACGTGGCAGGCACGGGCCAGGGCCGCGAAGTCCGGGGCGAGGATGTCCACGCCCAGGGGCGGCACCTCGCGGGCCACCATGGAGTCGCGGATCTCGCCGTAGCAGTGGTTGTTCCACAGCACCAGGATCACCCCGACCCCCGCCTCGCGGGCGGCGATCAGTTCGGCGCTGGAGAACTGCACGCCACCGTCGCCGGCCAGCGCCAGCACCGGCCGCCCGGGGAGCGCCAGCTTGGCGCCGATGGCGGCCGGCAGGGCATAGCCGAGGGTGCCGTAGCCGGTCCCGGCATTGAACCAGCTGCCAGGCAGCGGGGCGCGATAGCCGAGGGCGCCCTGGTACACCGGCTGGGTCGAGTCGCCGACCAGCACCGGCGCCGGCAGGGCGTCACGCAGGGTATCGAGCAGCGCCTGCAGCGCCCGTTGCCGGGGGCTCCAGCGCTCGCGCTCGGCGGCATTGACCCGGCGCACGGCGGCCTGCGCCCAGCCGCCGTCAGGCGTGGCAGGGGGCAGGGCCGCGAGCAGGGCCCGCAAGCCGAGCCCGGCATCGCCCAGCAGGCCGACTTCGGCGCGCTGCACGCCGAGTATCTGCAGCGGGTCGATGTCCAGGCGGATCACCGGCACCTCGAGCGACAGGGGGCCGAGGCCGAAGAAGTCGTAGTCGGTCTCGCCCAGTTCGGTGCCCACCGCCAGCACCACATCGGCCTCGGCGAACAGCGCGCGGCCATGGGCCGATGACTGCACGCCATCAAGCAGCAGCGGGTGGTCCGGCTCCAGCAGGCCACGGGCGTTGGTGGTCAGCGCCACCGGTGCCTGCAGGTGCTCGGCCAGCTCGCGCAGGGCGGCGGCGCCACCCCGGGCACCGCCACCGGCGAGGATCAGCGGCTTGTGCGCCCCGGCCAGCAGGGCCGCAGCCTCGGCCACGGCGGCGGGCGCCGGGGCGGCGGCCTGGGGCAGCGCACGGGCGCGCAGGTCGAGGCCGTCGGCAGGCAGCTCCAGGACGTCCAGGGGAATCTCGATATGCACCGGGCGGGGCCGCGCGCAGCGGAACAGGGCGAAGGCGCGGGCCAGCACCTCCGGCAGTTCCTGGGGTCGCTGCAGCGTATGGCTGAAGGCGCAGACGCCGGCGACCATGGCGCGCTGGTCCGGCAGCTCATGCAGGTAGCCGTGGCCCAGGCGCTGGTGCTCGCGGCGGCTGGTGGTGGAGATCACCAGCATGGGCACCGAATCGGCGTAGGCCTGGCCCATGGCGGTGAGGATGTTGGTCATGCCCGGGCCGGTGATGATGAAGCACACGCCCGGCTTGCCGCTGGCGCGGGCGTAGCCATCGGCCATGAAGCCGGCGCCCTGCTCGTGGCGCGGGCTGATGTGACGCAGGCGGCTGCCGGCGAGGCCGCGATAGAGCTCGACGGTATGCACCCCGGGGATGCCGAAGACGGTTTCGACGCCATAGCCTTCGAGCAGTCGGACGAGCGCCTGGGCGCAACTGGTCATGCGAGCACCTCTTGTTATAGGTATGGGCTCCCGGCGCGGGGCCGGAGGGCAGTCCGGGAAGGCCCGGCGGAATGGCCCCATTATTGGTGAGTTGCGCGCTACAACAATCGAATTGTTTTTGCCGTATTGTTCAATCCGATTCACCATTGGACGACCCGATACCGCCTCCGGAGCCACCATGCGCTACCCCTCGATGACCGCCATCCGCGCCCTGGACGCCATCGCCCGCCTGGGCAGCGTGTCGGCGGCGGCCCGCGAACTGAGCCTCACCCGCAGCGCCATCAGTCACCAGGTCAGCAGCCTGGAGCAGAGCCTCGGTTTCGCCCTCACCGAGCGCATCGGGCGTGGCATCGGCCTCACCTACCAGGGCGAGCGCTATGCGCGGGAAGTGCACAAGGTCCTCTCCACGCTGCAGGAGGCCGCCCTGGGCCTCGACGAGCAGCAGGTCTCGGGCCGGCTCTGCGTGAGTTGCAACCCCGGCTTCGCCACCTACTGGCTGTGCCACCACATCGGCGCCTTTCTCCGCCAGTTCCCCCAGGTGCAATTGCAGGTGATCTCGCCCCGCGCCCCGGACGACACCAGCAACGGCAACGCCGACCTGTTCATCGCCTACGGCATCGGCGACTGGCCGGACCAGTGGGTGGAGCAGATCGTCCCCTTGCGCTTCTTCCCGGTCTGCAGCCCGCGCCTGATCAACGCCCACGGCGGGCTCAAGAGCCCCCAGGAGCTGGGCGGCTTCCCCCTGCTGCACATGACCGACCACAGCGACTGGCGCGTCTGGCTGGCCACCGCCGGCGCCTCCAACATCGACGCGGCCACCGGCATCGTCTTCTCCGACGCCCACTGCGCGCAGTCGGCGTGCATCGCCGCCCAGGGCATGGCCATCGGCGACAACCTGCTCAGCGGCGACGCCCTGGCGCGCGGCCTGCTGGTACGTCCCTTCGAGATCAGCATCGACTCCCATCGCGGCTATTACCTGGTGGCCGACCCGCTGAGGGCCGAGCGCCCGGCCGTGCGCGCCTTCAGCAACTGGGTCAAGCACCAGTTGCAGGCCAGCCTGCCGGGGCTGAACAAGCGCAACGCCCCCCTGATGGAACACCCCCGCTGAGATCGGCCGGGCCGGGGCGGGGATGACGCAGAGGAGGTCGAGGACCGCCTGGCCGGAACGACCGGGGAAGGGGCTACGCCGCGTGGGCGGGTGGGCGGGTCACCAGAGCACCGAGGACCAGAACACCTGCCCGATGATCTGGATGCCGGCCTGGGGACGCTCCTCGTCGGGGTACTCCTCGCGCTTGTAGCTGCGCAGGCGAATCTGGCCGGCGGGGAGGCGGTGCAGGACCTTGATCCTCAGCATGCCCTCGTCCACCAGGGCATAGACCTTGCCATCCACCAGCTCGCAACGCCCACGATCGATTCCGAGGACCGCGCCGTCGGGAAAGAGGGGTTCCATGCTGTCGCCGCTGACGATGACGCAGGCAACGTGTTCCGGATCTATCTGACGCTGCTGCAAGGCATGTCGGCTGAAGCGAATACCGGAGTAGTCCAGTTCCTCCAGCGCGGCGGGATGCCCTGAATCGCCCTCGGCCTCGCGCAGCAGCGGAAGCTCGATTTCGTATTCATAGCGGGACGACTCCGGTTCTCCGATGGTCATAGGGGCCACGCCATCCGGGGCGTCTGCGGCCTGCTTGCCGTCGTCGGGCGCCGTGGACGACTGCACGGCTTGCCCGCCGATGCTCAGCGGAGGCATGTGCAGCGCGCCGAGTATCTGGTTGATACGTGTCAGCCCAGGCTCGCGGCGCCCGCCCAGCCAGTGCGCGACTGCGCCCTGGGTCACGTGCAGGCGTTCGGCCAGTTGCTCCTGGGTGACGCCGAGATCTTTCATCCTGGCCTTGGCCAGCAAGTTCCATTTTTTCATGGGCGCGACATTACGCGCCGTATTGCCGGCGACCAGTGACCCAGTGTAATACACTGCCGAAGCACGAATTACCATGTGTATTATCCATAAGCAGGTTGTTCCTCTGGCATCCCTCGAGCGGACGCCACACGGGTTTCAACCTCCCTCCGCCCGCCAATGCGTGCCCGTGTTCCACTCACGGTCCGCCAGCCGGCAGGACCAGGCGTCGGGAAGAACGCCGGTCGCCAGCCCGGGCCAGTGGCCCCCAGGCATGGGCCCGCAGGGCGGAGGGAGGCTTTCAGTCAAAGCGCCCGGATGGGCCTGTGCCGCAAGGCACCCAATCGCGAAAGGAGATGCGACATGCAATTTCAACTCACCGTCCTGTGCCTCGGCATCCATCGCCATAACGTCGAAGGCCACGACCAGTGCTACGCGGTCATCGCCCGGCAGCCGGCAACCGAGGAGGAGCGCGACCAGCACCGGGGCTACCTGGTGCAGCAGGTGACCGCCGAGCCCCGCCTGTTCGAGCAGATGACCTGGCTGGATACCCCTGCCGAACTGAGTTTTCTGTGCACCATCAGCGCAGAACCGGGGGGCCATTATCGACCGCATCTGCTCTGCCTCTGCCACTGAGCACCGCCGTGGCGTGCCACCCGTCTCGGGCTGGTTTGACAGCCTCGGGCGCATTCACGGAAGCTGCGCGCTTCCGTGAATCCATGCACCACAGCGGACGTCTGCATGCCGAAACGCCCGAACGCACCCGATTCCCCCGCGAGTACGCCCAGCCGCCCCAGTTACGTCCTTCCCGTGCTCGCCGCCCTGTTGCTGCTGGTGGGCCTGGGTGGCTGGCTGTGGGTGCAGGGCGGCAAGCCGTACGTGCCGGCCCGGGCCACGGTGCCGACGCTTGCGGAGCAGGGGCCGGCGCAGATGGTCGACGAGCAGCAGTGCGGCACCTGCCATGCCCCCCAGGCCAGGGCCTGGAAAGGCTCCCACCACCAGTTGGCGATGCAGGAGGCCACGCCGCGCTCGGTGCAGGGCGACTTCGACGACGCCCGCTTCGACGGCGAAGGCGGCAGCACGCGCTTCTTCCGCAAGGACGGTGGCTACTGGGTGAACACCACGGGCCCCGATGGCCAGCCGGCGGATTTCAAGGTCGCCTATGCCTTCGGCGTCGAGCCGCTGCAGCAATACCTGCTGGAGTTCCCCGGCGGCCGCCTGCAGGCCCTGGACCTGGCCTGGGATACGCGCAGGAAGGCCTGGTTCCACCTCGCCCCCGGCCAGGGCGTCGACTTGCGCAACCCGCAGCACTGGAGCAAGCCGTCGCAGAACGCCAACTTCCAGTGCATCGATTGCCATACCACGGGCTACGTCCGTGGCTTCGACGACGGCACCGGCACCTACGCCAGCCAGTGGCACGCCCTGGGCGTCGGCTGCCAGGCCTGCCACGGCCCGGCCTCGCGCCACCTGGAATGGGCACGCTTCAGGGGCCTGCACTCCCAGGCCGGCTTCGCCCTCGACCTCACCCGTGCCAGCAACCGCCTGCAGGTGGAGACCTGCGCCCGCTGCCACGCCCGGCGCGTGCCGCTGAACGACGACCACGCCTTCGGCAAGCGGCTGATGGACAACTACCTGCCCAGCGCGCTGACCCGTGAACTCTATGAGCTGGACGGCACCTTCAAGGAGCAGGTCTACGAGTACGGCTCCTTCACCCAGAGCCGCATGTATGCCCGGGGCCTGAGCTGCAGCACCTGCCACGATCCACACGGCGGCGGCCTCAAGGTCCGGGGCAATGCCCTGTGCACCCAATGCCACAACCCCGCCGGCAAGAGCGCCGTGGCCGGCATCGACGACAGGGGCCTGAAGGCGCGCGACTACGAAGCCCCCGAGCACCTGCGCCATACCGCCGGGCAGCCCGGCTCGCAGTGCATCGACTGCCACATGCCGGGCAAGACGCTCCTGGGTGTCGACTACCGCCATGACCACGGCTTCAGCCTGCCCAACCCGGGCCGCGCGCTGAAGCTCGACACGCCCGACGCCTGCCTCGGCTGCCACCAGGATGTCGCCGGCCAGGCGGTCGCCGAGCAGTTCGAG
This sequence comes from Pseudomonas sp. No.21, assembly GCF_054558415.1. Lineage (NCBI taxonomy): Bacteria > Pseudomonadati > Pseudomonadota > Gammaproteobacteria > Pseudomonadales > Pseudomonadaceae > Pseudomonas > Pseudomonas sp. No.21. The sequence goes on from NZ_BAAJNO010000005.1 coordinate 262,833, forward strand.
CGCTGGTACGGCAAGGCGCGGGACCCCGCGCCGCGCTATGACGAAAGCCTGGCTCTGGTGCGCAACGGTCGCCCCGGTGCCTCGCGCGCGCTGTTCCAGCAACTGGAGCGCGGCGACCTGCCGGCGATCCGTCGCGCCACCCTGCTCGCCGAGTTGCCCGGCTACCCCAGCGAGCGGGCGCTGAACCTGGCCGCCAACGACCTCAACCACGCCGCACCCCAGGTGCGCGAGGCGGCGGTGCGTGCGGTCAATGCCCTGCTGCCGCCGGAGCAGCGCCGCGACCTGCTGGGCCCGCTGCTCAACGACCCGGTGCTGGCGGTGCGCGCCATCGCCGCGCGCGGCCTGCTGGGCATGGGCACCACCGGCCTGGGCAACTACGAGAAGGCCTGGAACAAGGCGATCGGCGAGTACGAGGCCATCCAGCTGAACCTGGCCGAGCGCGCCGAGGCCAACCTCAACCTCGCTTCGCTCTACCAGGGCAACGGCCGCGCCGACCAGGTGGAGGGCCGCCTGCGCAAGGCCGTCGAGCGCGACCCCGATTTCCTCCCCGCCCGCGTGGCGCTGGTGCAATGGCTCGACGCCAACTACCGCTGGGAGGAAGGCCAGCGGCTGCTGGCCGAGGCCCTGCGCGATCATCCGCAGTCGGCGCTGCTGCACCATGCCCGCGGGCTGGCGCTGCTGCGCAAGGGTGAACGCCAGGACGCCATCGCCGCCTTCCGCGAAGCGGTGCGCCTGGAGCCCGGCAACGCCCAGTTCGGCCACGCGCTGGCGACCGCGCTGCACGACGACGGCAAGCTGGAGGAAGCCTGCCAGCGCCTGGAGCAGGTACTGGAGAACGCGCCGGCCAACCGCGAGGCACGCCTGACGCTGATCGGCTATTGGCGCGAGGCGGGGCAGATGCAGAAGGTGCAGGCGCTGCTCGCCGAGCTGGAGCAGCTCAATCCGGACGACCCGGCGCTGAAGCGCGAATAGCTGCGTCGCGGCCCTGCAGACTGGCCAGCTGCCATGACCGATCGGCGGCTGCCAGGCGAGGCGACGGAACTCCCCGGGGGCGCCCGGAATCTCACGTGCAGGTTCCCCCCACAACAACCTGGAGTCATCCCATGCGTACCACAGTAGCTGCCGCTGTCATCGCCCTGGCCGCCCTCCCTGCCGGCTCGGCCATGGCGGATACCTTCTGGCGCAACGTGATCTCTTCCGGCGCCACCACCGCCTCCACCTACGTGACCTTCAAGGACCACAAGCTGATCGTGGCCGCCCGCGAGGACGCCAGCAGCTTCGTCGCCAGCGATGGCGCCATCCGCGGCCCCTTCCTGGAAGCCGCCCTGAAGCAGGTCCGTGCCGACAACCCCGGCATCCAGGCCAGCGACGAGGAACTGGCCAGCGCCATCCTCGCCAGCGAATAAGGGAAACCCGCAGGCGCGGGCGCTTGCAGCGCGGCATGGAATGCACCGAGGGCCCTCAGCACGGCTGAGGGCCCTTTTCATTGCCCCGGCGCCGCGAGCCGAAGCGTTACCCGGCGCGCACCCTGCGCATCCGGTGGTTGCGGGCGGCGCCTGGCTCAGGCAAAAAGCAACGGGCCGGCGTCACGGCGCAACGGCCCCTCCATTCCCTCCCCACAAGGACGTACCCCATGGGCAACCCCGTTCCCACGCTGAAGATCGTGCTGATCCTGATGATCGTGATCGACCTGTTCTGGTTCGGCGAGCGCGTGCTCTCGATGCTCGACTTCAGCCTCTTCGATTTCATGCCCAGCACGCTGATCAACCTCGTCGGCCTGGCCAGCAGCCTGCTGCTGATCGTCTTCAACGTGCTGCTGATCGGCCTGCTCGGACGCCTGCAGCTGAAGGCCGAGTGAACCCGGTCTGCCGGGGGCCCCTGGAAACGCAGGCGAGGCCGTCGGTGCAGGGCAGAACAGGCGGAGAAGCGCAGTTCACGCGGCGTGAATGAGCACGTTGAGCCTGTTCCAACGCCGCAGTGGCAACGCAGGCAGTTTCTGGAGATGCCTCACTCGCGGTAGTCCTCCAGGGGCACGCAGGCGCAGAACAGGTTGCGGTCGCCATAGACGTTGTCGACGCGGTTCACCGTCGGCCAGTACTTGTGCGCCCGGGTGTGCGCGGTGGGCGTGACGGCCTGCTCGATGCTGTAGGGGCGCTCCCAGAGGCCCACCACGTCGGCCAGGGTGTGCGGCGCACGCTTGAGCGGGTTGTCCTCAGCCGGCCATTCGCCGGCCTGCACCTTGGCGATCTCCGCGCGGATGCCGAGCATGGCCTCGATGAAGCGGTCCAGCTCGTGCCTGGACTCGCTCTCGGTGGGCTCGATCATCAAGGTGCCGGGCACCGGGAATGACATGGTCGGCGCGTGGAAGCCGTAGTCCATCAGGCGCTTGGCCACGTCCTCCTCGCTGATCCCGGTTTCCGCCTTGAGCGGGCGCAGGTCGAGGATGCATTCGTGGGCGACCCGTTCGTTGCGCCCGGTATAGAGCACCGGGTAGGCCTCGCCGAGACGCTTGGCCAGGTAGTTGGCGTTGAGGATGGCCAGCTCCGTCGCATCCGCCAGCTGCGGGCCCATCATGGCGATGTACATCCAGCTGATCGGCAGGATGCTGGCGCTGCCCCAGGGCGCCGCGCTGACCGCCCCGTTCTCCGGGTCCGGCCCCTTGAGTTCGATCACCGGGTGGTTGGCGACGAAGGGCGCCAGGTGCGCGCGCACGCCGATCGGCCCCATGCCCGGGCCGCCGCCGCCGTGGGGGATGCAGAAGGTCTTGTGCAGGTTCATGTGCGAGACGTCGGCGCCGATGTCGGCCGGACGCGCCAGGCCGACCTGGGCGTTGAGGTTGGCGCCATCCATGTAGACCTGCCCGCCCTGGGCGTGGATGACCTCGCAGATCTCGCGGATGCCTTCCTCGTACACGCCGTGGGTCGAGGGGTAGGTGGCCATCAGGCAGGACAGCTGCGCCCCCGCCTCGGCCGCCTTGGCCTTGAGGTCGTCGAGGTCGACGTTGCCGGCCTTGTCGCACTCGACGATCACCACGCGCATGCTCGCCATCTGCGCCGAGGCCGGGTTGGTGCCGTGGGCCGAGGCGGGGATGAGGCAGATGTTGCGATGCGCCTCGCCCCGGCTTTCGTGGTACTTGCGGATCGCCAGCAGCCCCGCGTACTCGCCCTGGGCCCCGGAGTTGGGCTGCATGCAGATGGCGTCGAAGCCGGTGATCGCCCGCAGCCACGCTTCCAGCTCGGCGATCATCGCCTGGTAGCCCTGGGTCTGCTCCAGCGGCGCGAAGGGGTGGATGGCGGCGAACTCCGGCCAGGTGATGGGGATCATCTCGCTGGTGGCGTTGAGCTTCATGGTGCAGGAGCCGAGGGGGATCATCGACTGGTTGAGCGCCAGGTCCTTGTTCTCCAGCTGCTTGAGGTAGCGCAGCATCTCGGTCTCGCTGTGGTGGGTGTTGAACACCGGGTGTTCGAGGTAGGCGGACTCGCGCGCCAGGGCGGCGGGAATGCCCGGCACCAGCACCCCGGCGTCCAGCTCGTCTACCGAGAGGCCGTGGTCGGCGCCGAGGAAGATGCTCCACAGCTGCTCGACGGTGGCCGCGCTGCTGGTCTCGTCCAGGCTCAATCCCAGCCGGCCGCGCCCGAGGATGCGCAGGTTGATGCGGGCGGCCTTCGCCGATTCGATGATCGCCGTCTGGCTGCCGCCCACCTCCAGGGTGAGGGTGTCGAAGTAGTGCTGGTTGACCCGCTGCAGACCCTTGCGCGCCAGCCCCTCGGCAAGGATGGCGGTGAGCCGGTGCACGCGCTGGGCGATGCGCTTGAGGCCCTCGGGGCCGTGGTAGACGGCGTAGAAGCCGGCGATGTTGGCCAGCAGCACCTGGGCCGTGCAGATGTTGGAGTTGGCCTTCTCGCGGCGGATGTGCTGCTCGCGGGTCTGCAGGGCCATGCGCAGGGCGAGGTTGCCCCGGGCGTCCTTGGAGACGCCGATGATGCGCCCGGGCATGGCGCGCTTGAACTCGTCGCGGGTGGCGAAGAAGGCGGCATGGGGGCCGCCGTAGCCCATGGGCACGCCGAAGCGCTGGGCGGAGCCGAACACCACGTCGGCGCCCAGCTCGCCGGGCGGGGTCAGCAGCAGCAGGCCGAGCAGGTCGGCGGCCACGCAGGCCAGCGCCTGCTGCCCGTGCAGGTGGTCGATCAGCGGGCGCAGGTCGCGGATCTCGCCGTGGGTATCGGGGTACTGCAGCAGCGCGCCGAACACCTGGTGCGAAGGCAGGTTCTCCACCGCGTCCACCACCAGCTCGAAACCGAAGGCCTCGGCACGGGTGCGCACCACGGAGAGGGTCTGCGGGTGGCAGTTCTGGTCGGCGAAGAACAGGTTGCTCCTGGCCTTGGCCACGCGCCTGGCCAGGGCCATGGCCTCGGCGGCGGCGGTGGCTTCGTCCAGCAGCGAGGCGCTGGCCAGCTCCAGGCCGGTGAGGTCGATGGTCATCTGCTGGAAATTCAGCAGCGCTTCCAGGCGGCCCTGGGCGATCTCCGGCTGGTAGGGCGTGTAGGCGGTGTACCAGCCGGGGTTCTCCAGCACGTTGCGCAGGATCACCGCCGGGGTCAGGGTGCCGTGGTAGCCCATGCCGATCAGGCTGGTCCACACCTCGTTGCGCTGGGCATGGGCACGCAGCTTCGCCAGGGCGCCTTCCTCGTCGAGGGCGGGCGGCAGGTCCAGCGGGCGGTTGAGGCGGATCGCCGGCGGCACCGTCTGCACCACCAGTTCGTCGCGGTCGGCGAGGCCCAGGGCCTCGAGCATGGCCTGCTGCTCGGCCGGGTCCGGGCCCAGGTGGCGGCGGAGGAAGGCGTCAGGCTGTTGCAGTTGGGACAGCGGGGGGATGTGCGACATGGGATCGGCCTCTGGAAATGGCCCGATAAGCTTAGGCAAGCATTTCCAGGATGGCCGGCCGGCTGGTCGGGGAGACCCGCCGGGCAGGACGCCGGTAGCCGCCCCACGGGGGAGCGGCGCGCCGGATGGGGTCAGGCGTCGGAGTCGGCGGAGGCCTTGTAGGCGGCGGCGTCCAGCAGCTTGTCCAGCTCGGCGGTGTTGGCCGGCTTGAGCTTGAAGAACCAGGCGCCGTAGGGGTTGCTATTGACCTCTTCGGGGGACTCGGTCAGCAGTTGGTTGACGGCGATCACTTCACCGGAAACCGGCGCGTAGATGTCCGAGGCGGCCTTCACCGACTCGACCACACCGGCTTCCTGGCCGGCGGCCAGGGTCTTGCCGACTTCCGGCAGCTCGACGAAGACCACGTCGCCCAGAGCTTCCTGGGCATGGTCGGAAATGCCCACGGTAACGCTGCCATCGGCTTCCAGGCGGGCCCACTCGTGGCTGGGGGCGTAACGCAGATCGGCGGGGATGTTGCTCATTGTTCAGGCTCCTAAAGGACGGCGGCGGTCGGCCCGCCAGGAAAATTTAGATCAAGGCTTTGCCATTGCGAACAAAGTTCGGCTGGACGACACGAACCGGGTACCACTTGCCACGGATTTCCACCTCGGCGCGATCGCAGGTCCCTGCCGGCAGGCGGGCCAGGGCGATGGACTTGCCGAGGGTGGGCGAGAAGCTGCCGCTGGTGATCTCACCCTCGCCAACGCCCTCCACCCGCACCACCTGGTGGGCACGCAGCACGCCGCGCTCCTCCAGCACCAGGCCCACCAGCTTCGGCTGCTCGCCGGCGGCGCGCTGGGCTTCCAGCGCGGCACGGCCGATGAAGTCGCGGTCGGCGGGTTCCCAGGCGATGGTCCAGGCCAGGTTCGAGGCCAGGGGCGAGTTGTCCTCGTCCATGTCCTGGCCGTAGAGGTTCAGGCCCGCCTCCAGGCGCAGGGTGTCGCGGGCACCGAGGCCGATGGGCGCGATACCGGCGCCCACCAGTTCGTTGAGGAAGCCGGCCGCCTGGTCGCGCGGGAGCATGATCTCCAGGCCGTCCTCACCGGTATAGCCGGTGCGGGCGATGAACCAGTCGCCTTCGGGCAGGCCCTGGAAGGGCCTGAGTTCATGGATCAGCGAGGCGCGGGCGCTGCTCACCAGCTCGGCGGTACGGTGGCGGGAGGCGGGGCCCTGGATGGCGAGCAGGGCCAGGTCGCTGCGCTCCTCGAGGCGTACCGCGAAGCCCTCGGCCTGCTGGTGCATCCAGGCCAGGTCCTTGTCGCGGGTGGCGGCGTTGACCACCAGGCGGTAGCCGTCGTGGGTGAGGTAGACGATGAGGTCGTCGATCACGCCGCCACGCTCGTTGAGCATCGCGCTGTAGAGCGCCCTGCCAGGGGTCTTGAGGCGCTCGACGTCATTGGCCAGCAGGCGCTGGAGGTAGGCCGGGGCCTGGCTGCCGGACACGTCGACCACGGTCATGTGGGAGACATCGAAGACGCCGCAATCGGTGCGCACCTGGTGGTGCTCATCGACTTGCGAGCCGTAGTGCAGCGGCATGTCCCAGCCGCCGAAATCGACCATCTTGGCCCCCAACGCCAGGTGCAGATCGTAGAGGGGGGTACGCTGTCCCATGGGTTTCTCCTTCCGGGCTTGGCGAAGATGCGGACGGGCGCGGAACCCTTGCCGGGCCTGGCTTTGCGTGGCCCGGACGGTGGCTCCCGGCACCCTTTCATGCAGACGCGCCGCAACGAATGGCGCGCATTGTAGCCGCAAGGTGGAAGACTGGACACCCGACCGGCGACCCGCCGGTCACGCCATGTTTCAGCGTCCGAAACCCCGGGCGGAACGGCGGATCAGGCCGACCACCGGCAGCAGCCCCACCAGCACGAGGCTCAGGGCGGGCAGCGAAGCGCGGGCCCATTCGCCCTCGCTGGTCATCTCGAAGATGCGCACCGCGAGCGTGTCCCAGCCGAAGGGGCGCATCAGCAGGGTGGCGGGCATCTCCTTGAGCACATCGACGAACACCAGCAGCGCCGCGCTCAGGGCACCGGGCACCAGCAACGGCAAATAGACCCGCAGGAACAGGCGCGGGCCGGCGACGCCGAGGCTGCGCGCGGCTTCCGGCAGCGATGGGCGGATGCGCGCCAGGGCACTCTCCAGCGGGCCATGGGCCACCGCCATGAAGCGCACCAGGTAGGCCAGCAGCAAGGCCGTGAGGCTGCCCAGCAAGAGCGGCTTGCCGGCCCCGCCGAGCAGGCCGGACAGGGGCACCACCAGTTCGCGGTCGAGCCAGCTGAAGGCGAGCATGATGGCCACCGCCAGCACCGAGCCGGGCAGGGCGTAGCCGAGGTTGGCCAGGCCCACCGCCGAGCGGATCGGCCGGGTCGGCTCCTGGCGCCGGGCGAACGCCAGCAGCAGGGCTACGGCGACGGTGATCAGCGCCGCCATCGCGCCCAGGTAGAGGCTGTGCAGGATCAGCCCCAGGTAGCGCTCGTCGAGGTCGAAGCGACCGCGCTGCCAGCACCAAGCGAGCAGTTGCAGCAGGGGGATGACGAAGGCGCAGGCGAACACCAGGCCGCACCAGGCGCTGGCCGCCCAGGCGCGGGCGCCGCGCAGGTGATACAGGGCAGCGCCACGGGGCCGTTCGCTGGCCGGGCGGGTGACACCGCGGGCACGGCGCTCGCCATAGAGCACCAGGCACACGCCGAGCAGCAGCAGGCTGGCCAGCTGGGCGGCGCTGCCCAGGCTGAAGAAGCCGTACCAGGTCTTGTAGATGGCGGTGGTGAAGGTGTCGAAGTTGAACACCGAGACGGCACCGAAGTCGGCCAGGGTCTCCATGATCGCCAGGGCCAGCCCGGCGCCGATGGCCGGTCGCGCCATGGGCAGGGCGACGCGCCAGAACGCCTGCCAGGGCGTCAGCCCCAGGGTGCGCGCGGCCTCCATCAGCCCCCGCCCCTGAGCCAGGAAGGCGCTGCGCGCCAGCAGGTAGACATAGGGGTAGAAGACCAGCACCAGCACGGTGATCACCCCGCCGGTGGAGCGCACCCGGGGCAGGCGCACGCCGCTGCCGAACCACTCGCGCAGCAGGCTCTGCACCGGGCCGGCGAAATCGAACAGGCCGATGAAGACGAAGGCCAGCACGTAGGCGGGGATGGCGAAGGGCAGCATCAGCGCCCAGTCCAGCCAGCGCCGGCCGGGGAACTCGCAGAGGCTGGTGAGCCAGGCCAGGCTGACGCCCAGCAGTGTCACCCCGCCGCCGACGCCAAGCACCAGCACCAGGCTGTTGCCCAGCAGGCGTGGCAACTGGGTATCCCAAAGGTGCGCCCAGATCTCCCGGTCCACCTCGTGCCAGGACAGCACCAGCACGCAGAGCGGCAGCAGCACCAGGGCGGCGATGGCGAAGGTGACGGGGTACCAGCGGCGCTGGGCGGGACGCTTCAAGCGGGGTTCTCGACCGGGCGGGAGGCAGGTGGCGAGGGGCGCCCACCACGGGGCGCCCCGGCGTGGGTCAGTTCCAGGACACCCGGTCCATCATGCGGATGGCTTCGGCCTGGCGCTTGCCGGTGATTTCCACCGGTACGTCGTCGGCCTTGAAGGCGCCCCAGGCGGCCACTTCGGCCGACGGCTGCACCGCCGGGTTGGCGGGGAATTCCTGGTTGACCCCGGCGAACAGGCTCTGCGCCTCGGGGGTGGTCATCCATTCCACCAGTGCCTTGGCCGCCTCGGGATGAGGCGCGTGGCGGGTCAGGCCGATGCCGGAGAGGTTGACGTGCACGCCACGGTCGGCCTGGTTGGGCCAGAACAGCTTGGCGCGCAGCTGCGGGTTCTGCTGGTGCAGGCGCCCGTAGTAGTAGGTGTTGACGATGCCGACGTCGCATTGGCCGGCATCCACCGCCTGGATCACCGCGTTGTCGTCGGCGAAGGGGTCGGTGGCCAGGTTGGCGACCCAGCCCTTGAGCACCTTCTCGGCCTCGGTGGCGCCGCGCGCCTCGATCAGGGTGGCGGTCAGCGACTGGTTGTAGACCTTCTTCGAAGAGCGCAGGCACAGGCGGCCTTCCCAGCTGGAGTCGGCCAGGGCCTCGTAGGTGGAGAGCGCCTCCGGCTTCACCCGCTCGGTGGAGTAGACGATGGTGCGCGCGCGCAGCGAGAGGCCGGTCCAGCTGTCGGTGCCGGAGCGGTACTGCGCGGGGATGTTGGCCTTGATGGTGGGGGAGCTGAAGGGTTGCAGGATGCCCATCTGCTCGGCCTGCCAGAGGTTGCCGCCGTCGACGGTGAGCAGCAGGTCGGCCACGCCGTTCTCGCCCTCGGCCTTGATGCGCTGCATCAGCGGGGCTTCCTTGTCGGTGATGAACCTGATGGGGACGCCGGTCTTCGCGGTGTAGGCATCGAACACCGGCTTGATCAGCTCGTCGATACGCGACGAATAGACCACCACTTCATCGGCTGCCTGGACGGAGGTAGCGCCCAGGCCGACGGCCAGGAGCGTGAGCAGGGAGTTGCGCGCCTTCATTTGCGAATGCCTCGCGATGGACAAAAGGAGCCAGATGATAATCAACCTCAGTTGTCATCCGACGGCGCTTTGTATGACGAGGTGTTTCGCCGGGCCGCGAGCGCGGCCCGGGGAGGTCAGACGCGGGCGAGCTCCGGCAGGTCGCCGGACAGGCCCAGGGCCTGGCGCACGAACAGGGCCTTGGCCTCGGGCAGGCCGTCGACCAGGTCGAGCCCGGCGTTGCGCAGCCAGCGCAGGGGCAGCGGGTCGGCCTGGAACAGGCGCTGGAAGCCTTCCATCGCCGCCATCATCCCCAGGTTGTGCGGCATGCGCCGGCGCTCGAAGCGGCTGAGCACGCGCTCATCGGCCAGGCGCTCGCCACGGCCATGGGCGTGAAGCAGCACCTCGGCCAGCACCGCGGCGTCGAGGAAACCGAGGTTGACGCCCTGCCCGGCCAGCGGGTGGATGGTGTGGGCGGCGTCGCCCACCAGGGCCAGGCCCGGCTCCACGTAGCGCTTGGCGTGGCGCTGGCGCAGCGGGATGCACAGGCGCGGATCGCTGGCCTCGATGCGGCCCAGGCGATGCTCGAAGGCCTTGCCCAGTTCGACGCGGAAGGCCTCGTCGTCCAGGGCCATCAGGCGCGTGGCCTGCTCGGGCGTGGTGGACCAGACGATGGAGCACCAGTGTTCGTCGCCCTGGCGATCCAGCGGCAGGAAGGCCAGCGGGCCGTCGTCGGTGAAGCGCTGCCAGGCGGTGCGGCGGTGCGGCTGTTCGCAGCGCACGCTGGTGACGATGGCGTGGTGCAGGTAATCCCACTCGCGGGTGGCGCAGCCGGCCAGGCGGCGCACGGCGGAGTTGGCGCCGTCGGCGGCGATCACCAGCGGGGCACGCAGCTCGCGGCCGTCCACCAGGGTCAGCAGCCAGTCGTCGCCGGAACGCCGCAGGCGCTCCAGGCGGGCGTTGGGCAGCAGGCCGACGCCGCTGTCGTGCAGCGGCTCCAGCAGAGCTTCCTGGATCACCCGGTTCTCGACGATGTGGCCGAGCACCTCGGCGTGCACGCTGGCGGCGGAGAAGTGGATGTTGCCGGTGCCGGAGCCATCCCAGACCTGCATCTCGCCATAGGGGCTGGCGCGGCGCGCGGCGACACCCTCCCAGGCGCCGAGGCGCTGGAGGATGCGCTGGCTGGCGGCGGACAGGGCGCTGACCCGGGGCTCGAAGGAGGCCTCGGCGTCGAAGGGCTTGATGCTCAGGGGGCTGCCGTCGATCAGGATGATCTCCAGGCCGCTGTCCTTGAGCGCCAGGCCGAGGGCACTGCCCACCATGCCGGCACCGACGATGATCAGATCCGCTTGCATGTGCATTCCTTAGGCGGCTTGCCGCGCGCGCGGCTTGAGCCGCACATAGAGGGTCTTGTGCACCCTGGCGACCAGGGTGCCGTCGCCGTCGTGCACGTCGACGTGCAGCTCGGGCAGGTATTTTTCACCGTCGGCGGTGTGCTGGCGGATGCGCGCGAGCAACGCGTCGTCGATGCGGAACTCGGCGTAGACCGGGCCCTTGCCGGGGGAGACGAAGTCGATGCTGGCGGCCTTGTCCCAGACGATGTAGTCGCGTCCGAGCAGGTTCATCAGCATCAGCATGAAGAAGGGGTCGGTCATGCTGTAGAGCGAACCGCCGAACTGGGTGCCGACGTAGTTGCGGTTGTACCAGCCCAGCGCCAGTTTGACTCGCACCAGACGGAAGTCTGCGCTGATCTGCCGCACGCGCACACCCGCCCCGAGGTAGGGCGGGTAGATGTTCAGCGCCCAGCGCAGGAAGCGCGCCTTGCGCGCCATCGAACGGTCCTGCATCGCGCGGCTCAGATAGGGCGGGTGCCCAGGCCCATGGCCTGGCGGGCGAACCAGCGCTTGGCCGGGGGCAGCAGGTCGAGCCCCAGCAGGCCCAGGTTGCGCCCGGTGGCCAGCAGCGGCTCCTTGTTGGAGAACAGGCGCGTCACCTGGTCGGAGAAGCCGACGGTGAGGTCCTGGTCCAGGCGCTGGTTGTCGAGGTAGCCCTGCAGGGTGGCGAAGTCGCCCAGGGGCGCGGCGCTGGCCAGCAGCGTCTCGGCCAGGGCCACGGTGTCGCGCAGGGACAGGTTGTAGCCCTGGCCGGCGATGGGGTGCAGGCTGTGGGCGGCGTTGCCGAGCACCACCAGGTTGGCGCGCACCTGCTCCTCGGCTTCCACCAGGGTCAGCGGGTAGAGGTGCCGCGCGCCCACCTGGCCGAAGGCGCCCAGGCGATAGCCGAAGGCTTCCTGCAGCTCGGCGAGGAAGGCGCGGTCGTCGAGGCGGGAAAGACGCTCGGCGTCCTTGCCCGGACGGGTCCAGACCAGCGCGCAGCGGTTTTCCGCCAGCGGCAGCAGGGCCATCGGGCCTTCGTCGGTGAAGCGTTCGAAGGCCTGGCCGCGATGGGCTTCCATCGGGCTGACGTTGGCGATCAGCGCGGTCTGCCCATAGGGGTTGCGCCTGACGCCGATGCCCAGTTGCTCGCGCAGGCCGGAACGGCCGCCGTCGGCCAGCACCGCCAGCTCGCAGTCGAGCTGGGTGTCATCGTTGAGGCTGAGGCGATAGCCGTCCGCCAGGGGCTCCATGCGCACCACTTCGGCGGGGCAGCGCCAGCTCACCACCTCGGCGTCCAGGGCCTGCCACAGGCACTGGCCGAGCCAGGCGTTCTCCACCACGTAGCCAAGCGCCGGGACGCCCTCCTCGATGGCGGCCAGGCGCGCGGCGCCGAAGCGGCCACGGTCGGATACGTGGATCTGCAGGATGGGCTCGGCTCGGCGGGCGATGGCCTGCCACAGGCCGAGGCGCTCGTAGATCTGCCGGGTGCCGAACGACAGCGCCGAGGAGCGGGCGTCGTAGCTGGGCTGGTAACTGTCACCGGGGGCGAAGGGTTCGATCAGGGTGATCTTCCAGCCGCGCGCCTTGGCGCCTTCCTGCAGGGCCAGGGCCAGGCTGGCGCCCACGAGGCCGCCGCCGATGATCGCCAGTTGGGTACGTTGCATCACGCGGCCTCGGTTCGTGCGGCGGCCATCAGGGCCTCGATTTCGGCGACCGTCTTGGGTACGCCACCGGTGAGGATCTCGCAGCCTTTCCTGGTCACCACCACGTCGTCCTCGATGCGCACGCCGATGCCGCGCCACTTCTTCGCCACGTCCTGGTTGTCGACGGCGATGTAGATGCCCGGCTCGACGGTCATGGCCATGCCGGGCTCCAGCACGCGCCACTCGCCGCCGACCTTGTATTCGCCGACGTCGTGCACGTCCATGCCCAGCCAGTGGCCGGCGCGGTGCATGTAGAAGGGCTTGTAGGCTTCGCTGGCGATCAGCTCGTCGACATCGCCCTGCAGCAGGCCGAGCTCGACCAGGCCGGCGGTGATCACGCGCACGGTGGCCTCATGGGCTTCGTTCCAGTGCTTGCCGGGGGCGATTTCGAGGAAGGCGGCTTCCTGGGCGGCCAGCACCAGCTCGTAGATGGCCTTCTGCTCGGGGCTGAAGCGGCCGCTGACGGGGAAGGTGCGGGTGATGTCGCTGGCGTAGCAGTCCAGCTCGCAGGCGGCGTCGATCAGCACCAGGTCGCCGTCCTTCAGCTGCGCGTCGTTCTCGCGGTAGTGGAGGATGCAGGCGTTCCTGCCGGCGGCGACGATGGAGCCGTAGGCCGGCATCTTCGCGCCGCCCTTGCGGAACTCGTATTCCAGCTCGGCTTCCAGGCTGTACTCGTAGAGGCCGGCGCGGGCGGCCTGCATGGCGCGCACATGGGCACGGGCGGAGACCTCGCCGGCCTCGCGCATGACCTTGATCTCGGCCGCCGACTTGTACAGGCGCATGTCGTGCAGCAGGTGGTCGAGGGCGACGAACTCGTTCGGCGGCTGCGCACCCTGGCGCGCCTTGGAGCGGATCACGTTGACCCACTCCATCAGGTGCTGGTCGAACTCGGGATTGGTGCCGATGGAGTAGTAGACGCGCTCGCGGCCTTCGATGAGGCCGGGGAGGATGTCGTCGATGTCGCCGATGGGGAAGGCATCGTCGGCGCCGTATTCGCTGATGGCGCCGTCCTGGCCGGCGCGCAGGCCGTCCCACAGTTCGCGCTCGGGGTCACGCTCGCGGCAGAAGAGCACGTATTCGCCGTGCTCGCGCCCGGGGATCAGCACCAGCACCGCCTCGGGCTCGGGGAAGCCGCTGAGGTACTGGAAGTCGCTGTCCTGGCGGTACACGTGCTCGACGTCGCGATTGCGGATGTGCACCGGCGCCGCCGGCAGGATGGCGATGCTGTTGGGCACCATCTGCGCCATGAGGGCCTTGCGACGACGGGCGAATTCGGACTTCGGGATACGGGTCATGCGCGCTCCTTACAAGGGGCGCCCATGCGCCCGTGACGCGGGTTCAATGCAGAGAGGTTTTCGGCGCCGGAGCCACCGGCGCGGGCTTCCTGGCGCACTCGCTGAACAGCAGCAGGGGCGCCACGCGCAGGTACTCCATCACTTCCATATAGTCGGTCTCGCCGTCCTCGGAGTCTTCCAGGGCGCTCTGCACCTGGGCGATGGAGGCAAGATCCTGGAGCACTTCGACCGCCTCGCCGGACAGCGCGCCTTCGCGTGCGGTCAGGCCGAAGCCGCCGAGGAAGCCCTGGCACCACTGGCCAAGGGCGGCGGCGCGGTCGGCCAGCGGCGTTTCGTCGTCGGGCAGCAGCAGCACGACGGCCATCTCGCTGCCGGTGAGTTCGTCCTTGACCATCTCCTGCAGGCCGATCAGGGCCTGGCGCAGGTTGTCCTGCGGGGCGCTGCCGAGCAGCTCGGCGGCATCCTCCAGCCAGGGCTCGGCGTCGAAGCCCGCACCGGCGCAGCTGCGCCCCAGCAGGAGGCCGTGAAGCTCGGCGGGAGAGACGGGCTGACCGCTGGTGGCGAGCAGGGTGGCGAAGGCGGAATACGGGGAATTGGAACTGGGCATGGGTGGCTAGGCGCCAGAGGGCGCAATCACTAGAATGACGGCCTCGTATCCTAGCATCGGCACGCGCGCCAAGACCATCGACCGCCGCCGACGGGTTTGACCCTGGATCGGGCCGATCCTATATAGTCCGACCATTCATCGCCCAAGTAGAGAGCCCATGGAAGACGCGGAACTGCAAGCCCTCACCGCCAAGCTGGAGCTCCTGATCCAGCGCGTTGAGCAGCTCAAGTCGCAAAACCGGCAACTGCAGGCGGCTGAAAAGGCCTGGAAAGAAGAACGCGCTCATCTGATCGAAAAGAACGAAATGGCCCGGCTGAAGGTCGAAGCGATGATTTCGCGCCTGAAAGCCCTGGAGCAGGATTCATGACCCAGCCGAACACCGTCACCGTCCACATCCTCGACAAGGAATACTGCATCGCCTGCCCCTCGGACGAGCGCGCCAACCTGGAAAGTGCCGCCCGCTACCTCGACGGCAAGATGCGCGAGATCCGCACCAGCGGCAAAGTCATAGGCGCTGACCGCGTCGCCGTGATGGCCGCCCTCAACATCACCCACGAACTGCTGCACAAGCAGGAGCGCCTGGACCAGGAGGCCACCTCGACCCGCGAGCGCGTGCGCGACCTGCTCGAGCGCGTCGACCACGCCCTGGCCGCTGATCCGGATGGTCACGAAGCCTGACGCCAGAGCCTTCTCTTGGGGTATACTCGCCGGCAGCTCCCTGGTGTGT
Source organism: Pseudomonas sp. No.21 (assembly GCF_054558415.1). Taxonomy (NCBI): domain Bacteria; kingdom Pseudomonadati; phylum Pseudomonadota; class Gammaproteobacteria; order Pseudomonadales; family Pseudomonadaceae; genus Pseudomonas; species Pseudomonas sp. No.21. The sequence goes on from NZ_BAAJNO010000005.1 coordinate 277,932, forward strand.
TTGCCAGTCGGTGATGTCCCTGAGCCGATACGCACAACCACGGGGGTTGTAAGTGGGGCCGGTGTGCATGTCCGCCTGACGGAAAGCCTTAACGCCTCCTGCAACCTCCACCTTGAACTTTCGGGTTCAAGGGCTAAACCGACAGCGGCATAACCGGGGAGTCGTACCCTTCATGATCAGCGCCGGCACTCTCTCCCGCCCGGCCCTACGGCGCCTGCTCAGGCAGACACGCCGCACGCTTCCCCCCCTCGAACAGAAACGCGCCGCCCGCGACCTTTATCGCCAGCTCGCCCAGCATCCGCTGTTCCGCCGTGCCCGCCATGTGGCGCTGTACCTGCCGGCAGACGGTGAGATCGACCCGCGCCCCTTGCTGCGCGAGGCGCAGAGGCGCGGCAAGGCCACCTACCTGCCCGTGCTCAAGGCCTGGCCACCGACGCGCATGGTGTTCCAGCGCCTGCGCCCGGGCGAGAAACTGGTGCGCAACCGTTTCCGCATCCTCGAACCCCGCGCCAATGGGTCGCAGCAGCGCCCGGTGTGGACGCTGGACCTGGTCCTGCTGCCGCTGGTGGGATTCGACGAGGACGGCGGGCGCCTGGGGATGGGTGGCGGCTTCTACGACCGCAGCCTGGCCTATCGCGCACGGCGCAAAAATTGGCAGAAGCCGACGCTGCTGGGCCTGGCCCATGAATGCCAGAAAGTGGATCGGTTGCCCTTGGCGAGCTGGGACGTGCGCCTGCAGGCGACGGTGACGGACGGGGGCTGGTATCGCGGGAACTGAGGCGGCGCCGCGTTCCCTGCGGCGTCGTCGGAGAATCAGGGCTGCTGGATACTGACCGGCGCGCCTTGGCGCTGCTCCCACAGGCTCTGGGTGTAACCCGTGGTAACCACGCCCAGGCCGAAGAGTATGACCAGTACCCAGAGAAGATCGGGTTTGCGTTTCATCGATTGCCTCCCCCTTCAAGGCAAACGTTCCGCGATGACTTGCGGCGGTTGCTTTTAGTTATGGGCCGCGAGTGGTCTGCGGCTTAAAGTGCGGCATTCTCCGGCAACGCTGGGGAACACGCAATTTATGACGCCAGCCGACCGTCGGCCAGTTGATGATTTTTCGTCCGCGACAAGGACCGGACGTCAGGAGCAAAGTTCATGCCTTATTGGTTGATGAAATCAGAACCCGACGAACTGTCGATCCACGACCTGCAGCGCCTGGGCTGCGCGCGCTGGGATGGCGTGCGCAACTACCAGGCGCGCAACTTCATGCGTGCCATGCAGGAGGGCGAACTGTTCTTCTTCTATCACTCCAGCTGCCCGGAACCGGGCATCGCCGGGATCGCCCGCATCGTCGGTGCCCCCTACCCGGACCCAACGGCACTGGACCCCGGCAGCCATTACTTCGATGCCAAGGCCAGCCAGGAGAAGAACCCCTGGAGCGCGCTGGACGTCGAGTTCGTCGAGGCCTTCCCGTCGGTCATCCCCCTGGCGGCGCTGAAGACCCAGGCCGCGCTGGAGGGGATGCCGCTGGTGCAGAAGGGGTCGCGCCTCTCGGTGATGCCGGTGCGCGACGAGGAATGGCAGGCGGTGCTCGCGCTGCGCTGAACGCGAGCCCGGGTCAGGGCTGGATGATCAGGTTGTTGAACAGCAGGTCGTCCACCAACGGCTTGCCCTCTTCCTGCTGCAGCACCTGCTGGACCTGCTTGAGCGCCTCCTGGCGCAGTTTCTCCTTGCTGTCGGGCGTGGCCAGGCTTTCGTCGGTCTGCTGCGAGAAGAGCATCACCAACTGATTGCGGATCAGCGGCTCGTGGTATTCCACCGACTTGGCCGCATCCGCCCCAGCCACCTGCAGGGAAATGTCCGCCTTGTAGTACTTGAGCTTGGGGCCCGCACCGTAGTTGCCCACCAGTGCAGGCGTCAGGCCGACATAGGCGACCTTCGGGGCGGCAGCCTCGCCCTCCTTGGGTTCTTCCTTCTCCTCGTTGGCCAGGGCGGCGAAGGGGATGAGCAGGGCCAGCAGCAGTGCGAGGGTGGTTTTCACGGGGATCATTCCTGAGGAGGCATGCCGCCTAGCATAGCCAGACCCGCGCGCCGGCCCAAGCCCGATGCTTATGCATGGCTATCAGGCCGGGCCATGCTCGTTGACCCACCGGGCCGGCTACCTACACTGCCAAGCCATCAGGCCAACCCGCCGGGCCCTTCGCGCCGGCACCCATTGCTGAGGAATCGTCCATGAAAGCCGTCCTGTGCAAAGCCTTCGGCCCAGCCGAAACCCTGGTGCTCGAAGAGGTTGCCAGCCCCGAGCCGAAGAAGAACGAAGTGCTGATCGACGTGCATGCCGCCGGCGTCAACTTCCCCGACACGCTGATCATCGAAGGCAAGTACCAGTTCAAGCCGCCGTTCCCCTTCTCCCCGGGTGGCGAAGCGGCCGGTACCGTCGCCGCCGTCGGCGAGAAGATCACCCACCTCAAGCCCGGTGACCGGGTCATGGCGCTGACCGGCTGGGGCAGCTTCGCCGAGCAGGTGGCCGTGCCCGGCTACAACGTGATGCCGATCCCCAAGGGCATCGACTTCAATTCCGCCGCCGCATTCGGCATGACCTACGGCACCTCCATGCACGCCCTCAAGCAGCGCGCCAACCTGCAGCCGGGCGAAACCCTGCTGGTGCTGGGCGCCTCCGGTGGTGTCGGCCTGGCGGCGGTGGAGATCGGCAAGGCCATGGGCGCCAAGGTGATCGCCGCCGCCAGCAGCGCCGAGAAACTGGAAGTGGCCAAGGCCGCAGGGGCCGACCTGCTGATCAACTACAGCGAGTCCAGCCTCAAGGAGAAGGTCAAGGAGCTGACCGGTGGCCAGGGCGCGGACGTGATCTACGACCCGGTCGGCGGCGACCTGTTCGACGAGGCCATCCGCTCCATCGCCTGGAACGGCCGCCTGCTGGTGGTCGGCTTCGCCAGCGGCCGCATCCCCGAGCTGCCGGTGAACCTGACCCTGCTCAAGGGCGCCTCGGTGGTCGGCGTGTTCTGGGGCTCCTTCGCCCAGCGCCAGCCCCAGGACAACCTGGCCAACTTCCAGCAACTGTTCGCCTGGCATGCCGAAGGCAAGCTCAAGCCGCTGGTCTCCCAGGTGTTCCCGCTGGAGCAGTCCGCCGACGCCATCAACGCCCTCGGCCAGCGCAAGGCGGTGGGCAAGGTGGTCGTCAAGGTCCGCTAGCAACCGAGCAGTACTGGGCCCGCCCCGCCACGAAACGGGAGCGGGCCCTTTTCTTTCCGGGTCCCTCAGCCCGCCGCCAGCAACGGCGACGGACGCCGGCGGAACCAGTCGCTGGCCTGCTCGTAGGCATGGGCCAGTTGCAGCACCGCCAGGTCCTTCTGGTGCGGCCCGATGATCTGCAGCCCCATCGGCAGGCCATCCGTGTTGAACCCCGCCTGCACGTTGGCCACCGGGCAGCCCGACAGGGTCCCGGGGATCACCACCTCCATCCAGCGGTGGTAGGTATCCATCGCCACGCCCTCGATCGCCTGCGGCCAGTGCTGCGCCTTGTCGAAAGGGAACACCTGGGCGCTGGGCAGCAGCAGGTAGTCGAAGCGCTCGAACAGCCGGCTGATGGCGCGGTACCAGTCGCTGCGGGCGGCCGAGGCGCGGTAGACCTGCTGGCCGCTCAGGCGCAGGCCGTTCTCCACTTCCCAGCAGGCTTCCGGCTTGAGCTGCGCGCGTTTCGCCGGGTCCTCATAGGCCGCCCCCAGGCCACCGGCCACCAGCCAGTGGCGCAGGGTCAGCCAGGTGTCCCAGAGCCGCTCGCGGGAAAAGCCCAGTCCCGTCTCCTCCACCACGCAGCCCAGCGCCTCGAAATCCTTCAGGGCGGTGCGGCACAGCTCCAGCACGCCACGCTGTATCGGCAACTGGCCGTCGAGGTCACCCAGCCAGCCCAGGCGCGCACCCTTGAAGTCGCGCTGCAGCGAGCCGGCGAAGGCCGCGCCATCGCCGGGGATGGACAGCGGCGCGCGCGCATCGCCCCCGGCCTGCACCGAGAGCAGCAGGGCCACGTCGCGCACGCTGCGGCCCATCGGCCCCTCGTAGCCGAGCTGGTCGAAGAACAGGTCGGCGCTGTCGTCGAAGGGCACGCGGCCCTGGGACGGGCGGAAACCGATGACGTTGTTGAACGCCGCCGGGTTGCGCAGCGAGCCCATCATGTCGCTGCCATCGGCCACCGGCACCAGGTGCAGCGCCAGGGCCGCCGCCGCGCCGCCGCTGCTGCCGCCGGCCGTGCGGGTGGGGTCGAAGGCGCAGCCGGTGGCGCCGAACAGCGGGTTGTAGCTCTGCGAGCCGAGGCCGAATTCCGGCGTGTTGCTCTTGCCGATGAAGATCGCCCCGGCGGCGCGCAGGCGCTCGGCCATGATGCCGTCACGCGCCGGCACATGGTCGCGGAACAGCGGCGAGCCGTAGGTGGTGGTGATGCCCCTGACCGCCGAGAGGTCCTTCACCGCATGGGGCAGCCCGTGCATCCAGCCCCTGCGGGTGCCACGCGCCAGCTCGGCGTCGCGCTCGTCGGCCTGGGCCAGCAGCACGTCCGCCGGCTGCAGGCTGACCAGCGCATTGACCGCCGGGTTGAAGCGCTCGATATGGGCCAGGTAATCCAGCATCACCTCGCGGCAGGACACATCGCGCGCGTGGATGCGCTCGGCCAGCTCGGCGGCCGGCAGGCGCACCAGCTCGCTGATCGGGGTTGCATGACTCATGGGCAGTGATCTCGTTCCGTCTCGTTCTGGTTATGCGCCCCCGCGCCGGCGGGGGCGGTGTTCATCAACGCATCAGGTTGGTCCACAGGCGGTCGGCCAGGCGGATGGCGCCGGCGCCGCAGGTCTGGCTGAACACCACCTTGGTGCCTTCGGGGATGTGCAGCTCCGGGGCGTCCTTGAGGCCCGGCTCGAGGTAGGGCTCGACGCCCTGCACCGGGCTCTGGTGCTTGAGGAAGTTCTGCGTCAGCGCGGCGTTCTCCGGCTGGCTGAGGAAGGCGATGAAGGCCTTGGCGTTATCCAGGTTGCGCGCGCCCTTGGGGATCACCAGGTTGTCCACCCAGGCCATCACGCCTTCCTTCGGGTACAGGTATTCGAGGCTCGGCTTCAGCTCCCGTGCGCGCAGCGAGGAACCGCCCCAGAACATCGACATGTCCAGCTCGCCGGCCGCCAGGCTCTCGCGGATGGCACCGGCCTTGGAGCTGTAGGTGCGCACATGGGGCTTCTGCTCCTTGAGCAGCGCCAGCACCTGCTGCATCTGCCTGGGGTCCTCGCTGCACAGCGGGATGCCCAGGTAGAGGCTGGCGGTGTCGATCACCTCGCTGACCGAGTCGAACATGTTGATGCGCCCCTGCAGCTCCGCCGGCGGCTTGAACAGCAGCCCGTAGCTGTCCGCCTCGCCCTGGTAGCGCTCGCGGTTGACCACCACGCTGGTGGTGCCCCAGATGAAGGGTGCGGCGTAGGCGCCCTCCGGGTCCCAGACGGGCTTCTGCAGGTTGGCGGTGAAGCCCTGGTAGTAGGCCTGCTTGCCGGGCTCGAAGCGCTCCAGCAACTGCTCCTGGATGAGGATCGGCACGAACTGGTGGGAGGGGATGGCGACGTCGTAGCCGGCGCCGCCCTGCTTGAGCTTGGCCAGCAGCGTCTCGTTGGAATCGTAGGAGTCCACCGTGACCTTGATGCCGCTCTCCTTCTCGAACTTCTCCAGGATCTGCGGCGAGAAATAGCCGCTCCAACTGATGACGTTGAGCGTGCCGGCGGCCTGCACGTTGGCCGCCAGGGCGAGGCTCAGCGAAGTACCCAGAACAGCGATCAGCTTTTTCATGCGTCAATTCTCCAGGGTCAGGTTCTTGCCCGGCCAAGCAGCCAGGACAGGGTCACGAAGAGCACGGAGACGCCGAGGATCAGCGTCGACACGGCGTTCACGTCGGGCGTCACGCCCATGCGCAGCAGGCCGAAGATGAAGATCGGCAGCGTGGTGGTGCCGGCCTGGGAGACCATCATCGAGATCACGAAGTTATCCAGCGAGACGATGAAGGCCAGCATCAGCCCGGAGAGGATCCCCGGCATCAGCAGCGGCAGGGTGACCTTGCGCAGGGTGCGCCAGGGCCCGGCGTAGAGGTCCGCGGCGGCCTGCTCCAGGGACAGGTCCATGTCATTGAGCCGGGCGCGGATCGGCAGGTAGGCGAAGGGGATGCAGAACACCGTGTGGGCGATGATCAGGTTGCCGTAGCCCAGGGACAGGCCGAGGGTGGAGAACAGCGCCAGGGTAGCGACGCCGACCACGATCTCGGGCAACACCAGCGGCAGCATGATGGTCCCCATCGACAGCCGCAGGCCCTTGAAGCGGGCGCCGCGCGAGGTGGCCAGCGCCGCCAGGGTGGCGATGGCGGTGGCGATCAGGCTGGCGCACAGGGCGATCAGCAGGCTGTTGCCGGCGGCCTGGCGCAGCGCCTGGTTGGCGAAGGCGGCGCGGTACCAGTCGAGGCTGAAGCCGCTCCACACCGTGGCCGACTGGTTGGCGTTGAACGACAGCACCACCAGCACCAGGATCGGCGCGTAGAGGTAGAGATAGAACAGCAGGCTGAAGCCGCCGAAGCCGGGAAAGTGGTGCACGCCCAAACGGCGCTTGAACAGGTTCATCACACACCTCCCCGGGCGATGCGCACGCGCTCGGCACGCAGCGCGTAGAGGGTCAGCACCAGCATCACCGCGGCCATCAGCACCAGCGCCAGGGCGGAGCCGAAGGGCCAGTTACGGGCATCGCTGAACTGCCGGAAGATCAGGTTGCCGAGCATCATCCGCGTGCCGCCGCCGAGCAGCTCCGGGGCCACCATGGCGCCGAGGCAGGGCACGAAGGTGAGGATGGCGCCGGCGAGGATGCCCGGCCGGGCGATGGGCAGCACCACCGTGCGCAGGGTGCGCCAGCGGCCGGCGTAGAGGTCCTGGGCCGCCTCCAGCAGGCGCATGTCCATCTTCTCCAGGGTGGCGTAGATGGGCAGCACCACGAAGGGCGCGTAGGTGTACACCAGCCCCAGCAGCACCGCGCCGTCGGTGTAGAGCAGCTGCAGCGGCTGGTCGACCAGCCCCAGGCCCACCAGCGCGCCATTGACCACGCCGGTCTCGCGCAGCAGCAGGATCCAGGCGTAGGTGCGGATCAGCAGGTTGGCCCAGAACGGCACGGTGATGAGGAAGATCAGCAGGCCGCGCTTGTGTGGCGGCTGCATGGCCAGCCACACCGCCACCGGGAAGCCGATCAGCAGGGTCACCAGCGTGGTCGCCGCGGCGATGCCGATGGAGCGCAGGGCGATCAGCAGGTAGGCGTCGACGAAGGCCAGGCTGTCGTCCAGTTGCCGCTCGAACAGCAGCGACAGGTAGGACTCGGTGCTGAACACCGGCTCGACCCCGCCGTAGGGGTTGGCTTCCATCAGCGAATAGCCGACCACCAGCAGGATGGGGACGATCAGGAACAGGCCGATGGCGAGCAGCGCCGGGCTGACGCCGAGCAGGTTGCGCAGGGATTGCCGGCGCGCGTGCAGGGCGGCGCCGGTGAGGGTGGATCGATGCATGTCAGCCTCCGGGCTCAGTCCAGCAGGACGCTGGCGCTGCCGTTCTCGAACTGCAGCGCGGCGCGCTCGCCGACGCCGAAGCGCTGGTGGCGCTCCAGGCTGTTGGGCATGCGCACGGTCAGCCGGGTGCCGTCGTCGAGGCTCACCCGGTACTGCAGGTCGGTGCCCAGGTACACCTGCGCCTCCACCCGGCAGGGCAGTGCGCCGACGGTATCGACACCGCCCAGGTGCACGCGCTCGGGGCGGATCGACAGGCTGACCCGGCTGCCCGGCAGCACGCCGTCGACGGATTCGGCCTGGAACGGCTGCCCGCCCGGCCCCTGGCACAGCGCCCGGGCGCCATCGAGGCTCAGCACCTGGGCGCCGAGGAAGTTGGTCTCGCCGATGAAGTCGGCGACGAAACGATTGCGCGGGCGCTCGTAGATTTCCTGCGGGGTGCCCACTTGCTGCACCTGGCCCTCCGAGAACACCGCGATGCGGTCGGACAGGGTCAGGGCCTCTTCCTGGTCGTGGGTGACGAAGATGAAGGTGATGCCGGTCTTGGTCTGGATCGCCTTGAGCTCCTCGCGCATCGCTTGGCGCAGCTTGAGGTCGAGGGCCGAGAGCGGCTCGTCCAGCAGCAGGACGCGGGGATGCGGCGCCAGGGCGCGGGCCAGGGCGACGCGTTGCTGCTGGCCGCCGGACAGCTGCGTCGGGCGACGGTCGGCGAAGCGCTCCATCTGCACCAGGGCGAGCATCTCGGCCACGCGCTCGGCGACCTGGGCGCGGCTCATGGCCCGGCCCAGCGGCTGGGATTCCAGGCCGAAGGCCAGGTTCTGGGCGATGGTCATGTGCGGGAACAGCGCGTAGTGCTGGAACACCGTGTTGACCGGGCGCGCGTAGGGCGGCAGGTCGGCGATGTCCTCGCCATAGAGGTGGATGCTGCCGGCGCTGGGGTATTCGAAGCCGGCGATCATCCGCAGCAGGGTGGTCTTGCCGCAGCCGGATGGGCCGAGAAGGGTGAAGAACTCGTTGTCGCGGATTTCCAGGTCGACGTGCTTGAGGGCGACGGGCCCGGATTGCGGATCGCCGTAGACCTTGCGGACCGCGCGAATGGATACCGCTGCGGTCTGCACTGCATGCAGGGCGTTCATGGCCTTACCTCCGTGTCCTCGCCGCGTGGTGTCCGCTGGCGGGACTTCTCGTTGTTCTGGGCAGGACTGAGGGCTCGTGGCGAGCGGGTGGAGCGGGCACGCTGGTTGTCGTTATGGCGCTGCCTGGCCCGGATACTCGGCCAAATACCCGCGACAGGAAACTTCAATTTCCTTACATTGGCTGTTAATAAAATTAACAGCCAGGAGCCCCGTGATGGCCGAACCACGCCTGCCGCCGCTCAACGCCCTGCGCGCCTTCGAGGCAGCTGCCCGCCTCGGCAGCTACGTCGCCGCGTCACGGGCGCTGCACGTCACCCAGCCGGCCATCGGCCGCCATGTGCGCCTGCTGGAGGACTGGCTCGGCGTGCAGTTGCTGGAACGTACGCCACGCGGCGTGCTACTCACCGAGGCCGGGCGGCGCTACCACGCCAAGGTGTCGCGGGCGCTGCGGCAGATCGCCGAGGCCGGCGCCGAGGTGGCGGCCAGCGACGCCCCGCGCTGGTTGCGCATCCTCGCCGTGCCGGCCTTCGCCAAGCGCTGGCTGATGCCGCGCATGGAGTCGCTGCGCCAATTGCGGCCGGGGCTGAAGATCGCCATCGAGCCCAACCCCACCTTCACCGCCGTGGACGGCCAGGGCGCCGACCTGGGCATCGTCTACGGCATGCCCGGGCAGTACCCGCAATGCAGGGCCACCCTGCTGCAACCCAATGTGTTCCCGGTGTGCTCGCCGGAGTACCTGGCCGCCCACGGCCCGATCGCAGGAGCCGACGAGCTGGCGCGGCACAAGCTGATCCATGTGGACGACGGTGAATGGTGGAACGCCTGGCTGGCGGCCATCGGTTGCGCCGTGCGGGTCAGTTCCGATGTGCTCTACGTGAGCAACGACCACGCGCTGAGCATGGCCGAGAAGGGCCACGGCATCGCCCTGGCCAACGAGGTGCTGGTGAGCCAGGAACTGGCCACCGGCCTGCTGGTACGCCCCGTGTCGCTGCAGGCGCCGCTGGAGAGTTACCAGGCGCTGCTGCCGACCGAAGCGGTCAGTGCCGATATCCAATGGTTCCTGGGGTGGCTGGCAGCGGAGCTGCGCGCGGAGTTTCCCGAGCTGGCGTGATCCCCGGCCGGTTGACCGTGGGATGGGTAGAGGTACGGACCCCATCAAGCGGCCTTCCCGGCGAGCACCCTGCCCGTGCTTACCGCATGGGTTTCGCTTCGCTCTACCCATCCTGCGGGCCGCCCGGCTTATGCCGGATTCGGTGCGCCCCAGGCTGACGACAACGATGGATGTCGCCAACCCGGGACCCGGAAGTACCGGTTAGCACACGCCGATTGGCGCGCTACCGGTCAGCGGAGCGCATCAGTTGCAGGCGCCCGCGTCCCTCCAGACCTTGCCGCTGCCTTCGCCACCGATGGTGGCGGCAGTGGGCTCGTTGCCCTTGGTCCACCAGCGGGCGACGTAGAAGCGACCGTTGTGGCTGACCTTGTCATTGGTCCAGTAGGTTCCCTGGGGGCTCCAGGCACCCTGGCAGCCGGTCGGGGTTTCCACCTTGTCCGCCAGCACCCTCACGCTGTGGTCACGGCTGGCCACATGGGTGCCGTTGCCCAGGTTCAGGGTGAAGCGGTAGCTGATGTCCTTGTCGCTCCTGGGCGCGACGAAGCTCAGTTTCGATCCCGAGGCCTGGAAGGCGACGCTGGGCGTCACGGTCCACTGGTAGCTCAGTGCCAGGCCGGCTGGATCGCTGGAGCCTGCGGCGTCCAGGGTCACTGTTTCACCGCCCTTGGCCTGGCTGGCGCCGGCGATGCTGGCCAGCGGCGGCTTGACCTGCACCGGCTTCTCGGCGGGCACCCTGACCTGATGCACGCGGGTTGTGCTGTGCTTGCCATTGTTGACGGTCAGGCTGACGTCATAGACGACATCCTTGTCGGCCTTCGGGGCGACGAATTTCATCAGGGCGCCGGCGGCCTCAAAGGCGACGCTTGGGCTGACGCTCCAGCTGTAGCTGAGCTTCAGGCCCGCCGGGTCGCTGGAAGCAGTGGCGTTGAGGTAGACGGTTTCGCCCGGCTTGGCCTCGCTGGCACCGCCGATCACCGCCACGGGCGGCTTGACCTCCGCCACCGGCGGCTCGACCGGTTTCTCGCCGCCGCTCTGGCAAGGGCCCAGGTCACGCCAGACCTTGCCGGCGCCGTCCGGGCCGGTGGTGCCGGCCAGCCCCGGCTCGGCGCCCGAGGTCCACCAGCGGGCCTGGTACTGACGCCCCTTCCACTGCACCGTGTCGTTGCCGACATAGGTGCCCCTCACGGTCCACTCCGGCTTGCAGCTGGCGGTGGCGGCCTTGCCCTTGACCAGCACCTCGTGGGTCCGGGTGCTGCTCTGCTTGCCATTGCTCAGGGTCAGGGTGAAGCGATAGCGGGTGTCCGCCTGCAGTTCCGGCGCGGTGAAGCCGATGCGCGCGCCGTCGTAGTCGAAGTCCAGGCGCGGCGAGGCCTCCCAGGCGAAGCTCAGGGCATTGCCCTGGGGATCACTGGAGCCGGAGGCGTCCAGGACGATCCGGTCCCCGGCACGGGCTTCGGTCTTGCCGCTGATCATCGCCAGCGGAGGCTGACCGGCGTTCACCGGCTTGAGGGATGCGGCCTTGACGTCATTGTCGGCGCTGAATTCGCCATCGGCCAGCAGGTTCCAGCCGCCGTTGACGCTGCTGCTGCCGTAGACCTGGTAGCCCTTGATGTTGCCGCTAAGGCCCGCGTCCTGGCGGGGCAGGTAGTGCAGTTGCGAGAAGCGGCTAGCGGCACCCAGGTCGATCACCATTTCATGGGGGTAGCGTGCACCTGCGGCCGTGCTCCAGTAGGAGTTGGGGTTGCCATCGATCGCGTGGTTGCCGACCGCCGCGCCAGGCACCGCACTGCTGGTGGACAGGATTGTCCAGCTTTCGCGGGGCAGGGCCTTGCCCTTGGCATCCACCAGCAGCAGCTCGGCGACACTGGCGGTGTCCTTGCCATCCACCGCCGAGGTGGCGACGAACTTCAGGTAGCGGCCCTGGGCGCTGTCCTGGGTCAGGCCATAGGCGTGGACCTCAAGCACCTGGTCCTGGGTGGCGAGGTTGTCGGTGTTGATCGCCAGGTACCAGCGCCCCGGCTGCGGGTCGTTCACCCCCAGGGAGACGTTGTGGCTACGCGCCGAGCGGTAGTCGAAGCTGGCGCCGCTGGGCTGGGCGCCGCGCTTGAGCAGCAACTGGACCTGGCCGGCCTTCTCGGTGAGCTCGCCGTCCACCACGCTGAACACCAGGCGTCGAGTGCCTTCGGGAACGTCCACCGGGAAGTAGCGCGTCTGTTTGCTGCTCAGGCTCACCTTCTGGCTGAGGATGGAGGTGCCCTGTTCCTCTTCCAGGGGCACGACGGAAGGGCTGTAGGCCGACATCCGCGCCGCCCTTTCCCGCCAGACCCGGGCCATGTTGGCGGTGTCCGCGTCGCCCAACGGCACGCCCCGGCTGTCCTTGACGTCCGGGTTGGAGAAGTAGCCGACATGGTTGCCGCAGAGGATGGTGCCGACCCGGCCGTTGTGGTAGCCCCAGGTGTAGCTCCTGCCATCGGAGCAGTGGCCGCCGCCGATGTTGTGGCCCAGCTCGTGGCGGAACACGGTGGACGACTTGATGGAGTTGATGGTGTAGCGCCCGGGCATATGGCCCCAGCCTACGGCGGTGTCCACGCCGGGAGTACCCACGACGAAGCTGGCGACCACGTCCGGGCTGTAGCGACGCATGCCTTCGGCGAAGACGTTGCGCACCTGGCTCAGGCTGGAGCCGGTGATGGGAGCGTCCTGGGCCACCACCTGGGTGCCCACCAGGCGCAGGCGCACGCCCTGCACCTGGGACTGTCGCAGTGCACGGTTGACCGAGGCCACCTGGGCCAGGGCAAAGGCCTCGTGGTCACCGATGTAGTCTGCGGCCTTTTGCGAGAAACCGGCCAACAGGTCGATCACGGTTTCGCCCTGGATGTTGCGGTTGACCTGGAATGTGCGCTGGCCGCTGCGCGACTCCTTCAAGGCCGGCATCTCGCTGTCATCACCGGCGATGTAGTCGACGCCATCCGGCGCGAAGGCAGCGCCCGGATCGAAGCGGATCATCGACTGCTGGCCACTGGCGTCGCCGCGGATGATGGCGTTGGCGTCCGGCAGCAGCGCAACGAAGCTGCCATCGGGCCGCGCGGCCAGCGTCATTTCCCCGGGGGCGCTGAGAGTGCGCGCGCGCCCCTCGAGCTGCCCGGTCATGACCTGCAGGTTCTTGAATGCATCGCCGGCTCGCGGGGTGAGGCTGCGCACGCGCATCCCGGTTTCCTGCTCCAGTTGCTCGGTTCCGGCCTCGGCGGCGCTGAACGGGGTCGCCCTGGCATTCGATGACTGGAGGTTGAGGAAATGCCCCTGGATGATTGATTCGGTGCCGTGCTGGCTGTCATCGGCCAGCGCCATGCCGCTCGGCAGGAGCAGGGCCGCACCCAGGCTGGCACTCCATCGGCGGGTGGCACGGGAAAGGGCGTTCAATCGGAAGCTCGACATAACTGTTCCTCGATAGTCACGGCACGGCACGAGGCCAGGCGAACAGGACCGCTGGAGCGGCCGCGCGAGTGATGAGATAGGGAGTTTTGCCGGCAGCCGCGATCATAGGCAGGCCACCTATGGCCGTACATGAAAAGGCGGTGTTTTCGTACCTGTCCTAGACGGCCCGGTACGGCCGCCATGGCAGGCGTCGCGTCGAGCGCAGGCGGCTCGGGGCCGCGACGGGCACGCAGGTGGCGATGCGAGACTCATCGCCCCCGCCGAGCGTGACCGGGCCGCCGGGAGGGCGGCTGGCGCTGGGGCTCACGCCCGGGGGGCGTAGGCGAAGACGTCGGCTCGCATCTGGTGGGCGTCCATCCCCGCCGCCACCAGGGCGTCGAGGGTCGCGTAGACCATGGCAGGCGAGCCGCTGGCGTAGACGTGCAGCGGCTTCAGGTCGGGGAAGTCCTGGCGTACCGCTTCGTGCAGCAGGCCGCAACGGCCCTGCCAGCCACAGGCATCGCTGACCACCTGGTGCAGGGTCAGGTTGTCGAGGCCCTGCCACTGCGCCCAGTGCGGCAGCTCGTAGAAATCCTCCGGCCGCCGCGCCCCCCAGTACAGGTGCACCGGGTGCCTGAACCCCGTGGCGCGGCAATGCTCGATCAGGCTGTGCATCTGCGCCATGCCGGTGCCGGCGGCGATCAGCACCAGCGGACCCTCGGGAAGCTCGGCGAGGTGGGTGTCGCCGAAAGGCATCTGCACCCGGGCGATGCCGGTGCGCTGCAGCTGCGCCAGCAGGGCCTGGGCGCTGGGCTCGCGGGCGAGGATGTGCAGTTCGATCTCGCGCCCCTCGCTCGGCGCCGAGGCCAGGGAGAAGGCCGAGGATTCGCCATCCTCGCGCGCGACCAGCAGGTATTGTCCGGCGTGGTAGCGCGGCGGCTTGCCGGCCGGGGCGCGCAGGCGCACGCGCCAGACATCGCCACCGGCATCGATGCAGGCGCTGACCTGGCAATTGAGCGTGCGCACCGGCAGCTCGCCGGGAGCGAGCACGCCGTCCCAGTGCAGCACGCAGTCTTCCAGGGGTTCGGCCAGGCAGGTGAAGAGTTCGCCGTGGTCGAGCTCGGCGCCGGCCTGGCGTACCCGGCCCTCGACGAGCAGGGCGGCGCAGATGTGGCAGTTGCCGTTGCGGCAGCTCTGCGGGCAGTCGTAGCCGAGGCGCCGGGCCGCCGCGAGGATGTTCTCGCCGGCCTGGGTCTCCAGGACCGCGCCGGACGGTTGCAGCGTGACCCGCATCAGTCGATACCCAGGCTGGACCAGATGTCGTCGACGCGGCGGGTCACCGCCTCGTCCTTGACGATGGCCCGGCCCCATTCGCGGGTGGTCTCGCCCGGCCACTTGTGGGTGGCATCCAGGCCCATCTTCGAGCCGAGGCCGGAGATGGGCGAGGCGAAGTCCAGGTAGTCGATGGGGGTGTTGTCGATCATCACCGTGTCGCGCTTGGGGTCCATGCGCGTGGTGATGGCCCAGATCACGTCGTTCCAGTCGCGGGCGTTGATGTCGTCGTCCGTGACGATGACGAACTTGGTGTACATGAACTGGCGCAGGAACGACCAGACGCCGAGCATCACGCGCTTGGCGTGGCCGGGGTACTGCTTCTTCATGGTCACCACCGCCATGCGGTAGGAGCAGCCTTCGGGCGGCAGGTAGAAGTCGGTGATCTCGGGGAACTGCTTCTGCAGGATCGGTACGAAGACTTCGTTCAGCGCCACACCGAGAATGGCCGGCTCATCCGGCGGGCGGCCGGTGTAGGTGCTGTGGTAGATGGGCTTGCGCCGGCGGGTGATGCGCTCGACGGTGAACACCGGGAAGGTGTCGACCTCGTTGTAGTAGCCGGTGTGGTCGCCGTAGGGGCCTTCCGGCGCCGTCTCGCCGGGATGGATCACGCCTTCCAGCACGATCTCGGCACTGGCCGGGACCTGCAGGTCGGAGCCGATGGCCTTGACCAGTTCGGTACGGTGGCCGCGCAGCAGGCCGGCGAAGGCGTACTCGGAGAGGGTATCCGGCACCGGGGTCACCGCGCCGAGGATGGTCGCCGGGTCGGCGCCGAGGGCGACGCAGACGGGGTAGGGCGTGTTCGGGTGCTTCTGGCACCACTCGCGGAAGTCCAGCGCGCCGCCACGGTGGCTGAGCCAGCGCATGATGACCTTGTTGCGGCCGATCACCTGCTGGCGGTAGATGCCGAGGTTCTGCCGCTCCTTGTTGGGGCCGCGGGTGATGGTCAGGCCCCAGGTGATCAGCGGTGCCACGTCACCCGGCCAGCAGTGCTGGATGGGCAGCTTGCCGAGATCGACGTCGTCGCCTTCCTCGATCACTTCATGGCAGGGAGCGTCCTTGAGGACCTTGGGCGCCATGCTGATGACCTTCTTGAAGATCGGCAGCTTGGACCAGGCGTCCTTGAGCCCCTTGGGTGGCTCGGGCTCCTTGAGGAAGGCCAGCAGCTTGCCGATCTCGCGCAGCTCGGAGACGTCATCCGCGCCCATGCCGAGGGCCACGCGCCCGGGCGTGCCGAACAGGTTGCCGAGCACGGGGATGTCGTAGCCGGTGGGGTTCTCGAAGAGCAGCGCCGGGCCTTGCTTGCGCAGGATGCGGTCGCAGATTTCGGTCATTTCCAGGATCGGCGAGACCGGGGCGGTGACGCGCTTGAGCTCGCCACGCTGTTCCAGGCCGCTGATGAATTCGCGCAGATCGCGATACTGCATGCTTGAGCCTCGCATGGGGCGTGCAGGTCGGGGCGCAAAGTTTAGCGCCGAACTGGGTTATTCAGAAGGCCACGACGAATCGCGCAAACGCGAAGGCCGGGTTTCCCCGGCCTTCCTGGTACCAACCAGACCTTACTTGCGCTTCATGGACATGAAGAATTCGTCGTTGGTCTTGGTGTCCTTGAGCTTGTCGAGCAGGAACTCGATGGCGGCGATCTCGTCCATCGGGTGCAGCAGCTTGCGCAGGATCCACATGCGCTGCAGTTCGTCGTCGGCGGTCAGCAGCTCTTCGCGGCGGGTACCGGACTTGTTGATGTTGATGGCGGGGAACACGCGCTTCTCGGCGATGCGGCGGTCCAGCGGCAGCTCCATGTTGCCGGTGCCCTTGAACTCTTCGTAGATCACCTCGTCCATCTTCGAGCCGGTCTCGACCAGCGCAGTGGCGATGATGGTCAGCGAACCGCCTTCCTCGATGTTACGGGCGGCACCGAAGAAGCGCTTGGGCTTCTCCAGGGCATGGGCGTCGACACCACCGGTGAGCACCTTGCCGGAGCTCGGGATCACGGTGTTGTAGGCACGCGCCAGACGGGTGATGGAGTCCAGCAGGATGACCACGTCCTTCTTGTGCTCGACCAGGCGCTTGGCCTTCTCGATCACCATCTCGGCGACCTGCACGTGGCGGGTCGGCGGTTCGTCGAAGGTGGAGGCGACCACTTCGCCGCGCACGGTGCGCTGCATCTCGGTCACTTCTTCCGGGCGCTCGTCGATCAGCAGGACGATCAGGTGGCACTCGGGGTTGTTGCGGGTGATGTTGGCCGCGATGTTCTGCAGCATGATGGTCTTGCCCGCCTTCGGCGGGGCGACGATCAGGCCGCGCTGGCCCTTGCCGATCGGCGCGCAGAGATCGATCACGCGGCCGGTGAGGTCTTCGGTGGAGCCGTTGCCGGCTTCCATCTTCAGGCGCTCGTTGGGGAACAGGGGCGTCAGGTTCTCGAACAGGATCTTGTTCTTGGCGTTCTCCGGGCGGTCGAAGTTGATCGAGTCGACCTTCAGGAGCGCGAAGTAACGCTCGCCTTCTTTCGGCGGGCGGATCTTGCCGATGATGGTGTCGCCGGTACGCAGGTTGAAGCGGCGGATCTGGCTGGGCGAGACGTAGATGTCGTCCGGGCCGGCCAGGTAGGAGGAGTCTGCGGAGCGCAGGAAGCCAAAACCGTCCTGGAGAATCTCCAGCACGCCGTCACCGGAGATTTCCTCGCCGCCTTTGGAATGCTTTTTCAGCAGGGCGAAGATCACGTCCTGCTTGCGCGAACGGGCCATGTTCTCGAGGCCCATCTGTTCGGCCATTTCCAGCAGTTCGGCAATCGGCTTTTGCTTGAGTTCGGTCAGATTCATAGGAATGACGTAAGTACGAAAATTGAGAAGGAAGGAAAGCGTTGAGCTTTAGAGGCCGCGCCGCGGAGAGGCGACAGGATCGCTGTGCTTATTCGATTTGGAATGCGTCGGCGGCGGCTTGCGAAGGGCAACGGAATGACGTTGCGGACCCGAATTTAACACCCGCATCCGGGGGCGTCTAGTACCGATTCAACAAAAAACCCCGCACATTGCGGGGTTTCTCGTTACGGCCCGAAGGCTCGCCGGAGGCCCGGCGGGACTCAGATGTTGGCGTCGAGGAAGGCCGCCAGCTGGGACTTGGACAGGGCGCCGACCTTGGTCGCTTCGACGTTGCCGTTCTTGAACAGCATCAGGGTCGGGATGCCGCGCACGCCGTATTTCGGCGGGGTGTCCTGGTTCTCGTCGATGTTCAGCTTGCAGATCTTCAGCTTGCCCTGGTAGTCCTTGGCGATCTCGTCGAGGACGGGGGCGATCATCTTGCACGGGCCACACCACTCGGCCCAGTAATCGACCAGCACAGCGCCTTCGGCCTTGAGCACGTCCTGCTCGAAGCTGGCGTCGCTAACGTGGGAGATGAGTTCGCTCATGGATGTTCTCCGTGGATTCGGATGCGGAAATTGGCGGCCATCATAGCCCGGCTTTCCCCGGACCGAAAGCTGCTGGCGATTGAGCCTTCCTATGGAGGTGCGTTGGAAAACTGATGGATAACCGGCTGCGCGTCAATCCGCCGCGGCCATTTATCGCCCCGTGTCGAGGCCCTCGCGAACACCGCCACCGGGAGGCGGGGCGCCGCCTATAGTAAGGAGGCGGCCGTCATGAAGCGGAAACTTCTCCGTGGCATTCTGCTCAGCTGCCTGCCATTTCCTTGCACGAGCGTTCCACGACTCGCGTTGGCGCAACGTGACGATCGTGGCAGGATGGCGCCGTTCAGAAACGAGACACCAAGACCATGCCCTCGACCCGTCGCGCCGAAACCCCTTCCCTGATCGCAGCCATCGACCTGGGCTCCAACAGCTTCCACATGGTGCTGGCCAAGGCCGATCACGGGGAGATCCGCATCCTCGAGCGCCTCGGTGACAAGGTGCAGCTCGCCGCCGGCCTGGATGACGAGCGCATGCTCAGCGAGGAAGCCATGCAGCGCGGCCTCGACTGCCTGCGCCGCTTCGCCCAGATGACCAACAGCCTGCCCGAGGGCGCGGTGCGCATCGTCGGCACCAACGCCCTGCGCGAGGCGCGCAACCGCGCCGAATTCATCCGCCGCGCCGAGGCCATCCTCGGCCACCCGGTGGAAGTCATCTCCGGTCGCGAGGAAGCCCGCCTCATCTACTTGGGCGTCTCCCACAGCATCGCCGACACCCCCGGCAAGCGCCTGGTGGCCGATATCGGCGGCGGCAGCACCGAGTTCATCATCGGCCAGCGCTTCGAGTCGCAACTGCGCGAAAGCCTGCAGATGGGCTGCGTGAGCTACACCCAGCGCTACTTCCGCGACGGCAAGATCACCCCCGCCCGCTACGCCCAGGCCTACACCGCCGCGCGCCTGGAGCTGATGGGCATCGAATACAGCCTGCGCCGCCTCGGCTGGCAGCAGGCGGTGGGCGCCTCGGGCACCATCCGCGCCGTCGGCCTGGCGATCCAAGCGGCCGGCATGGGCAGTGGCGAAGTCAACCCGGAAGGCCTGGCCTGGCTCAAGCGCAAGCTGTTCAAGCTGGGCGAGGTGGAGAAGCTCGAACTCGACGGCATCAAGCCCGATCGCCGTGCCATCTTCCCCGCCGGCCTGGCGATCCTCGAAGCCATCTTCGACGCCCTCGAACTCAAGCACATGACCCATTCCGAAGGCGCCCTGCGCGAAGGCGTGCTCTACGACCTGCTGGGCCGCCACCATCACGAGGACGTACGCGAACGCACCCTCAGCGCGCTGATGGAACGCTGCCACGCCGACGCCGAGCAGGCGGCCCGCGTCGAGGCCAAGGCCCTGGAAGCGCTGGAGCAGGTGGCGGACGCCTGGGAGCTGGACGACGAGTGGCACCGCGACCTGCTGGTCTGGGGCGCCCGCGTCCACGAGATCGGCATGGACATCGCCCACTACCAGTACCACAAGCACGGTGCCTACCTGATCGAGCACTCGGACCTGCCGGGCTTCTCCCGCCAGGACCAGCAGATGCTCGCGCTGCTGGTCCGTGGCCACCGCCGCAACATCCCCAAGGACAAGTTCGCCGAGTTCGGCGACGAGGGGGTCAAGCTCATCCGCCTTTGCGTGCTGCTGCGCTTCGCCATCCTCTTCCACCACATCCGCACCAGCCAGGAGACCCCCCAGGTCCGCCTGAAGGTGGGCCCGCAGAGCCTGGACGTGCAGTTCCCCGAGAACTGGCTGGCGGCCAACCCGCTGACCCAGGCGGACTTCGAACAGGAAGCCACCTGGCTCAAGCGCATCGACTTCACCCTGCAGGTGAGCTGAAGCGAGACGCCGGGAGCGCACAGCGAAACGGGGCCAGAGGGCCCCGTTTTCGTTGGTGCGGTCCGCTGCCCCGCCTCGCGAGAAGACCGGTCAGCGCGCGCTGACCGGCGGGTTGAGCAGCTTGTCCAGCAGGATGGCCTGGGCGCTGCGCGGGTTCTGGTTGCCGCTGGGGCTGTTGCGCAGGTAGCGACCGTCGGGCTGCAGGGCCCAGCTGTGGGTGTTGTCGGCGAGGTAGGTCTCCAGCTCCTTCTTGACCCGGGTGATGAGCTTCTTGCCCTCCACCGGGAAGCAGGTCTCCACGCGCATGTCGAGGTTGCGTTCCATCCAGTCGGCACTGGAGAGGTAGAGCAGCTCGTCGCCACCATTGAGGAAGTAGTAGATGCGGCTGTGTTCGAGGAAGCGGCCGATGATCGAGCGCACCTGGATGTTGTGCGAGACGCCAGGGATGCCCGGGCGCAGGCAGCACATGCCACGCACCACCAGGTCGATCTTCACGCCGCTCTGGCTGGCCTTGTACAGCGCGCGGATGACCTTCGGGTCGGTCAGCGAGTTGACCTTGGCCATGATGTGCGCCGGCTTGCCTTCGGTGGCGTGCAGGGCCTCCTTGGCGATCATGTCCAGCAACGACTTCTTCAGGGTGAAGGGCGCATGCAGCAGCTTCTTCATGCGCAGCGTCTTGCCCATGCCGATCAGCTGGTTGAACAGCTTGTGCAGGTCCTCGCAGAGCGCGTCGTCGGCGGTGAGCATGCTGTAGTCGGTGTACAGGCGCGCGTTGCCGGCGTGGTAGTTGCCGGTGCCCAGGTGGGCATAGCGGCGCAGCTCGCCATCCTCGCGGCGCAGGATGAGCATCATCTTGGCGTGGGTCTTGAAGCCGACCACACCATAGATCACCACGGCGCCGGCAGCCTGCAGGCGGCTGGCCAGCTGCAGGTTGGATTCCTCGTCGAAGCGCGCGCGCAGCTCGATCACCGCGGTGACCTCCTTGCCGTTGCGTGCCGCTTCCACCAGGGCGTCGACGATCTCGGAGTTGGCACCGGCGCGGTACAGCGTCTGCTTGATCGCCAGGACGTTGGGGTCCTTGGCCGCCTGGCGCAGGAAGTCCACCACCGGGGTGAAGGACTCGAAGGGGTGCAGCAGCAGGATGTCCTGCTTGCCCACCACGCTGAACAGGTTCTCGGCCTTCTGCAGCAGCTTGGGGATCACCGGGGTGAAGCTCGGGTGCTGCAGCTCGGGGTGGCTGTCCAGCCCGGTGATGCTGAACAGGCGGGTCAGGTTTACCGGGCCGTTGACCTGGTACAGCTCGCTCTCGGCCAGGCCGAACTGCTTGAGCAGGTAGTCGGACAGGTGTTTCGGGCAGGTGTCGGCCACCTCCAGGCGCACCGCATCGCCGTAGCGGCGCGAGAACAGCTCGCCGCGCAGGGCACGAGCCAGGTCCTCGACGTCCTCGGTGTCCACCGAAAGATCGGCGTTACGGGTCAGGCGGAACTGGTAGCAGCCCTTCACCTTCATGCCGGGGAACAGGTCGTCGGCGTGGGCGTGGATCATCGACGACAGGAACACGAAGTTGTCGCCGGGGCCGCTGATCTCCTCGGGTACGCGGATCACGCGCGGCAGCAGGCGCGGCGCCGGAATGATCGCCAGGCCCGAGTCGCGGCCGAAGGCATCGACGCCCTCCAGCTCGACGATGAAGTTGAGGCTCTTGTTCACCAGCAGCGGGAAGGGGTGCGTCGGGTCGAGGCCGATGGGGCTGATGATCGGCGCGATCTCGTCGCGGAAGTAGCGGCGCACCCAGGTCTTGAGCTTGGGCGTCCAGTAGCGCCGGCGGATGAAGCTGACCTGGTGCTTGGCCAGCTCCGGCAGCAGCACATCGTTGAGGATGCTGTACTGGCGCGCCACCTGCTCGTGCACCAGCTCGCTGATGCGGGCCAGCGCCTGGTGCGGCAGCAGGCCATCGGCACCCGCCTGTTCGCGGGCGAAGGTGATCTGCTTCTTCAGGCCGGCGGCACGGATCTCGAAGAACTCGTCGAGGTTGCTGGAGAAGATCAGCAGGAATTTCAGGCGCTCGAGCAGCGGGTAGGACTCGTCGAGCGCCTGCTCCAGGACACGGATGTTGAACTGCAGCTGCGACAGCTCCCGGTGGATGTACAGGCTGCTGTCATCCAGACCCGGGATCACCGGAGCCGGCGCGGGGGCCGGCGGCGGAGTCTCGACGGGCGCCGGAGCGGGGGCCTCGGCGACCGGTTGCTCCGGCACGGGCTCTTGTAGGGGATTCGACGCTTGGTTCAGTCCATCGGTGTTCATCTGGTTTCCTGCTGGGGAGTCAGGCTCCCGCCTTGAGCATTTCTGCGGCACGCACGGCGAAGTAGGTAAGGATGCCATCAGCGCCCGCACGTTTGAATGCGGTCAGCGATTCGAGTATGACCGCCTCGCTCAGCCAGCCGTTCTGGATGGCCGCCATGTGCATGGCGTACTCGCCGCTGACCTGGTAGGCGAAGGTCGGCACGCGGAAGGCGTCCTTCACGCGCCAGACGATGTCCAGGTAGGGCATGCCCGGCTTGACCATGACCATGTCGGCGCCTTCGGCGAGGTCGGCAGCCACTTCGTGCAGGGCCTCGTCGCCGTTGGCCGGGTCCATCTGGTAGCTGGCCTTGTTGGCCTTGCCCAGGTTGGCGGCCGAACCCACCGCATCGCGGAAGGGACCGTAGTAGGCGCTGGCGTACTTGGCCGAGTAGGCCATGATCCGCACGTTGGGGAAGTCGGCCAGTTCAAGGGCCTCGCGGATGGCCTGGATGCGGCCGTCCATCATGTCCGAGGGCGCGACCACCTGGGCGCCGGCCTCGGCGTGGGACAGCGCCTGCTTGACCAGCGCGTCCACGGTGATGTCGTTCTGCACATAGCCGTCGGCGTCGAGGATGCCGTCCTGGCCATGGGTGGTGAAGGGGTCCAGGGCCACGTCGCTGATCACGCCCAGTTCCGGGAAGCGCTCGCGCAGGGCGCGGATGGCGCGCTGGGCGATGCCGTCCGGGTTCCACGCCTCGGCGCCGTCGAGCGACTTGCGCTCCAGCGGCGTCACCGGGAACAGCGCCAGCGCGGGGATGCCCAGGGCCACCCAGCCGGCCGCGGCTTCCAGCAGCAGGTCGATGGACAGGCGCTCGACGCCCGGCATCGACGGCACCGCTTCACGGCGGTTCTCGCCGTCCAGCACGAACACCGGGAGGATCAGGTCGTCGACGGTCAGGGTGTTTTCGCGCACCAGGCGGCGGGAGAAGTCATCACGGCGATTGCGGCGCAGGCGGGTAGCGGGGAACAGGCGGTTGGCGGGGGTAAAGCTCACGACAGACTCCAGGGTCCAAAGGAGGACACAGTGCGACATTTATAAGCGGCAATTATGACCGAATGGTAACAATGCATGACAGCGACGCTCTGTCGCGTTCGACGAAATTTCCGAGGCCCCACGAGGCCTGGCCGTGAACCAGTCGACCCTCGACTGGCGGTTCGCCACCCTTTAGAGCTTTTCCCGCAACGCCAACCCGGTTAGGCTTCGCGTTCATTTTTGCCGCGCTGCCTAACTGATGCTGCAACAATTTCTCCAGGATTTCGGCTACTTCGCCCTCTTCCTCGGCACCTTCTTCGAGGGCGAGACCATCCTGGTCCTGGCCGGCTTTCTCGCGTTCCGCGGCTACATGGATATCAACCTGGTGGTGATCACGGCGTTCTTCGGCAGCTATGCCGGCGACCAGCTGTGGTACTACCTCGGCCGCCACAAGGGCCGGCAGATCCTCACCCGGCGCCCGCGCTGGCAGGCGATGGGCGACAAGGCCCTGGAGCACATCCGGCGCCACCCGGACATCTGGGTGCTGAGCTTCCGCTTCGTCTACGGCCTGCGCACCGTGATGCCGGTGGCCATCGGCCTGTCCGGCTACCCGCCGTTGCGCTACCTGATCCTCAACGGCATCGGCGCCATCATCTGGGCCCTGGCCCTGGGCTTCGCCGCCTTCCACTTCGGCGCCGTGCTCGAAGGCATGCTGGGCAACCTCAAGCGCTACGAGCTGATGGTGCTCGGCGTGCTGGTGGTGATCGGCGGCCTGCTCTGGCTGCGCCGCCGGCTGCGCAACAGCCGCGAGGCCAAGGCGAACGCCGACCAGCCTCCGCAGGCGTAACCGTCACGCCAGCGCCGCTTCACGCCGCCCCAGTGCGACCAGCGCCAGCACGCTGGCAACCCCATGCACCACCAGCACCAGCCAGACCAGCGGGCTGACCGGCAGCATGCCGAGTACCCCCGCCAGCCACAGCACCGGCAGGTTCAGCGCCAGCCGCGCCAGCTCCAGGCGCAGTGCCCAGGGCCGGTTTTCCAGCCACGCACCGATGGCGAACAGGCCGAAGGCCACCCATAGCCAGCCCAGCAGCACGGCACCGAGCGGCAGGCCGTCGCCCACGCCCAGCAGGTAGCTCCCCCCCGCCACGTAGCCAGCGAACTGCAACGCCGCATAGAGGGTGCGACCGCCTGACAACGGCACCTCGAACTTGGTGAAGCGGCTCAGGTCCGGCTTGGCCTGCGGGTACTTGCGCGCCACATCCTCGGGGCGCCAGCCGGTGCGCATGAACCAGATGCGCAGGCGGTCCCACCAGGACCCGGCGCGCACCGCGTCCTGCCACAACACCGCATAGAACTGCAGGTTGGCCCAGATCGGATTCCAGCTGGCCAGGGGCGTGGTCACGCCGAACACCACCGGCTCCTCGTCCAGCTCCTCCTGGAAGGTGCCGAACAGGCGATCCCAGAGAATGAAGACGCCACCGTAGTTGCGGTCCATGTACACCGCGTTCTGCGCATGGTGGACGCGGTGGTTCGAGGGACTGATGAAGAACCACTCGAACCAGCCGAGCTTGGGCACATGGCGCGTGTGCACCCAGAACTGGTAGAGCAGGTTGAGCGCGGCCACCGTGAGAAACACCAGCGGCGGCACGCCAACCACCGCCATCGGCAGGTAGAAGATCCAGCCGAAGAGGAAACCGGTACTGGTCTGGCGCAGTGCCGTCGAGAGGTTGTACTCCTCGCTCTGGTGATGCACCGAGTGCGCGGCCCAGAGCACGTTGCGCTCGTGGCCCAGGCGGTGGTTCCAGTAGTAGCAGAAGTCGTAGAAGACGAAGGCGAAAAGCCAGACCCAGGGGCTGTCAGCGCGCAACTCGAACAGCGCCAGGTGCTGCCAGGCGTAGGTGTAGGTGAGCAAACCGACCGCCTTGGTCAGCAGCCCGCTGGTGGTGGACAGCACCCCCGCACTGAGGCTGTTGATGGCATCGGCGGTGCGGTAGGTGCGCACCCCGCGCCAGCGATCGGCGAGCAGCTCGATGCCGATCAGCAGTAAGAAGAAGGGGATCGCGTAGAGGACGTAATTCATGATGTCAGCCGTATCGTTATGCCGATCAAGGGACTAGGATTGCCAGGCTCGATGCTACGCCCACGCCTACCCGGGCCCCTGGCGCGGCATGCCAGCCCAACCGGCATATGACGACACATGCGCATAACCACACGACGCAGCCTTTCCCTCCTGCTGATCCTGATCGCCACGGCCGCCCTCCTGGGACTCTATCCCTATCGCGCCGCGCTGCTGCCGGCCGCCGACGACCTGGCGTCCGCACGCGAGCGCCTGGCGCCCCACCTCAGCCTGTTCACCCCGGCAGGCGACGGGCCCTTTCCCACCGTACTGGTATTCCACGGCTGCAGCGGGCAGAGCCCGGGCTTCGTCGAGAACGTGAAGAAATGGCTGCTGCCGCAGGGCTACGCATTGCTCTTCGTCGACAGCCTGGGAGCGCGCGGCATCCATGATTGGCATCCGGTCTGCGACGGCAAGCTGCTGTGGGGCAACGAGCGCGCGCTGGACGTCTACGCCGCCCTCGACCTCGCCCGCTCGATGCCGCGCCTGGACCACCGGCGCATGGCCCTGCTCGGCTACTCCCATGGCGGCTGGAGCATCCTCGATGCACTCGCCTACGACGGCGACGCCGGCCACGGCTTCCCCCGCATCGGCCAGCAGGCGCTGGACGGTGTGCGCGGCGTCATCGCCTTCTACCCTTACTGTGGTTTCCCCGCGCACCTGCGCCAGGGCAAGGGGCGCGACCTGCCGGTGCTGATGTTTCTCGGTGGCAAGGACAGAATCACTGACCACCTTCAGTGTCTATCGGCTATGGACGGGCTCGATCTCGAACAACTGCAACTGGTGCAATACGGCGGGGCCGACCACGTGTTCGACCAGCGCAGCGACCTGAATACCTACCAACCCAGGCTGGCCGAGGATGCCCACCAGCATGCCCAGGCGTTCCTCCAGGAGAACCTGAAGGCGGCCCAGTGAAGCGGAGAACGCTATGAACAAGAAAGTTGCTGTGATTCTTTCCGGCTGCGGCGTGTACGACGGCGCGGAGATCCACGAGAGTGTGATCACCCTGCTGCGCCTGGACCAGCGCGGCGCGCTGGCGCAGTGCTTCGCACCCAACATCGCCCAGCACCACGTGATCAACCACCTCACCGGCGAGGAGATGCCCGAGAGCCGCAACGTGCTCACCGAGTCCGCGCGCATCGCCCGCGGCGCGGTGAAGGACGTCCGAGAGCTCAAGGCCGAGGACTACGACGCCCTGATCATCCCCGGCGGCTTCGGCGCGGCGAAGAACCTCTCCGACTTCGCCCTCAGCGGCGCCGATTGCAGCGTGCAGCCCGACGTGCTGGCCGCCGCCCAGGGCTTCGCCGACGCCGGCAAGCCGGTGGGGCTGATCTGCATCGCCCCGGCCATGGCCGCGAAGATCTACGGCGCAGGCGTCACCTGCACCATCGGCACCGACGCCGAGACTGCCGGTGCGCTGGAGAAGATGGGCGCCGAGCACGTCGAATGCGTGGTCGGCGAGATAGTCGAGGACAAGGCGCGCAAACTGGTCACCACCCCCGCCTACATGCTCGCCCAGTCCATCAGCGAAGCCGCCTCGGGCATCTACAAGCTGGTCGACCGCGTGCTCGAACTGACCCACGCCGACCACTGACGGCCAGGCGGGCGGCCCTGGCCGCCCGCCGCTGCAAGCCGCTCCCGCCAATCCGCGTGCCATTTGGGCCGCCCCCCTGTTCAAGCGCACCGCGCTGCGTCAGCGTCGCACTCTCGCCCCCCGACGCAGGTGCAGCATGAGCGACAACGACTTCGTCCTGACCCCGGAACTGCAACAGGCGGTCCGGCGCTTCTTCGAACGCATCCCCTTCAACCAGGTACTCGGCATCCAGCTGGGCGAGCTGTCGCAGGAGCAGGTGACCATGCACCTGCCGATGAAGGACGAGCTGATCGGCAACTTCGTCCACGGCATCCTCCATGGCGGGGTGATCTCCTCGCTGCTGGACGTCACCGGCGGCGCCATGGCGCTGATCGGCGCCTTCGAACGCCACCGGGGCCTGTCCACCGCCGAGCGCATGGAGCGGCTGTCCAAGCTGGGCACCATCGACCTGCGCATCGACTACCTGCGCCCGGGGCGCGGTCGCGCCTTCACCGCCACGGCGGTGCTGTTGCGCTCGGGCAACAAGGTCGCGGTGGTGCGCTCGGAACTGCACGCCGACGACGGCACCCTGGTGGCTGTCGGCACCGGCACCTACCTCTGCGGCTGAGGGCGTTCAGCCCCGGGCGAGGCGGGTCAGCAGCCGGTCCAGCGAGTTGGAGAACGCCTGGCGGTCCTTGTCGCTGTAGGCGGCCTGGCCGCCGCCCATCTGCCCCTGGTCGCGCAGGTCGGTGAACAGGTTGCGCACCGCCAGGCGCTCACCCATGTTGCGCTCGTCGAATTCGCGGCCACGCGGGTCCAGCGCAGCGACGCCCTTCTTCACCAGCCGGTCGGCCAGCGGCACGTCGCTGCAGATCACCAGGTCCCCCGGCTCGGCCTGCTCCACCAGGTGATCGTCCGCTGCATCCGGCCCGCTCGGCACCACCACCAGGCGCACGCAGGCGAAGGCCGGCTTCACCTGGCTCTGCCCGGCCACCAGCACCACCTCGAACTTGCGCTTGAGGGCGAACTTGATGACCTGGTCCTTGGCGGCACGGGGGCAGGCGTCGGCGTCGATCCACACACGCATGGGCTTGGGCTCCGGAAAGGTTGCGGGCGCGCAGTATGCCAGCCGCCTCCTGCAGGCGCTCGCTGCGCCACCATGCCGCAGTTTCCGAGCGATCAAAATGATCTCATTGCGCCAGCAATTTTCGCCGATATTCCCCTATAATCGCCCGCCCTTCCCGCATCTCCGGTGCCCTGGGAAGGCCCCAGCGGGGATTGGCAGGACGCCGCCACATGCCATTGCACGCCTGGAACAGCCGGAAACGGCTGGCAGTATCAAGGACTCGACGAGGAACACATGGCATCCCGCGCCCTCACCGCCCTGGTGGCCTGCTTCGCCCTGCAGCTTGCCGGCTGCTCGGCCCTGCGCAGCTACGAAAACGAACTCACCGCCACCAGCCAGCACCTCGCCCGCGGCGAGGTGGACGCCGCCCTCGGCACGCTGGAAGCCAATAACGGCGGCGAGGACAAGGACCTTCTCTACTACTTCGAAAAAGGCGAGCTGCTGCGCGCCCGTGGCGACCTCGCCGGCAGCCAGGCCGCCTGGCGCCAGGCCGACCGCATCGTCTACCAGTGGGAAGAGGCGATGAAGGCCGACCCTTCGCGCTACCTGGGGCAGGCCGGCGCCTTCCTCGCCAACGACCGGGTGCGCCGCTACGAGGGCTACGACTACGAGAAGGTCATGCTCACCACGCAGATGGCCCTCAACGACCTGGCCGCCAACGACTTCGACGCCGCCCGTACCGAGATCCGCAAGACCCACGAACGCGAAGCGCTGATCGCCGAGCTGCGCGACCGGCAGTACCTCGACAGCGAGGAGGAGGCCGAGCGCCAGGGCATCAGCACCCGCTTCGAAGACCTGCGCGGCTACCCGGTGGCCTCCCTCGATGCCCCCGACGTGGTCAGCCTGAAGAACAGCTACCAGAGCGCCTTCAGCCACTACCTCGCCGGGTTCGTCTACGAGGCCCTGGGCGAGAAGGGCCTGGCCGCCCCCGGCTATCGCCAGGCCGCCGAACTGCGCCCCGGCACGCCGCTGCTGGAGCAGGCCCTCCTGGACCTGGACGCCACGCCTGCGGCGGACGCCGGCAGCGACGTGCTGCTGGTGCTGCAAAGCGGCCTGGCACCGACCCGCGACTCGCTGCGCATCCCGCTGCCGGTGCCCCTGGACTCGGGAATGATCATCAGCACCGTGTCCTTCCCGCTGCTGCGCGACGACACCAGCACCCCGGCGCCCGGCTTCGTCGAGGTGGATGGCACGCCCACCGCCCTCACCGAACTCAGCAGCGTGCGCGCCATGTCGCACCGTGCCCTGCGCGACGACATGCCCGGCATCATCCTGCGCACCACCCTGCGCGCGGTGACCCGGGGCGCCCTCCAGAAGCAGCTCAACGACAACGGCAACGCCCTCGCCAGCCTGGCCGTCGGCATCCTGTCGGTGGCCAGCGAAGGGGCCGACGAACGCACCTGGCGCACCCTGCCCGGCAGCATCGGCGTCGCACGGTTGCGCCTGGCCATGGGCGAGCACCGCCTGGCCCTGCCCACCGCCCAGGGCGTGCGCGAATTCACCCTGAAGATCGATCGGCCCCACCAGGTGATCCCCCTGCGCCTGGTGGCCGGCCAGGTCTACGCCCAGGGCGCCGCCACCCCGACCACACCCGGCGTCCGCGCCGTGGCCAGCAACCAGACTCCCTGAGGAACACACATGCGCAATCTGCTCGTCGCCGGGCTCGCCCTGGCCCTGCTGGCCGGCTGCTCCGGCCGCGAAACCGCCTCCAGCAAGGTGGCGCCGATGGGCGATGTCGAAGACATCGAAGTGGACACCATGCGGGTGGCCCGCGAGAACGGCTTCCTCACCGTCAAGGTGAAGCTGACCAACACCTCCAGCCACAACCGCACCCTCTACTACCGCTTCGCCTGGCTCGACAGCGACGGCTTCCCCGTCGCCGACGAGGAGGGCTGGAAGGCCTTGCCGATCTACGGCACCCAGACCACCGTCCTGCCGGCCATTGCCCCCGTACCCAAGGCGACCGACTTCCGCCTTGAAATGAACACCCCCGACTGATCACGAGAGAGCGACCCCCATGCGCCTTGTCCGCACCACCTGCATCGCCGCCTTCGCCCTGGCCGCCGCCGGCTGCGCCAACAACCCCTCGCCGGTACTCGGCGGCGGCAACATCAGCTACGGCGACAGCAAGGCCGTCGAGCTGATCACCAACGAGTTCGGCTCCACCGACCTGCAGATGATCGCCGAGTCCATGACCCGCTCGCTGGCCCAGTCCGGCGTGCTCCAGGGCCGCCCGGTGATCCAGGTCTACGACGTGAAGAACAAGACCAGCGAGTACATCGACACCCGCGAGATCACCACCTCGATCAAGACCCAGCTGCTGAAGTCCGGCACCGCACGCTTCGCCAGCGACAACACCGACATGCAGAGCCAGGTCGACCAGTTGAAGCTGCAGAACCAGAGCGGCCTGTACAAGAACTCCACCATCGCCAAGACCGGCAACATGGTCGCCGCCAAGTACCGCCTGGAGGGCTCCATCAGCTCCATCGTCAAGCGCAGCAGCGACTACAAGGACGTCTTCTACAAGTTCAGCCTGCAGCTCGTCGACGTCGAGAGCGGCCTGGCCGAGTGGATGGACGAGAAGGAAATCCGCAAGACCACGGAGCGTTGATATGCGCGTATTGATCGGCCTGTTCGTCGCCAGCCTGGCACTGGCCAGCCACGCGGCCCCCAAGGTGGCGGTGACCGACCTCGCCTACGAGGAACGCGTCCGCGAGTACATCCACACGGTGAACGCCCAGAGCGCCTCGCAGGTGAGCGGCTTCTCCGGCAGCGCATCCAGCAGCTACTCGGAAGAGGAAGGCACCTACAGCTACATCGAGCGCGGCGAGCTGCGCAAATTCACCGGCGACATCAAGGGCGAGATCCTCAAGTCCGGCAGCTTCCAGCTGGTCCAGGGGCGCCCCTACGGCAGTGACAACGAAGGCCTGCACGACGTGATCGGGCGTATCGCCCAGGGCCAGTTCCAGGGCGCGGACTACGTGCTGTTCGGCTCGCTCTCGGACGCCGACTTCCGCCAGGACGTCAACGCCATCGACAACACCGACACCTACTCCACGGTGCTGGGCCTGACCCTGGTGGCCGACTTCAGCCTCATCGACACCCGCACCCACGAAGTGAAGGCCGCCTTCACCGCGATGGGTGAAGCCCAGGACGTGAAGCTGGTGAAGGGCGGCGACAGGCGCGTCACCCCCAACCGCGGGCGCGTGGTGCGCGAGGTGTCGAAGGCCCTGGGCGAAGACGTCGCTCGGCAGCTGCAGGAGCAGCTCGGCGTGGGCCCGGCGGCAGTCACCGACAACGGGCGCTACGGCGCGCTGCCGCCGGACGAACCGGCGAAGATCCTGCATTGAGACAAGCGGCCTGCGGGCCGCTTTTTTTTGCCGATGCCAAGGCTCAGCGCCGGTAGAACGCCTCGCAGCATTCGCGCAGGGCCTGGGAGAGGTTGTCGTCCTCCAGCTCGATGAGGTCGAGCTCGAGGTCGTCGGGCAGCAACTCGGCGACCAGTGCGGCGAGGCGGCGGCGGCCGGCGAGATCGGTGCCGGAAACGCCCAGCAGCAGGCGCGGCTGCGGGCCGAGCGCGGGGTCGCGCAGGGCGGCGAGGAAGGCTTCGTGGATGTCGAGCTCGCCACAGGCGGCGCTCAGGGCCTGCTCCAGCGGAGGGTGTCGCAGGGGGGCGATGGCGAGGTCAGGCGAGTCGCCGTAGACCCCGTCCCGGCTGTTGGATGGCGGCATGCCGATGCTCCTTTGGGAAGACCGGCAGCCTAGTGCCCGTGCGCCACCTTGTCGCGGCGCCGGGTCACGTTCAGGCCATCGACTGGATCACGCCGGGACGCGACGCACGGTGGCCAGCAGCGCGGCGGCGCCGACGAAGAGCACGGCGAAGCCGCGGTTCATGGAGCGCTGCTGGCGCGGCGAGCGCAGCACCCGCAGGACCTTGGCGGCCAGCCCGGTGTAGCCGGCCATGACGATCAGGTCGACGGTGATCATGGTCGCGCCCATCACCAGGTACTGCTGCACCAGCGGCGCATGGGGGTCGATGAATTGCGGCAGCACGGCGAGCATGAAGACGATCGCCTTGGGGTTGCTGACGTTCACCAGGAAGCCGCGCAGCACCATGGTCAGTGGACGGCCAAGGGGGCGCTGGGCAGAGTCGGCGGACAGATCGCTGGGCAGCGCGCGCCATTGGCGGACGGCCAGGTAGACGAGGTACACGACGCCGAACCACTTGATCGCGCTGAAGGCCATGGCCGAGGTGGCGAGGATGGCGCCGACACCGGCGGCGACGATGGCGATCTGCAGGGCCAGGCCCAGCTGCAGGCCGATGGCGTTCCAGTAACCGCGCAGGAACCCGTATTGCAGCCCGGAGGACATGGAGGCGATGGCGCCCGCGCCGGGCGAGAGGCTGATCACCCAGCAGGCGACCAGGAAAGCGAGCCAGGTGTGCATGGCCATGGCGTGAACCTCGGAAAACGGAAGGGGGGTCGAGCAGACTACCCGCTGCGCTTTGCGCTGCCCAGCCCCGACCGGCGGCTCAGCGCCAGCGACGCACCGCCTTCTGGAAGAACAGGCTGTTGGGCACCTGCACCAGGGCACCGTCGGCGCTTTCGCCGAGGTCCTGCAGGGTGGTGTAGAAAAGGTTGATGGCCACCACGCGGCCCTTCACGCCGGGCTTGTCGGCGCTCTCCACGACCTCCACCACATCGCCCAGGCGGAACGGGCCGAGGGAGAAGATCAGCACCGCGCAGAACATGTTCGAGAGCACGCTCCAGATGGCGAAGAAGGCCACTGCGGCGACGGCGGTGAAGCCGGTCAGCGCCGTCCACAACACCTCGGCGGAAACCCCGAGACGCTCCAGCACCAACATGAAGGCGCTGCCCAGGATCAGCCAGCGCAGCAAGCCGCGCAGGGGCAGCAGGAGCTCCTGGGGCAGCTGTGGATAACGCGCACCGAGGCGGGTGATGCCGCGGGTGACGATGCGCTGCACGAGCCAGGCGAGAATCAGGATGAGCAGCACCTGCGCCGCTCGGATCAGGGGCTCGCTCCAGGCCGTCAACAGCACCAGGTCTTCCATCAGTCACTCGCCTCCAGTTGGCTCTGCAGGTTTTCCAGGAGTTCCAGCGCCTCCAGCCACTTCTCCTCCAGCTCGCCTTCGCGGGCCTTGAGCCTGGCCTGCTCGGCGAGCAGGTCGCGCAGTTCGTCCTTGCGCGAGGCCTCGTAGAGGCCCGAGTCGCCCAGGCGTGCCTCAACGGCGGAAAGCTTCTCGTGCAGGGTTCCGAGCTCCTTCTCCAGCTTCTCGGCCTCGCGCTTGTGCGGGGCCAGTTGCTGGCGAAGAGCGGCGGCGGCCTGGCGCTGGGCGCGCTTGTCGGTGCCCGTGCCGGCACCGGCGGCAGGGGTGCTGGCCGGGGCCTGGCGGGCGCGGTAGTCGACCAGCCAGCGGGCGTAGTCGTCGAGGTCGCCATCGAA
Organism: Pseudomonas sp. No.21; assembly: GCF_054558415.1. Lineage (NCBI taxonomy): Bacteria > Pseudomonadati > Pseudomonadota > Gammaproteobacteria > Pseudomonadales > Pseudomonadaceae > Pseudomonas > Pseudomonas sp. No.21. Next base: position 311,357 of record NZ_BAAJNO010000005.1, read on the forward strand.
GGGCTGGATGCGGCCGTCGGCCACCAGGAGGAACTCGTCGGTGGTGCTCTTGAGCAGGTGGCGATCGTGGGAGACCACCAGCACTGCGCCGGCGAAGTCCTGCAGGGCCATGGTCAGCGCCAGGCGCATCTCCAGGTCCAGGTGGTTGGTCGGTTCGTCGAGCAGCAGCAGGTTGGGTTTCTGCCAGGCGATCAGCGCCAGGGCCAGGCGCGCCTTCTCGCCACCGGAGAAATTCAGCACAGGCTCGTCGCAGCGGTCGCCGCGGAAGTCGAAGCCGCCGAGGAAGTCGCGCAGGGTCTGTTCGCGCTCGGTCGGCGCCAGGCGCTGCAGGTGCAGCAGCGGGCTGGCCTCGGGATCGAGGGAGTCCAGCTGGTGCTGGGCGAAGTAGCCGATGGCGAGGTTCTCGCCACGGGACAGGCGCCCGGCGACAGGCGCCAGCTCACCGGAAAGGGTCTTGATCAGGGTGGACTTGCCCGCGCCGTTGGGGCCGAGCAGGCCGATGCGTGCACCGGGAACGAGCTGCAGCTTGACCTGCTGCAGCACCACCTTGTCGCCATAGCCGAGCTGGCCTTCGGCGACGTCCAGCAGCGGGCTGGAGATCTTGTCGGCCTCGCGGAAGACGAAGTCGAAGGGCGAATCGACGTGCGCGGGCGCCAGTTCCTCCAGGCGCTCCAGGGCCTTGATCCGGCTCTGGGCCTGGCGGGCCTTGGTGGCCTGGGCCTTGAAGCGGGCGATGTACTTCTCCATGTGCGCACGCTGGGCCTGCTGCTTCTCGTAGGCCTGCTGCTGCTGCGCCAGGCGCTCGGCGCGGGTGCGCTCGAAGGCCGAGTAGCCGCCGCGGTAGAGGGTCAGCTTCTGCTGCTCCAGGTGGGCGACGTTGTCCACCACCGCATCGAGGAAGTCGCGGTCGTGGGAGATCAGCAGCAGGGTGCCGGGGTAGCCCTTGAGCCACTCCTCCAGCCAGAGGATGGCGTCGAGGTCCAGGTGGTTGGTGGGCTCGTCGAGCAACAGCAGTTCGGACGGGCACATCAGCGCCTGGGCCAGGTTCAGGCGCATGCGCCAGCCACCGGAGAAGTCGCCGACGCGGCGGTCCATCTGCTCGCTGGTGAAGCCCAGGCCGGCCAGCAGCTTGCGCGCGCGGGCATCGGCGGTGTAGCCGTCGGCACTGTCCAGCTCGATGTGCAGGCGGGCGATGGCGGTGCCGTCATGGCCCGCCTCGGCGACGCCCAGCTCGGCCTGCACGCGCCGCAGGTGCACGTCGCCGTCGAGGACGTAGTCCACCGCCAGGCGGTCGAGGGTGTCCACCTCCTGGCGCATGTGGGCGATGCGCCAGTCGGCCGGCACGAAGCAGTCGCCGGCGTCGGGGCCGAGCTCGCCGCGCAGCAGGGCGAAGAGGCTGGATTTGCCGGCACCGTTGGCGCCGATGAGGCCGACCTTCTGGCCGGTGTGCAGGGTCAGTTCGGCGCCTTCGAGCAGGCGCTGAGGACCACGCTGTAGTGTGAGGTTCTGGAGTCGGATCATAATGGCGGCGGAGTTTATCAGCTTCATTCCCCCACCGCCCGGTATGCGCCATGCCCCCCGATCTATGGAGTTTCGCCCTTGATCTCTATGCCCGCCCGGGCGTCGAAGATGCCTGCCTGCGCCTGCAGGAGCGCGGCGCCGATGTCTGCCTGCTGCTGGCCGGCGCCTGGCTCGCGCGCCGAGGCGTCAGGCACGACGATGCCCGCGAGGAACAGCTGCGCCTGATCGCCGAACCCTGGCAACGTGAGGTCGTGGAGCCCTTGCGAGCGCTGAGGCGAGGATGGCGCGAAGCGGCGGCCATGGACGAGGAGTTGCGCGCGTTGCGCGAGGCGGTGAAACGGCTGGAGCTGGATGCCGAGCGTCGTCTGCTGGCCCGCCTGGAACAGGCTGCCGCGCCCTGGCCGGAGGCCGCTGGGCATGACGTGGACTGGCTGGAGGGACTGGCCGGAAAAGCGGGGGAGAGTGACCGCGACGCGCTGCAATCGCTGCGCGTCGCGGCCCTCGAGGCTTAAGCCGAAGGCGTGGTCGGTGCTGCGCCGTTGGCAGCCGACGGAGCCGGCGTGGCAGTAGCGGTCGGAGCCGGTGCGGCAGGCTTGGCGACCGGTGCGCTCACCGGGGTGGCGGGCTTGGCCGGCGCCTTCGCGGCAGGCTTGGCAGCAGGTTTGGCAGCGGCCTTGGGTGCCGGCTTCGCAGCCGGCTTGGCGGGAGCCTTGGCGGCTGCCGGCTTGACGGCGACGGGCTTGGCAGCAGGTTTCGCGGCGGCAGCGGGTTTGGCTGCGGCTTTCGCCGGAGCCTTGGCAGCAGGCTTGGCGGCCGGTTTCGCGACCGGCTTGGCAGCGGCTTTCGCAGGGGCGGCAGGCTTGCTGGCAACGGCCTTGGCCGGCGCTTTCGCGGCAGGCTTGGCCGCCGGTTTGGCAGCGGCTTTCACCGGAGCCTTGGCGGCGGCGGGCTTGGCCGCAGCCACTTTGGCCGGAGCCTTCGCAGCAGGTTTGGCCGCCGGCTTGGCAGCAGCGGCTTTGCTTGCCGCAGCCTTGGCCGGTGCTTTCGTGGCAGGCTTGGCAGCGGGTTTGGCGGCGGCTTTCGGCGCGGCCTTGGCGGCCGGTTTGGCGGCGGCGGGCTTGGCCTTGGCTTCACGAGCGACCAGCGCCTTGGCAGCGGCCTCTTTCACCTTGCCGACGCCCTGGGCGATCTTCAGGCTTTCCTGGGAGTCGCGCTTGAGGTCGGCGATGTAGGAGCGGGTCTCGGCCTGGCGGGCCTTCAGCGCGTCGAGCAGGCTTTCCAGCTCCGCTACGGCTTCCCTGGATTTGGCCTGCGCCTTCGCTTTGCCGGCCTTGGCAGCGTCCTGCAGCTTGGTCCGCGCACCGTGGAGTTTTTCCTGGGCCTTGCCGCGCTGCTTCTCCAGTTTGGTGAGCAGTTTCTCGGCATCGACCAACGCTTGGCTACAGGCGTTTTCGAGGTGTTCGATCAGGCTGTGGGAAAGTTGCTGCAACAGGTGCAGCGGGGTGCTTACGGGCTTCTTCTTGGCCGACATGGTGCGCCTCCGGGCGGACGTGGTTGCGCCCATACTAGACGCCTGTTTGAGCCATCGCTAGTTCCCCGTTATTCCAAACTGCATGGCTGGCATAATCGCCGGCATTCCGCTTCTGGAGAACGCCCGATGCGCATCCTCGTCCCCCTGCTTTTCTGCCTCTTCGCTCTGCCCCTTCACGCCGCCGACGAGCAGAAGGATCTCGCCTACAGCATGGGCGTGAAACTGGGGGAGCGGCTGCGCCAGGAAGCACCGGATCTGCAGTTGGACTCACTGCTGCGCGGGCTCGCCCAGGCCTATCGCGGCGAGAAGCCGGAGCTCGACGCGCAGCGCATGGAACAGCTGCTAGACGCCCACGAGACGGTCATCGAACGCAACGGCCAGGACACGCAGAAAGCCATCGCCGCGGAGAAGCGCTTCATCGCGCTGGAGCGCGGCAAGTACGGTGTGCGCGAGTTGAAGGATGGCGTGCTGGTGATCGAGCTGCGCTCCGGCAGCGGCGCGAAACCGGGCGCGCATTCGCAGGTGCGGGTGAACTATCGCGGGCAGTTGGCTGACGGCAGCGTGTTCGATGAGAGCGAGGCGCCGCAATGGTTCCGCCTCGACAGCGTGATCGCCGGCTGGCGGGATGCGTTGCAGGAGATGCCGGTAGGGGCCAAGTGGCGCCTGGTGATTCCCTCGGCCCAGGCCTATGGGGCGGAGGGCGCGGGGGACCTGATTCCGCCCCACGCGCCCCTGGTGTTCGACCTCGAGCTGCTCGAGGTCCGCTGAATCACGCGAGCTGCGCGCCCTGGTTCTGGTGGGCGTTGTGCAGCACCTCGATGAGGCAGTCCTCCAGTTCGAAGCGTTCGTGCAGCAGTGGACCGAGGCGCTTGAGCTCGGTGGCCAGGCAGACTTCGCGGCTGGCACTGCCGTCGCAGCAGTCGTTGAAGCTCAATGCGACCTCGGTGATGGCTTCGATACGGGGGTAGATCTGCTTGGCGAGATCCAGGCCGCGCTGGTCGCCAAAGGCCTTGGCCTCGTTGAGCAGTTGTTCGTAGACCTCGAAGTGCCCCGCCGACACGTAGTCGACCAGCACTTCGCAGAATCCCTGCAGGTCTTCCACCGCGGGTGCCTGGGGTCTGTCGCTGACGCTGGTGAAGACCCTGACCAGTTCCTGGCGCTCCAGCAACCAGCGGTCGATCAACTGGTGTACCCCACCCCAACGTTCCTGAGCGTTCTGGCAACTTTCGAGCATGATGTCCTCGCTTCCCTTTCGGTAATGCCTTGTTCGTCTGCTCCGAGACGGTTTTTTGTCGATCGGTGCAAATACGGGGAAGACGGCGCGGAAGTGGCAACTTTCCGGCGTCGCGTGCGGGCCAGATTATGCCCGTGCCTGCCTGCCAGCAAGGCACCTCGTCGAGAAAATTTCATACGAGCGTTTAATCGTCGCGCCAGAGCCGGCGCGGCTTCTGCATCAGGGCGGGAGGGTGCGACGAGGGCGCGCGCCCGGCTGCAAGCCAGGCGCGGCGGGGAAAGGATCAGGCGCGACGCAACATCTGGTAGAGCGAGAAGAGGATGCAGCCGGCGAACGCCAGCAGGCTCCACTCGGGAATGCTCATGCCGAACAGGGTCCAGGTGACTTCAGCGCAGTCGGCCGTGCCGTGCAGCATCAGCTTGATGATCTCCTGGAAGGGCAGCGCATCCATCATGTACTCCAGGCTCGGCAGGCAGGCCGGAAGCTGGTCCGCGGGCACGCCCTGCAGCCAGACCTGGCGGCCGGCGGTCGCGGCGCCGCCAGCGGCGAACAGCAACGCCAGCCCGGCGTAGACACGACGACCACGGGCCTGGGGCGCGTGCACGGCGGCGATGAGGCAGACCACGCCGAAGAGGATGATGAAGATGCGCTGCACGATGCACAGGGGGCAGGGCTCCAGGCCCATCGCATGTTCCAGGTAGAGCGCACCGCCCATGACGGCGACACAGGCGAGGAAGGCGGCGAAGAACAGGGAACGGGGGCTGGCCAGGGTCATGGCGGCTCCGAGGAGTGATGAGAGGCCGATACGGTAGAGGAAGCCCATTGGCCTTTCAAGGCGACCGTCTAGTCTGCAGCGGGTGCCCATCCAGAGAAGAACGCCATGCGTCGGTTATTCGCCCTGCTGCTTTTCATGCCCCTGCTGGCCCAGGCGCAACTGCCCCTGGACAGGATCCGCCTGCCGCCGGGGTTCCGCATCGAAGTCCTCAGCGACCAATTGCCCAGCGCCCGGGAAATGGCATGGGGCGCCAAGGGCACGCTGTTCGTAGGGAGCAATGCCGCCGGCAAGGTCTACGCGCTGGACACCACCAGCGGCCGCGTAAGCACCCTCGCCAGCGGGCTGCAGATGCCGGTCGGCGTAGCCTTCCACGAGGGTGACCTGTATGTCTCGGCGATCAGCCGCATCCTGCGCCTGCGCGACATCGAGGCGCATCTGGATGCGCCACCGCAGCCCGAGCAGGTCGGCCCGGCCTTCCCCGCCGAAACCCACCACGGCTGGAAGTTCATCGCCTTCGGCCCGGACGGCAAGCTCTACGTGCCGGTGGGGGCGCCCTGCAACGTCTGCGAGCGCGACCCCGACACCTACGCCGCACTGCACCGCATGAACCCCGACGGCAGCCACCTGGAACGGGTGGCCCGGGGTATCCGCAACACCGTGGGGTTCGACTGGCATCCGAAGACCGGCGAGCTGTGGTTCAGCGACAACGGCCGCGACCTGCTCGGCGATGACACGCCGGACTGCGAACTCAACCGCATCACCGCACCCAACCAGCACTTCGGCTTTCCCTACTGCCACGCCGGCAGCATCGCCGACCCCGAGTTCGGCACGCGCCCCTGCGAGGATTTCATCGCCCCGGTCGCCAGGCTCGGCCCGCACGTGGCGCCGCTCGGGCTGCGCTTCTACACCGGCGGCCAGTTCCCGGCGGAGTACCGCGACAACCTGTTCATCGCCGAGCACGGCTCGTGGAACCGCAGCGAGAAGATCGGCTACCGCATCAAGCGCGTGGAATTGAACGAGGATGGCAGCCTCAAGCGCCAGAGCGTGTTCGCCGAAGGCTGGCTGAAGGATGGCGAGGTCTGGGGGCGCCCGGCGGATGTGCTGGTAGCGCCGGATGGCTCGTTGCTGGTCAGTGACGACCAGGCCGGAGCCATCTACCGCATCAGCTACGAGGGCTCGTGAGAGACGCGCCGCCAGGGCGGCGGCGCGGCATCAGACAACGCGGCCGGGCAGGGGCAGGGCGGGCAGGTGCTGCACCAGGCCTTCCTGGAACAGCTGGTTGCTGCGTTCCAGCTCGCCCATCTGCGCCAGCAGGCGGGCCTGCTCGGCGCAGAGCTCCGGCTCGCGGGAGAAGCTCAGGCCGGTATCGAAGTACTCGCGAGCCTTGCCCCACAGGCTGTTCTGCAGGCACAGCCGGCCCAGGGTGAGGAACAGCGCCGGGTCGGTCGGGTGGTCCTTGAGGAAGGCTTCGGCGGTCTGCAGCTGGCGCGCCGGATCGGCGCCACGCAGGCGTCCGTAGAAGCGCACCAGGGCGTCGTCATAGCCACGCTTGAGGGCGATGCGCACCGCCTCCTCGGCCTCGGGCTCGGCCCCCAGGTGACGCAGCTGGTCGGCGAACGCCAGCACCAGGCGTGGCTCGGCGCGCTGCGCGGCGGAAAGATGCTGCCAGGCCTGGATCAGCGGGTTGAGCGCGGCCTCGCCTTCATTGAGGCCGGCCTGCCCGGCGTGCACCAGGCGATCGCTCCACACGCTCAGCTCCAGCTGGTTGAGTTCGGCTTCCGGTAGCGCCTTGTTCTTGCGCAGGTCAGGCAGCAGGCCGACCAGGGCCGCCGAGTCACCGCGCTGGCGATGCAGCTGGAGCAACTGGCGCAGCACCTGGTGATGGCGCGGATGGCGCTCCTGCATGACCTTGAGGGTTTCCAGCGCGGCATCGCTCTCGCCACGCTCCTGTTGCAGTTCGGCATGCGCCAGGGCGATGGCCAGTTCGGCCTGCGGCTGGCGTTCCAGGGCGCGCTCGAGGAGCTGGTCGCTCTCCTCGTACTGGCCGATGCGGTTGGCCGCCCGGGCCGCACCGAGGTAGTACATCAAGGGCTGGGGGTCGGCCTCGGCGGCACGACGCAGGTGGCGCAGGGCGCGGGCCCAGCGGCCTTCGGCCAGGTCCAGCAGGCCTTGCTCGGAGGCCAGGCGCACCCGACGGCGAGCATTGCGCCGGGACCAGGGGTTGACCACGCCGCCGGAGACGAACACCAGGGTCAGCAGCGCGCGCACCAGCCAGAGCAGCAGCACCACCACCGCGACCAGGGCGAGGAAAGCCCAGAGGCTGGACTCGTAGCGGAAGCCCTTGTAGGCGAAGAGGACGTAGCCAGGGTGCTGGACCACGGCCATGCCCACCAGGGTGCCCGCAGCGGCCAGGAGCAGCAGGACGAGGATGATCCGTCTCATTGGCCCTGGCCCTCCACCGGCGGCGCCGCTTCAGGGTCCTGCGACGGGTCGGCCTCGGGCGCGGCGGCGGCCTTCGGATCGGCGAGGCGCTGGCTGCGCTGCAGGTAGGCCTGGAGGGCTTCGAGGGAAGCGCCGAGGTCGGGAGTCTTCACTTCGACCGGCTGGGTGGCGAGCTCGTCGATGCGTGCCAGCAGGGCGCGGCTCTCCGGGTTCTCGGCGTTGAACTGCGAATCCAGCACCTCGCGCGCCTGCTTCAGCGACTGGCGATAGACCTGGGTCTGGCCATGCAGCGCCGCCCACTGCGCCTGCTCCAGGGCGAGCGACAGGGCCAGGCGTACCTGGGACAGCCCTTGCCCCGCGAGCAACGGCTTGATGTTCTGGTCGGCGTCGAACTGGATGCGGAAGTAGTGGGAGAGCTTCTCCAGCCACTCGGCCCACCAGCTGCCACCGTCGCCGTCGGCGGCCATGTTGCGCAGCACGCCGCCCTTGTCCTCGAAAGCCGGGGCCAAGGGGTTGAGTTGAGCCGCCTGCTCGCGCAACGCGCCGAGCTGCAGGAACAGCCCGGTGCGATCCGGTTGCGGGGTGGTGCGCAGCGCCTCGAGGCTGCGCGAGAGTTGTTCGCGGGCGGCGAAGGCGGCGGGGTCGTCCTGGTCGCGGAGGATGTCGTCGGCCGCTTCCACCAGGGCCTTGGCGCTGGTGATGTCCTGCAGCGCGGAGAGGCGCAGGCTGGCCAGGCGCAACAGGTGCTCGGCCTCGGCCAGGCGCCAGTCCTTGCGGCTGGCACCGAGAACGGTCTCCAGGCGCTGGCTCAGGCGCTGCTGGTCGCCCTGCAGGTCGGCCAGCAGGCGGCGGCGCTCGTCCAGCTCTTCGGCGCTGGGCAGCTGGTCGAGGCGCTCGGTGAGCGTTTTCTCGCGCTGCTGCAGGGACTGGGCCTGGCCACGGGCGTCCTCGACCATGCTCAGTTGCTGCTGGTCGCGGGCCTCGAGGCTGCGTATCTGCCACAGGCTCCAACCGGCGACGGCGACGCCGGCGGCGCCCACCAGCAATGCCAGGATGGCCAGGCCACCGCCCCGGGAAGCCGGCTTGGCGGTGGCAGGAATGACGGGCTCGGAGGCCGGGGGTTGCTGCTCGGTTTTAGCCAGATCTGCTTCGCTCACGTATCCATCCTTTGCATCAGGGGGCCGGGGCCGGATGACTTTCCAGCGCCGCCAGCAAGGCCGAGGCGCTGGCGCCCCGGCAGTCCACAACGACTTGCGCGCCCGCATCGCGCGCCAGTTCGGCCACGCGCGGGCTCGGTACGAACAAGGGTAGACGGGCCAGGGAGGGCCAATCATCCCCGGCCAGTGCGTTCAGGTGCTCGAAACCCTGCCCACTGCTGACCACCAGGCCGTTCAGGCGTTCCGCTCGAATCAGCCGTTGCAGGCTGCGCGGCGGGTAGTCGGGCAGGCAGCGGCGGTAGAGTTCCAGATAGTCCACCGTCACGCCTTGGCCGCGCAAACGCTCGGCGAGGAATTCTCGGCCACCCTCGCCACGCATGATCAGCACGCGCGCCTGCGGGGCGGCCAGCGCCTCGGTGAATGCCGGCAGCGCCAGCAGGGCTTCGCTGTCATCGCCGCTTTCCGGCCAGCGGGTATCGAGGCCGGCAGCCGCGAGCACCTCGCCGGTGGCGGCGCCAACGCTGAACCAGCGGACCTGGGCGGGAGGTTGCGGCCAGTGGCGCGCGAGACGCTCGAGGCCGAGGCGGGCAGCGGGCTTGCTGACCACGATCACCGCGCGATAGCGGTCGAGGCCGAGGAAGGTGGTGCGCTGTTCGGGGGCTTCGTCCAGCCTCTGGAACTCCAGCAGCGGCAGGCTGGCGCTGTGCACGCCGTGCGAGGCGAGGAGCTCGCCCAGCGCGGCGCTGTCGTCGGCGGGGCGCGTCAGCAGCAGGCGCCAGCCGGTCACGGGTGGCCGGCCTCACCATAGACGGCCTGGAGGATGGCCTCTGCGCCCTGGCCCAGCAGGTCTTCGGCGACACGCACGCCGAGGCTCTCGGCGTCGCTGGCCAGCGCGCGGGACTCGGCGCGCAGCAGGGTACCGCCGTCGGGCTGGCCGACCAGGCCGCGCAGCCACAGCTGGTCGTCCTCGAGGATCGCGTAGCAGGCGATGGGTACCTGGCAGCCGCCATTGAGGCGCTTGTTCAGTGCGCGCTCGGCGGTGACGCGCAGGGCGGTGTCGCGGTGGTGCAGGGGCGCCAGCAGGGCGTGGATCTCGGTGTCGGCGGTGCGGCACTCGATGCCCACCGCGCCCTGGCCGCCGGCGGGCAGGCTGTCGTCGACGCTGATGGAGGAACGGATGCGCTCCTGGAAGCCGAGGCGGATCAGGCCGGCGGCGGCGAGGATGATGGCGTCGTATTCGCCGGCGTCGAGCTTGGCCAGGCGGGTGTTCACGTTGCCCCGCAGGAACTGGATCTTCAGGTCCGGGCGCCGCGCCAGCAGCTGGGCCTGGCGGCGCAGGCTGGAGGTGCCGACCACGGCACCGGCGGGCAGCGTATCGAGGCTTTCGAAGGTGTTGGAGACGAAGGCGTCGCGCGGGTCTTCGCGCTCGCAGATGCAGAACAGGCCGAGGCCGTCGGGGAAGTCCATGGGCACGTCCTTCATGGAGTGCACGGCGATGTCGGCCTCGTTCTCCAGCAGGGCGGTTTCCAGCTCCTTGACGAACAGGCCCTTGCCGCCGATCTTCGCCAGGGGGGCGTCGAGCAGCTTGTCGCCGCGGCTGACCATGGGCACCAGGCTGACCTTGAGCCCGGGATGGGCCTTCTCCAGGCTGGCTTTGACGAACTCGGCCTGCCACAGGGCCAGGGCACTCTTGCGGGTGGCGATGCGAATCTCGCGGGACATGGATGATGACTTCCGGAAGCAGGACTGCCCGGAATGATAACAGGCAAGACAGCCGCAGGCGCGCGGGCGACCACCCGGCGCCTGCGGCCATGCGTCCTAGAGGTTGTGCATCAGCTTGCGCACACCGGCGACATGGCGCCGGCTGACCGTCAGCGCATCGCCATTGAGGCCCTTGAGGAACAGCTGGAAGTGCCCGAGCGGGGTGCGCTGCAGGCGCTCGATGCGCTCACGGGCGACCAGGGCGTTGCGGTGGATGCGCACGAAACGATCACCGAACTCGTCCTCCAGTGCCTTCAGCGGCTCGTCCAGCAACACCTCGCCATGCTCGTGACGCAGGGTCACGTACTTGTGGTCGGCGATGAAGTAGATGACCTGGTCCAGGGGGATCAGCTCGATGCCCTTGCGGGTCCTGGCGCTGATGTGCGAACGCGGCCCGGTGCCGCTTTCCGCGGCGGGGCGGGTGAGTGCCGCCAGTTGCACCCGGTTCGGGCGCTCGGCCTTCTTCAGGGCTTCGGCCAGTGACTCCGGCCGCACCGGCTTGACCAGGTAACCCACGGCGCTGACCTGGAAGGCATCCAGGGCGAACTCGTCATGGGCGGTGCAGAAGATCACCGCGGGCGGCGCTTCCTTCTCACAGAGCCGCGCGGCCACCTGCAGGCCATCGAGCCCTGGCATGCGGATGTCGAGCAACACGACATCCGGTTTCAGGCTGTCGATCAGGGTCAGAGCCTCTTCGCCATTGGTGGCGGCGGGCTCCAGAACTCGGTATCCGTCGAGGTCGCCGACCAGGCGGCTGAGACGCTCTCGGGCAAGGGGTTCGTCATCGACGATCAGGACATTCATATTGCTCGGGCTTCCTGCGTGAGTCTCGCACAAGGATAGCGTAGACAGGTGAAGTGGCGACCGTCACGGCGCTCCACGCTGAGACTGGCTCTGGAGCCGAAAAGTGCCGTAAGTCGGGCATCAATATTCGTCAGTGCCTGGTGGGTTCCGCGTGAAGGCTGGGGTTCCGCACTCGTGTCGAACGGGTTGCTCACGCAGAGCAGGAACACACCATCCCTGTACTCGGCTTCCACCCGCACCAGTCCCCCTTCTATACGCGGTTGAATGCCATAGATGAGGGCATTCTCCAGCAGGGGCTGCAGGGTCAGTTGTGGAATCGGCAAATCATTGGGCACTTCGTCTACCTGCCAATCCAACTGTAGCCGTTCTCCGAGACGATATTGCTCGATCGACAAATATCGTTTCGCCAGCTCCAGCTCCTCGGCCCAGCTGACCAGGGTGCCGGGCTTGGCCAGGCTGGCGCGGAACAGGTCGGAAAGATCGAGCACCGCCTGCTCGGCCTTGTACGGATCGATGGCCACCAGGCTGGCGATGCTGTTCAGGCTGTTGAAGAGGAAGTGCGGACGGATACGTGCCTGCAGCGATTCGATGCGCGCGCGCAGCTCGGCCTGCTGCTGCCGGCGCCACTGGCTCTGCAGGTAGAAGTAGCGCAGCAGCAGCGCCGACATGATCAGGCTGATCAGACCGTGGCGCAGGTAGAGGTTGACTTCGCCGGCGCGCGGCAGCGGCCCGCCCAGGTCGTAATAGTCGGCCACGGCGGTGCAGGTGAGGGTCAGGCCGACCACGATCAGGCAGCAGATGATCCCCGCCAGCGCCGCGCTGATGCGCGCCAGCAACGGACGCAGCCGACAGAGCAGGGCGGCGGAAAGCAGCACGATCCACTGCACGAAGAGCGAGGTGAGCGCCAGGCGCACCCAGTCGAAGTTGGGCAGCATGGGCTCGGCCAGTACCAGCACCATCACCAGCAGCTCGGCGAGCAGCACGAGGCCGAGCAGCGCCTCCGGCAGGCACAGCTCGGGCAGGAAGAAGTCGTCGATGGACGCGGCGGGGCGCGCCTTGTTGCGGCTGTCGTCAGGCATCCGGGCAGTTTCCGCAAGCGCCCGCCGGGCGGCAAGCCAGAGCGCTCCGGCCGGGCGAAATAAAGCACCGAAATGCTGCTGGAGATGAAAAACTGTGAAGCAGGCTACAAACGCCGACCGGCAGGTCACTCGGACGGGACGCGCCGGTTTCACCAGCAACGCTGTTATTATCGCCGGTAATTTTTCGGCCATCGGCCTTCCTTCACCTCCAGCACCGAGCCCACTCATGAGCACCGACAAGACCAACCAGTCCTGGGGTGGCCGCTTCAGCGAGCCCGTCGACGCCTTCGTCGCCCGCTTCACCGCCTCCGTCGACTTCGACAAGCGCCTGTACCGCCACGACATCATGGGCTCCATCGCCCACGCCACCATGCTGGCCGAAGCCGGCGTGCTGACCGGGGATGAGCGCGACGCCATCGAGAAGGGCCTGAAGGAAATCCAGGCCGAGATCGAGGCCGGCACCTTCGAATGGCGCGTCGACCTGGAAGACGTGCACATGAACATCGAGGCGCGCCTGACCGACCGCATCGGCATCACCGGCAAGAAGCTGCACACCGGCCGCTCGCGCAACGACCAGGTGGCCACCGACATCCGCCTCTGGCTGCGCGACGAGATCGACATCATCCTCGGCGAGATCACCCGCCTGCAGCAGGGCCTGCTGGAGCAGGCCGAGCGCGAAGCGGACACCATCATGCCCGGCTTCACCCACCTGCAGACCGCGCAGCCGGTGACCTTCGGCCACCACCTGCTGGCCTGGTTCGAAATGCTCAGCCGCGACCACGAACGCCTGGTCGACTGCCGCAAGCGCGTCAACCGCATGCCGCTGGGCAGCGCCGCCCTGGCCGGCACCACCTACCCGATCCAGCGCGAAGTCACCTGCCGCCTGCTGGGCTTCGACGCCGTCGGCGGCAACTCGCTGGACGGCGTTTCCGACCGCGACTTCGCCATCGAATTCTGCGCCGCCGCCTCCCTGGCGATGATGCACCTGTCGCGCTTCTCCGAAGAGCTGGTGCTCTGGACCAGCGCCCAGTTCCAGTTCATCGACCTGCCCGACCGCTTCTGCACCGGCTCCTCGATCATGCCGCAGAAGAAGAACCCCGACGTGCCCGAGCTGGTGCGTGGCAAGTCCGGCCGCGTGTTCGGCGCCCTGACCGGCCTGCTGACCCTGATGAAGGGCCAGCCGCTGGCCTACAACAAGGACAACCAGGAGGACAAGGAGCCGCTGTTCGACGCCGCCGACACCCTGCGCGACTCCCTGCGCGCCTTCGCCGACATGATCCCGGCGATCAAGCCGCGCCATGCGGTGATGCGCGAAGCGGCCCGTCGCGGCTTCTCCACCGCCACCGACCTGGCCGACTACCTGGTGCGCAAGGGCCTGCCCTTCCGCGACTGCCACGAGATCGTCGGCCATGCGGTGAAGTACGGCGTGGAAAGCGGCAAGGACCTGGCCGAGATGAGTCTCGACGAGCTGCGCAAGTTCAGCGACCAGATCGACGACGACGTCTTCGCCGTGCTGACCCTGGAAGGCTCGGTCAATGCCCGCGACCACATCGGCGGCACGGCGCCGAGCCAGGTCCGCGCCGCCGTCGCGCGTGGCAAGGCGCTGCTCGCCGTACGCTGATCACGAGGTCGCCCCGCGACCGGCAGGGATGCCCATGCAGGACCACACCCCCGACACCTGGCCGACGCAGGTCGGCCAGCGTATTTCCATCGTCGGCTGCTCGGGCTCGGGCAAGACGCACCTGGCACGCCGCCTGGCCGCACGCCTGGGCTGCCCGCACATCGAGCTCGACGCGATCTTCCACCAGCCCGGCTGGCAGCCCCTGCCCCGCGCCGAATTCCGCGCGCGGGTCGAGGCCGCCCTGCAGGCGCCGCGCTGGATCGTCGAAGGCGCCTACTCGACGGTGCGTCCGCTGACGCTTTCCCGCGCCGACACGGTGATCTGGCTCGACCTCCCGCGCCCGGTCGTGATGCGCCAGGTCATCGCCCGCACCCTGGGCCGCCTGCTGCTGCGCAAGACGCTGTGGAACGGCAACCGCGAACGCCTGCGCAACCTGCTGAGCCTGGACCCGGAACGCTCGATCATCCTCTGGACCTGGACCCGCCACGCGGTCTACCGCGCGCGCTTCGCCGCCGAGCAGCGGGACCCGGCCAACGCCGGGGTCCGCTTCATCAGGCTGGGGTCGCGAGCGGAACTCGACGCCTGGCTGGACAGCCTGCCCGGCTGAAGCCGGGCCTCAGCCCCGCGCGCGGGCCTTGACGGCCTCGAGGAAGCCGGGCATCTCCCGCGCCTTGTCGGCGGCGATGCGCTGCACATGGGCCTCGGCACCGAGCTTGGCCAGCAGCGCACGGGCGCCGGGCAAATCCGCCAGCAGGTCGGTGGCGAACAGCTTCTGCGCCACCTCGCAGGCGAGGTCGATGCTGTAGAGGAAATACAGGTCGGCCAAGCTCATGGAATCGCCCGCCACATAGGGCGCGAAGCGGCCGTGGCGGGCCAGGGCGGCGACGCCGGCCAGCAGCTCGGCCTTGCCCTTCTCGCGGATCGCCTCCGGCAGCGGCATGCCGAAGAAGGCCTGTGGATAACAACTGCGCGCCGGCAGCTCGATGTACAGCTCGATCTCACGCACCAGCGCACGGACCACGCCACGCTGGTACGCATCGGCCGGCAGCAGCGGACGCTGGGGGAAGCGTTCCTCCAGGTATTCGAGGATGGCGCCGGTCTCGTTGATGAAGCCCTGCTCGGTCTCCAGCACCGGCACCTTGCCGCGCGGGCTGATGGCGAGGAACGCCGGCTCCTGGCTGCCATGGACCAGCACTTCCTCGAAGGGAATGCCTTTGGTCAGCAGCGCCAGCTTGACCATGTTGTAGTAATTGCTGACGGAAAAACCGTGGAGCTTGAGCATGGGGCCTCCTGGCCGTGCGGGGTGGGCGTTCGTTCTTATAGACCCGCCCACGCGGGCCGCGCCAGCAGGATCAGGGCAGTGAATGGAAGAACACGCCGTGGCACACTGCGCGCCTGCACAACGAGGAGCAGTGCCATGAGCGAGCACGACGACAGCGAAGAGGCCTTCGCCGAGCAAACCCTGATCCAGGCCATCGAGAACCAGCTGGAAGCCGACAACCCGCCGACGGCCAAGGCCACCCTGAACAAGCTGACCCTGGTGGGCTACGAGCGCGAGGAGAGCGTCCAGCTCATGGCCCTGGTGCTGGCCCGGGCGATCGCCCGCCTGGAGGGCGACCAGCCCTTCGACCTGGCCTGGTACGAAGCCGCCCTCAGGGCGTTGCCCGAGCTGCCGGACGACGGCGACGAAGACGACGGGGAATCTTGATCCACGCCGGGATCACCCATCGCAACAGGCCCTAGCATCGCGCCATCCCACCCGAGCGTCGTCGAGGTCCAGGCCCCCATGAGTTCGAGCCCGCTGCGCGTCACCCGCCTCGCCCGCCGGGCGCTCTCCGGCCTGCTGCTCCTGCTGGCCATCGGCGCCCATGCCGAGCCGCTGCAGATTGGCGCCGAGGACGACTGGTACCCCTTCACCGCGTTCCGCGATGGCGCGGTGCGCGGCATGTCGGCGGAGATCGTGCTGGCCGCCTTCGCCGCCGCCGACACCCCGGTGGAGCTCGTGCCCTATCCCTATTCCCGCTGCATGCAGCTCGCCCTCCAGGGCAAGCTGGCGGGCTGCTTCAACACCGCGCCGGACGCACGTATCGCCGAGGCCTACCAGTTGCCCCGGCACCCGTTGTTCCGCGACGACATCCTGCTCTGGTCGCGTGTCGACCGGGCCACCCCGGTGGTGGACCTGCAAGGCCTGGAGGGCGCGCGGGTGGCCGTGACCATCGGCTACGAGTACGGCACCCGCTTCGATGCCCTGCGCACCCTGGAGCGGGTGCCGGTGCGCAAGGACCTCAACGGCTTCCTGATGCTGCAGCACGGCCGCGTCGACTACGTGGTGGCCTACCGCGCCACCACCGCCGAGCTGCTGCGCGAGCATCCCGAGCTCGCCGGCAGCTTCCAGGCCGTGGGCACGGTGCACCAGCCGGAGCTGTACCTGTCGTTCTCGCGCAGCGCACCGCGCGCCGGCTGGCTGCTGCAGCGCTTCGACCTGGGCATGCAGCGCATCCAGGAGGACGGTCGCTACCAGGCGATCCTTGACCGCTGGCAATACGGCGAGGCGATCTACCCGGCAGACTGAGCCTGGCCTACTACACTGATCCGTCACACCTGCCCACACGAAGGCGGGCCCACCAGAAGCCCAGGAGTCACCATGTCGTATACCCCCGAGCTCATCGCCGAACTGGAACTGCTGACCCTGTTCAACCTGGACAACACCCAGGAGGGACTCAAGGTGCACAACAACGCCTCGTCCAAGGTCATAGGCGCGGTCACCCGTCTCCACCAGAAGAAACTCATCACCCAGCCCGATGGCGGCTACCTCACCAGCCTGGGGCTGGACGCTGCCGAACACGCCCAGAGCCTGCTCACCATCCTCACCACCGAGCCCGTCCATTCAAGCTGAAACGCGTCCGCGCCGATAACCCGGGCACAACCCTGCCCGGCCGCTTCGCCGGCTGGTAGGCTGTGCCCACCCACCCGGCAGAAGCTCCATGACGCGCACCCAGGAAATCCGCCCCGACATCGATGACGGCATCGACCGCAAGGTCCTCGCGCAGCTGCGCGCGCGCTTCCTGAAGGTCAACGGTGGGCGCCTGGAACGTGCCATGCAGGGCCTTTCCACGCGCCAGCAGCTGGTGCTGCGCCTGTTGCCGCTGCTGTTCCACGTCAACCATCCGCTGCTGCCCGGCTACGTGTCCGGGCAGACGCCTGCGGGCCTGTCCAACTACGAGCCCGACGACGAGGTGCTGGCCGAAGTCCAGCGCCTGACCCGCTCCTTCGCCTACAAGGCCCGCCGGGGCAACCCGCCGATGCCGATCCACGGCCTGTTCCTGATGGGCAGCCTGGGCACGGTGGCGCAGGCCGAGCAGAGCGACATGGACCTCTGGGTCTGCCACGCACCGGACCTGTCCGCCGCCGAGGTAGCCGAACTGCGCCGCAAGTGCGAGCAACTGGAAACCTGGGCCGCGACCCAGGGCACCGAGGCGCACTTCTTCCTCATCGACCCCCAGCGCTTCGTGGTCGGTGACCGCGAAACCCAGCTCACTTCCGACGACTGCGGCACCACCCAGCACTACCTGCTGCTGGACGAGTTCTACCGCACCGCCATCTGGCTCGCCGGGCGCACGCCGCTCTGGTGGCTGGTGCCGGTCTACGAGGAAGGGCGCTACGCCGAGTACACCGAGAAGCTGCTGTCACGCCGCTTCATCCGTGCCGAGGAGGTGCTGGACCTGGGCCACCTGGCCCACATCCCGGTGGGCGAGTTCATCGGTGCGGGCATGTGGCAGCTGTTCAAGGGCATCGAATCGCCCTACAAGTCGGTGCTCAAGCTGCTGCTCACCGAGGTCTACGCCAGCGAGCACCCACGGGTGCACTGCCTGTCGCTGCGCTTCAAGCACGCGGTCTACGCCAACCACCTCGACCTCGACGAGCTCGACCCCTACATAGTCGTGTACCGCCGCCTGGAGGAGTACCTGACGGCGCGCGGCGACCGCGAGCGCCTGGAGCTGATCCGCCGCTGCCTTTACCTCAAGGTCAACAAGAAGCTCAGCCGCCCGCCGCGCAACCGCCAGAAGAGCTGGCAGCGCCTGCTGTTCGAGCGCCTGACCCGTGAGTGGCAGTGGGATGCGCGGCAGCTGGCCATGCTCGACAGCCGCAGCCAGTGGAAAGTGCGCCAGGTGAGCGCCGAACGCCGCGCGCTGGTCAACGAGCTGACCTACAGCTATCGCTTCCTGTCCGAATTCGGCCGCAGCCAGCAGGCCATCAGCTCGCTCAACAGTCGCGACCTCGGCGTACTCGGCCGGCGCCTCTATGCCGCTTTCGAACGCAAGGCCGGCAAGGTGGAATTCATCAACCCCGGCATCGCCCCGGACCTGGCCGAAGACACCCTGACCCTGGTCCAGTGCCCCAGCCCGGAGGCCCAGGGCGAGACCCAGTGGGCACTCTTCCCGGGCAGCCTGAACGCCCAGGAGTGGCGCGATTTTGCGCCGATAAAGCGCGCCCGCGAGCTGATCGAGCTGCTCGCCTGGTGTCACCGCAACGGCGTGATCGACCCCAGCACGCGCCTGTCCCTGAACCCCGGCACCAGCGACCTGACCGAGTTCGAGCTGTCCAACCTGATCGCCAGCCTGCAGCAGAGCATCCCGCTGCCGCTGCCGCCGGTGGGCGAAGCGGCGCTGCTGCGCGCCAGTGCTCCGAGCGAAGTGCTGCTGCTGATCAACGTCGGCATCGACCCGCTCAAGCAGCACAGCCAGATGAACGTGCACATGACCACCGAGCGCACCGATTCTCTCGGTTACTCCGGCGTGCGCGACAACCTGGTGCTGACCATCGACCAGGTCACCCTGAACAGCTGGAACGAGCTGCTGGTGACCCGCTACGACGGGCCCTTCGCCCCGCTGGACTGCCTGCGCGACTTCCTCAACGCGACGCCTGCGGACATGCAGCCGCACCTGCGCGTGCGCTGCTTCTGCCGCAACCGCGCCCAGGCCATCGCCCAGCGCGTGGAAGAGCTGTTCCGTGACGCCCTGGCGCACCTGGGCAGCCCCGATACCACCCGCTACCTGCTGCAGGTGCGCCAGCAATACCACGTGCTGGAGCTGCTGCCCGGGCAGGTCAGCCACACCGCCCTGGATGACCTGCCGGCGCTGCTGGAACACCTGGGCGAGGACCTGCCGACCTACAGCCCGCTGTTCCTCGACCGCTACGCCCTGGAAGGCGAGGACCTGGCGCTGATCCTGCCGCTGGGCCGACCGAACTGCATCCAGGTGTTCTTCCGCCAGGACGGCGACAGTGCCGAACTGACCCTGCTCGACGAACACAACGCCCTGTGGCGCCAGCGCCAGCCGTTCCGCGACCAGCAGAGCCTGCTCACGCCGCTGCAGCGCTTCCTGCAATCGGTGCTCTACCGACGCAACGCCCTGCTGCCCCTGGACAGCCCGACGCCCCCGAGCGACCTGGAGATCCTCTACTACGAGGTGCTGCCCTCACCGCCGCAGCGCGCGCAGCAGGTCGAGCGCCGCGCAGCGCCGCAGGCACCGGTCAGCCATCCGTTCTACGACGTGCAGGCGATCGTCGAGCCGCTGGACACGGATCGCGTCCACGTCACGCTCTATTGCAACCACCGGGAATTCTCGGAACTGGAATACGGCGGCGAGCTTTTCGCCTCCGTGGCCCGGCACATCCTCTCGCAGCGCAGCGAGGCCGAGCGTTACCCCTGCTACATCACCGACCTGGACCTGTCGCGGGTCCTCGGCGAGGGCCATGCGCAGACGGTTCACTACCTGCGCTACAAGGCCGAGCTCGAAAAGCAGCTCAACCAGGCCCTGAACAAGGCCTGACCGCCGGGGAGGCGGCCAGGTCGTCGATCAGCGATCGTATTCGCCAGCCGCCTCGGGCTGGTACTCGACCGCCAGCAATTGCAGCTTGAGGGTCTTGCCACCCGGCGCCGGCCAGTCGATGTGCTGGCCCACGGACAGGCCGAGCAGGGCGCTGCCGATGGGGGCGAGGATGGAGACGGTGCCTTCGCCACCGGCGTCCTGCGGGTAGACCAGGGTCAGGTGGTAGTCCTTGCCGCTCCCCTCTTCACGACAGTGCACGCGGGTATTCATGGTCACTACGCCCGGCGGTACCTCCTCGTGGCCCACCACCTGGGCGCGAGCGAGCTCCCGCTCCAGCGCCTCGGCGCCGGGGCCGAAGTCCTCCAGTTCATCGAGCAGGCGCTCCAGTCGCTGCAGGTCGAGGCGGGTGATGATGATCGAGGGTTGAGTGCTCATGGCAAATCCGAAACTCCTGAATCCTTGGCTCAAAAAAGCGAAACCCCGCCCGAAGGCGGGGTTTCAGATCTGTGAGCCGATGCGTTCGAGCACCGGCCCGACCGACACTACGTCAGTGCGGGCGCTGTTGGCAAGACCGGGCGGTCAGCGGGCGCTCTGACGCACGCGCCGAGCGGCCTGCTCGCGGATCTGCCGGCGACGTTCATCGCCTGCTTCGTTCCACTCCAGGATCTCACCCAGGGTGCGTCCGCATCCGACGCAAACGTCGGTGTCGTCCAGGCAGCACCTGCGGATGCAGGGCGAGGCCCGGGGATCGGGCTCGTCAGAGCTCTTCGAACTCAAGTTCTTCACCGGACTGCTCGCGGGTCACGCGGCCCAGCAGTTCGCCCAGGGGCTCCTCGCTGGTGTCGCAGATCCACAGGCCGGCGGCCTCGTCGTAGTCGAAGTGGAAACCGCCGGAACGCGCCGCCACCCACAACTGGCGCAGCGATTCCTGGCGGCTGAGGATGACCTGGGTGCCATTTTCGAAGCGGATGGTCAGGACGCCTGCGCTGTTCTCCAGGTCGACGTCCAGGTCGCTGCTGTCGAAGATGTCTTCGATGGCTTCCTGAGCGGCATCGATCAGATCGTGGAAACGCGCTTCGCTCAAACTCATAGGGGGCTCCTCAGGGAAAGGGTGATAAATGGCGCCGGTACTCGCCGGGGCTCTGCCCGGTCCAGCGACGGAAGGCTCGGGCCAGCGAACCGGGCTCGCTGAAACCGACGAAGAAGGCGATATCGGCGAGTTCCAGCGCCGGATCGCGCAGATAATGCAGCACCAGCTGCTGGCGCGTCTCGTCCACCAGCTGGCTGAACGACAGGCCGGCCTCGCGCAGGCGACGCTGCAGTGTACGCGGACTCAGCGCCAATGCCTCGGCCAGGCGCTCCAGGTCGGGGCCCTGCTCCGACAGCTGGCCGGCGAGGATGACCCGGGCCCGGTCGAGCACGCTGCTGCCACGGTTGATCTCGCCAAGCAGGCGATCGGCATAGGCATCGAGCATCTGCCGCACCTGGGCGTCGGCCTGGCCGAGCGGTGTGGCCAGCAGGCGCCGGGGGAAGACCAGCGCGTTGTCCGCCTGGCCGAACAGCACCGGGCAGCGGAAGATCCGCTGGTACTCGGTGAGATCGGCCGGCGCGGCGTGCTGGAAACGCACCTCGGTAGGCGGGATATCCAGGCCGCTGATCCAGCGCCCGAAGGTCACCCAGCCGGCGAGGGACTCTTCCGCCACCTGCTCGCGCTGCTGCGGCAGCAAGGGTTCCCAGCTATGCACCACCAGCGGCTCATGGCCCGGGCGTTCCGGCTCGTCGGCCAGGTCGACGCGCCCCAGGTTGCCCACCAGCGCCGCATAGCGCGCCTGGCGGTGCAGGGCATCGGCCAGGGTCGCGCAGCTCATCAGCAGGTAACCGAGCACACCGTAGTAACCGGGCCGCACCGCTTCGCCCAGGTGCAGGCCGAGGCGCGTGTCGCCGGTCAGGCGGATGCCCTGGGCGAGCAGCTCGAGGTAGGCGCTGGCGGCGATGCGCTGGTCACGCTGGCCGAGGATGGCCGGGGTCAGCTGGACGTGCGCCAGCAGTTCGGCAGGCTCGATGCCCTGGCGCGCCAGGTGATCGACCAGGCCTTGCAGGTAGGCCACCGAAACCGAGCTGGCCAGCGGGGTGGATAGGTCCATTCGGCCTCCGTTTTTGGGCGCCAATCCTAGGCCCGCGGAGGGCCGATTGGCTAGCCGCAAGCCACGTCCGGCGGGTTTTCCGGCGCATAGGCAAGGCGCCGGGCGGTCGGTATACTCCCGGGCAATTCACGCTTTCTTCAAGGATTTCGCCATGAAGCGACTGCTCACCCCTTTCGTCGCGCTCGTCGCCGTTGCCTGCCTGCTCGCCGGTTGCGGCCAGAAGGGCCCGCTGTATCTGCCGGACGAATCCAAGCCGTCTTCCGCCGAACATTCGCACTGAGGGGGCGCTGATGGACGCCTTCACTTACCGCGACGGTGAGCTGTTCGCGGAGGGCGTGGCGTTGTCCGCCATCGCCTCGCGCTTCGGCACGCCCACCTACGTCTACTCCCGCGCCCACATCGAGGCGCAGTACCGCTCCTATGCCGATGCCCTGTCGGGCGTCCCGCACCTGGTCTGCTATGCGGTCAAGGCCAACTCCAACCTCGGCGTGCTGAACCTCCTGGCGCGCCTGGGCTCGGGCTTCGACATCGTCTCCAGCGGCGAACTGGAGCGCGTGCTCGCCGCCGGTGGCACCGCCGACCGCATCGTCTTCTCCGGCGTCGGCAAGAGCCGTGACGACATGCGTCGCGCCCTGGAAGTGGGCGTGCACTGCTTCAACGTCGAGTCCACCGAGGAACTCGAGCGCCTGCAGGTCGTCGCTGCCGAGATGGACATGCGGGCCCCGGTCTCCCTGCGGGTGAACCCCGATGTGGACGCCGGCACCCACCCCTACATCTCCACCGGCCTGAAAGAGAACAAGTTCGGCATCGCCATCGAGCAGGCCGAGGCCGTTTACCTGCGCGCCGCCTCGCTGCCGAACCTGGACGTGATCGGTGTCGACTGCCACATCGGCTCCCAGCTGACCACGCTGCCGCCCTTCCTCGATGCCCTCGACCGCCTGCTGGCGCTGATCGACCGCCTCGCCACCCAGGGCGTGCACATCCGCCACCTGGACCTCGGCGGCGGCCTGGGCGTGCGCTACAAGGACGAGCAGCCGCCGGTCGCCGGCGACTACATCAAGGCCGTGCGCGAGCGCATCGCCGGGCGCGAGCTGACCCTGGTCTTCGAACCGGGCCGCTACATCGTCGCCAATGGCGGCGTGCTGCTGACCCAGGTGGAATACCTCAAGCACACCGGGCACAAGGACTTCGCGATCATCGACGCGGCCATGAACGACCTGATCCGCCCGGCCCTGTACCAGGCCTGGATGGACGTGGTGCCGGTCGAGCCCCGCGACGGCGAGAAGCGCCGCTACGACCTGGTCGGCCCCATCTGCGAGACCGGCGACTTCCTCGCCAAGGACCGCGAACTGGTGCTGGCCGAAGGCGACCTGCTGGCCGTGCGCTCCGCCGGTGCCTATGGCTTCGTCATGAGCTCCAACTACAACACCCGCGGCCGCGCCGCCGAGGTGCTGGTGGACGGCGAGCGGGCATACGAGGTCCGCCGTCGCGAGACCGTCGAGGAACTCTACGCCGGCGAAAGCCTGCTACCGGAGTGAACCCATGCTGCTGCGTTTCACCAAGATGCACGGCCTGGGCAATGACTTCATGGTCCTCGACCTGGTCAGCCAGCACGCGCACATCCAGCCCAAGCACGCCAAGCAATGGGGCGATCGCCACACCGGCATCGGTTTCGACCAGCTGCTGATCGTCGAGGCGCCGACCAACCCGGACGTCGACTTCCGCTACCGCATCTTCAACGCCGATGGCTCGGAGGTCGAACAGTGCGGCAACGGCGCCCGCTGCTTCGCCCGCTTCGTGCTGGACAAGCGCCTGACGGTGAAGAAGCAGATCCGCGTCGAGACCAAGAGCGGGATCATCGAGCTGGACGTGCGCGCCGATGGCCAGGTCCGCGTCGACATGGGCCCGCCCCGCCTGGCACCCCAGCAGATCCCCTTCGTCGCCGACGCCGAGGCGCTGAGCTACGCCGTCGAGGTCGACGGTCGCCAGGTCGAGCTGGCCGCCCTGTCCATGGGCAATCCCCATGCGGTGCTGCGGGTCGACGACATCGGCAGCGCCCCGGTCCACGAGCTGGGCCCGAAGATCGAGCACCACCCGCGCTTCCCGCAGCGGGTCAACGTCGGCTTCCTCCAGGTCATCGACCGCCACCAGGCGCGCCTGCGCGTGTGGGAGCGTGGTGCGGGGGAAACCCAGGCCTGTGGCACCGGCGCCTGCGCCGCCGCGGTCGCCGCCATCCGCCAGGGCTGGATGGACTCGCCCGTGCAACTGGAGCTGCCGGGTGGCAAGCTGTCCATCGAATGGGCCGGCCCCGACCAGTCCGTGATGATGACCGGACCCGCCGTACGCGTGTACGAAGGGCAGGTCCGCCTATGAGCGAGCAGCGAGCATGAGTGACAAGCACCAGGAACCGCCTCAGCACCTCGAGGCCGAGACGGTCGCCGCCTACCTGCGGCACCACCCGGAGTTCTTCGTCGACCACGAGGAGCTGATCCCCGAACTGCGCATCCCGCACCAGCCGGGCGAGGCCGTCTCCCTGGTGGAGCGCCAGGTCAAGCTGCTGCGCGAGCGCAACATCGAGATGCGCCATCGGCTCTCGCAGCTGATGGACGTCGCCCGGGACAACGACCGGCTGTTCGACAAGACCCGCCGCCTGGTGCTCGACCTGCTCGACGCCGGCACCCTGGAAGAGGTGGTCAGCGCAGTGGAAGACAGCCTGCGCCACGAGTTCCAGGTGCCCTTCGTCAGCCTCATCCTGTTCAGCGACAGCACCCTGCCGGTAGGCCGCAGCGTCACCAGCGTGGAAGCGCAACAGGCCGTCGGCGGCCTGCTGGTTGCCGGCAAGACCATCTGCGGCGTGCTGCGTGCCCATGAGCTGGAATTCCTCTTCGGCAAGGAAGAGGGCGCCAAGGTCGGCTCCGCCGCCGTGGTCTCCCTCAACCACCAGGGCCAGCACGGCATCCTGGCCATCGGCAGCCATGATCCGCAGCACTACAAGAGCTCGCTGGGCACCCTGTTCCTCGGCTACATCGCCGAGGTCCTGGCCCGCGTGCTGCCCCTCTTCGCCTCCCCGCTGCGTTCGGTGAGGTAGGCGGCGGGCGACGGCACAGCGGCAGGAGTAGACGGATGAACGCCGATCTGGACCGCTACATCGAGCACCTGCGCAGCGAGCGCCAGGTTTCCCCCCACACCCTCGACGGCTACCGTCGCGACCTGGGCAAGGTCGTCGCCCTGTGCGAGGCCTTCGCCGTCGCCGACTGGTCCGCGCTCGACCCACGCACCCTGCGCAGCATGGTCGCCCGGCTGCACCAGCAGGGGCAGTCGAGCCGCAGCCTGGCGCGCCTGCTCTCCGCGGTACGGGGGCTCTACCGCTACCTGGTACGCGAAGGCGTCTGCCGCCACGACCCGGCCAGCGGGCTCAGCGCGCCCAAGGGCGAGCGCCGCCTGCCCAAGACCCTCGACGCCGATCGCGCCCAGCAGCTGCTGGACGGCGCGGTCGAAGACGACTTCATCGCCCGCCGCGACCAGGCGATCCTCGAGCTGTTCTATTCCTCCGGCCTGCGCCTGTCCGAGCTGGTTGGCCTGAACCTCGACGGCCTCGATCTGGCCGACGGCAGCGTGCGCGTGCACGGCAAGGGCAACAAGGTGCGCGAGCTGCCGGTCGGGCGCATGGCCCGGCAGGCGCTGGAGCAATGGCTGCCACTGCGTGCCCTGGCCAACCCGCAGGACGGCGCCGTGTTCATCGGCCGCACCGGGCGCCGCCTGGGGCCGCGCGCCATCCAGTTGCGCGTGCGCGCCGCCGGGGTGCGCGAGCTGGGCCAGCACCTGCATCCGCACATGCTGCGCCACTCCTTCGCCAGCCACATGCTGGAGTCGTCCCAGGACCTGCGCGCCGTGCAGGAACTGCTCGGCCACGCGGACATCTCCACCACGCAGATCTATACCCACCTGGACTTCCAGCACCTCGCGGCGGTCTATGACAAGGCCCATCCCCGGGCCAAGCGGAACAAGGCGAGCGACGAATGAGCATCCAGCTGATCACCTTCGACCTCGACGACACCCTCTGGGACGTCGCCACCGTGATGCACGGCGCCGAGGCGGCGCTGCGCGAGTGGCTGGCGCTGCAGGCACCGAAGCTGGGCCCGGTGCCCATCGAGCACCTGTGGGCGATCCGCGCGCGGCTGCTGGCGGACGAGCCCGGGCTCAAGCACCGTCTCAGCGAACTGCGCCGGCGCATCCTCTTCCATGCACTGGAAGAGGCCGGTTACCCCCGTGACGAGGCGGGCAGCCTGGCCAGCCGCGGCTTCGAGGTCTTCCTCGAGGCACGCCACCGCATCGACCTGTTCCCCGAGGTGCACCCGACCCTGGAGATTCTCGCCAACCGCTATCGCCTGGCGGTGATCACCAACGGCAATGCCGATGTGCGCCGCCTGGGGCTGGCCGACTACTTCCAGTTCGCCCTGTGCGCCGAGGAGCTGGGCGTCGGCAAGCCCGACCCGCACCCCTTCGAGGAAGCCCTGAAGCGCGCCGGGGTCGCGGCCGAGCGGGCGGTCCACATCGGCGACCACCCCAGCGACGACATCCACGGCGCACGCAACGCCGGGATGCGCGCCATCTGGTTCAACCCGCAGGGCAAGCCCTGGGAGGGCGAGACCGATCCTGACGCGGAGATTCGCAGCCTGGCGGAACTGCCGGCCCTGCTGGGCCGCTGGAACAGCCCGGGCTGAGTACCCGGCGCCCATGAAAAAGCCCGCTGAACGCGGGCTTCTTCATGGGGCGACGAACCTCAGATGGGACGGCTGCCGTACTTGCTGTCGGGCTTCTTCGGCGGGTCGGCGACCACGTTGGGCTCGACCTCCTGAACCTTGCCGCCACGCGCCAGGAATTCCTCCATGGCCCGTGCGAGCGCATCGCGCTCCTTCTGCTTGGCTTCGATGCTCGGCAGTTCCTCGACCTCTACCGCCGCCTTCTTGCTCTTGCCGGCAGGCGCGGGGGATTCACTGTCGCTTTCGCTGTCGCCGTCGTCGCTGTCTTCGGCTGCGGCGAGCTCCTCGCCCTCATCCTCGTCGGATGCCTCGAGCTCGTCTTGTTCCAGATCTTCGTCGCTCATGTTCTACCTCTTGTCTTGCCAAAGCAGGTTAGTTATAGCCCAGCCGCGCCAGCGCGCTAACGCCACTGGAAAAAAATCAGATCGCCTCGCCATTGAGCGTGGCGACTACCCGGCGTGCACCGCCATGATCGCGATGTTCCCCCAGGTAGATGCCCTGCCAGGTCCCCAGCGCGAGCCGCCCTTCCTGTATCGGCAGCGTCAGCTGGCAGCCCAGCAGGCTCGACTTGAAATGCGCCGGCAGGTCATCCGGGCCTTCGTAGTCATGTTCGTAGCCGCCTTCCCCCTGGGGCACGAGGCGATTGAAGAATCGCTCGAAATCGCGCCTCACGGAGGGGTCGGCATTCTCATTGACGGTCAATGATGCCGATGTGTGCTGCAGCCACAGGTGCAACAGACCGACACGACAGCGTCGCAGTTCCGGCAAGTTCGCCAGCAGTTCATCGGTCACCAGATGAAAGCCCCGCGGTCGCGCGCCAAGGGTGATCAGTGTCTGCTGCCACATGCGCGTCTCCCGCTGCGAAGTCGTCCGGCGCGCATTCTAGCGCGGCTCCAGAAAAAGCAAAGGGCGCCTTGCGGGCGCCCTTCGTGGCTCGTGTTGCAATCTCTGCCGACGCCGCGTGGCGACGGCAACCTCGAGCGAGCCAGGGCCCCAGGTCCGGCGGCACCGGGCCGCCGTGGAACGGCCCGGCACCTGGGCCGGGCCCTGTCGCTTACAGGTTGTAGCCGCGCTCGTTGTGCTGCGCCAGGTCGAGGCCTACGGTCTCTTCCTCTTCGCTTACACGCAGGCCGATCACCAGGTCCAGGACCTTGAGGATCACGAAGGTCACGACGGCGGTGTAGATCACGGTGAAGGCAACACCCTTGAACTGGATGAACACCTGGCTGGCGATGTCTTCGACGGTGCCGAAGCCACCCAGGGCCGGGGCCGCGAACACACCGGTCAGCAGCGCGCCGATGATGCCGCCGATGCCGTGCACGCCGAAGGCGTCCAGGGAGTCGTCGTAGCCCAGCTTGCGCTTCAGGCTGGTGGCGCTGAAGAAGCACAGGACGCCAGCGGCCAGGCCGATGATCAGGGCGCCCATCGGGCCGACGGTACCGGCGGCCGGGGTGATGGCGACCAGGCCTGCGACCACGCCGGAAGCGATGCCCAGGGCACTCGGCTTACCGTGGGTCAGCCACTCGGCGAACATCCAGCCCAGGGCGGCGGCGGCGGTGGCGATCTGGGTCACCAGCATGGCCATGCCGGCCGTGCCGTTGGCGGCGACCGCGGAGCCGGCGTTGAAGCCGAACCAGCCGATCCACAGCATGGCGGCGCCGACCAGGGTGTAGCCCAGGTTGTGCGGGGCCATCGGGGTGGTCGGGTAGCCCTTGCGCTTGCCCAGGACCAGGCAGGCCACCAGGCCGGCGACACCGGCGTTGATGTGCACCACGGTACCGCCCGCGAAGTCCAGTACGCCCCAGTCCCACATCAGGCCACCGTTGCCGCTCCACACCATGTGGGCGATCGGCGCGTATACCAGGGTGAACCAGATGGCCATGAAGATCAGCATCGCGGAGAACTTCATGCGCTCGGCGAAGGCACCGACGATCAGGGCCGGGGTGATGATGGCGAAGGTCATCTGGAAGGTGATGAACACGCTTTCAGGGAAGGCGGAGGTCAGGCTGTCGACGGTCAGGCCGGACAGGAAGGCCTTGCCGAAGCCACCGACGAAGGAGTTGAAGTTGACGACGCCCTGTTCCATCCCGGTGGTGTCGAAGGCCAGGCTGTAGCCGTAGATGACCCAGAGGATGCTGATCAGGCCGGTGATGGCGAAGCACTGCATCATTACCGAGAGGATGTTCTTGGAACGCACCATGCCGCCGTAGAACAGCGCCAGGCCGGGGATGGTCATGAACAGCACCAGCGCGGTCGCGGTCAGCATCCACGCGGTATCACCACTGTTCAGCACGACCTCGTCGGCGGCCATGGCCAGGCCGGGGGTGACGAGGGACAAAAGGGCTCCTAGCCCTGCGGCTTTACGCAGAGTCATGTTGTTTTCTCCTGGGGCGTTGGGGTTCGGAGGCTTAGATCGCGTCTGTGCCGGTTTCGCCGGTACGGATACGGATGGCCTGTTCCAGATTGACGACGAAGATCTTGCCGTCACCGATCTTGCCGGTGTTGGCTGCCTTGGTGATGGCCTCGATCACGCGGTCCAGCTGATCGTCGGCGATGGCGACATCGATCTTCACCTTGGGCAGGAAATCGACCACGTATTCCGCGCCACGGTACAGTTCGGTGTGACCCTTCTGGCGACCGAAGCCCTTGACCTCGGTAACGGTGATGCCCTGCACGCCGATCTCGGACAGCGACTCGCGCACGTCATCGAGTTTGAACGGCTTGATGATGGCAGTGACTAGCTTCATGAAACTCTCTCCCGTATTGGTGGACTTGCCCCAGGAAAAACGAACCCGGCTCAAGTCTAAGCGCAGTGTCTGGCTTTGTAACGCGTCGAACCGCCCTGGCTCGGCCACTTCGAACGCAAACCAACCGCTTCCGGCGAAACACTCCCCCGCCTCGCCCGACACACCGGTACTGCATCGGTGCATGCGTCATGAGCCCTAAAGCAGAAAGCTTGCCAGCTCCGTCAAAAGCGCTTCTTTTCAAGCAGATACTGGCCGTATGCCCCCTCGGCGGCCGTCGCGGCACCGACGACACGCACCAACTTGGCGCAGCGGAGGATCGGCCGTTGCTCAAAAATCGTGCGCCGCCCATCCGGATCAGCCCGCCACCGCCCGTGGTAGACTGCGCACCGCCTGTCCATGGAAGTCCATCATGCTGCCGCCCAAAGCCCTGCTAGACGCCCTCGGTGCCCACGCCTCCCGCCTGTTCAGCGGTGACACCCCGCTGCCGCGCGCCGAATTCGAAACCCAGTTCAAAGCCCTGCTGCAGAGCGCCTTCAGCAAGCTCGACCTGGTCAGCCGCGAGGAATTCGACAGCCAGATGGCCGTCCTCGCCCGTACCCGCGCCCGCCTCGAGGCCCTGGAAGCCAAGGTCGCCGAGCTCGAAGCCACGCCGACACCGCCGCCGACCGAATGACCCCGGCGGCCGGTGACAGCGATCAAGGAGTGATCATGTCCCTGGCCCTCGTTCACAGCCGCGCCCAGGTGGGCGTGGAAGCGCCGGCCGTCACGGTCGAGGCGCACCTGACCAACGGCCTGCCCTCGCTGGCCCTGGTCGGCCTGCCGGAAACGGCTGTGAAGGAGAGCAAGGACCGCGTCCGCAGCGCCATCCTCACCAGCGGCTTCGAATTCCCGCTGCGTCGCATCAAATGTCGTCAAGCAGTTTTTTTGCTAAATTGAGCAGAGTGCTGGCTTCATGGTCGCTCAGCCGACCCGGATACCACTGGTACCGACATGTGCGGTGAAATTTTCGCGGCGTGGTTGCCTATGGCACGGCTCCGATGCTGGACTGGATGGTTGGGGAAAAGGACATCGAGCCGCACGTGCCGGCGTGGTACTAGACCGAGCGCTAAGACGACAGCCTCTCCAGTAACGACTTCCACTGGAATCAGGAGGCGGGAGGAGGTGCTGTCTCCACAGCACCCGAGCCGGCATTCTAGAATGTCCGCCCTTTCCTGTGGTACTCGCCTCCTCCATGATCCGCTTCCTGACCTTAGCCCTCGCCTTACTCTTCTCGATCACCGCTCTGGGCGAGCCGCCTTCAAACTTCACAGCGGCGAAGGTAGTGGCCAAGCAGAAGATCTTCTTCGATCGTGCCCAGAGCGCAGATGGCGAGCTCTACTGTGGTTGCAAGTGGGATTGGGCTGGGAAGTCTGGCGGCAGGATTAATCCGGAGTCCTGCGGGTATGAAACCCGCAAGCAGCAGTCGCGGGCTGACCGCATTGAGTGGGAGCACATTGTTCCAGCCTGGGTGTTCGGGCACCAGCGTCAGTGTTGGCAGAATGGGGGCCGGAAAAACTGCGTAGCCGATGACCCTGTGTTCAGGGCTATGGAAGCTGATCTGTTCAACCTCTACCCCGCCGTAGGCGAAGTGAACGGCGACCGCAGCAACTACCAATACGGCATGGTAAGCGGTAGCGTCTCACAGTACGGCGCTTGCATTACCAAGGTCGACTTCCGTGCGCGCGCTGCAGAGCCTCGGAATGCAGTCAAAGGGCTGGTCGCGCGGGCGACTTTCTACATGTACGACCGTTATGGCCTGTCCATGTCCCGAAAGCAGCAGCAACTGCTCATGGCCTGGGATCGACAGCACCCTGTTTCTACCTGGGAGAAAAGTTGGGAAAGCCGCACAGCGGCGGTAATGGGCCACGGCAACCCTTTCGTAACCGGAGAGCGTTCCTGGACCTTGGGTCACAAGCCCTCACGTGAAGGTCTCGTGACTCAACTGGTTGCTCGCAAGGCTGCGCCAGTAGCGCCTCAAGCCGTTGCCGTCAGCGGCATCATCGTCGGTAATCGCAACAGCCGCGTCTACCACCTCCCCCAAGGCTGCCCAGGCTACAACCAGGTGGCCGCCAAAAACTCCGTTCCCTTCAGTAGTGAGGGCGAGGCGCGAGCGGCTGGCTACCGAAAGGCTGGTAACTGTCGCTGAAGTTATTGCCATGCAGAGCCACCACAGAACTGACCTCAGTTTGCATCTGGTTTGACCTGCATACGTTGAGGGGTCTTGCTGTAGAGAGCAGCCGATTTCTTGCTGATGAAGCTGACCTCTTCGGGTACGCTCCGGTCTATCACGACCGGGAGCTGTCGGCCGGCCAACTCGACTTGTATTAGATTACCCACCTAGAAGGTTATCGGTCTGGTCAGAGTTAGTTCCGAGACCTTTGAACAGGTCTGCACATTGTCCGCTTGGGAAATTTCTAGCAGAACGGAAATCGCCCAGAAAAACCGTTACCGGCTACCTTTGCACGAGTAGACGGTAATAGTGTAGAGAATTCAGCTCTGCATTGGGTGAACGCCAGCGCCGTGTATTCAAAGCTTGCTCAGGGTCTTCGCTAGCGCGTAAACGTTGAGCTGAATACGGGGCCGAGCGCTCCAATTGGCAATGTATCAGCGTGCTCTTCAATCCGACCGGCCAAAAGCATGTCACTCCGGCTTGGGTAATGACGTAGGAGGAAGCGAGCATCGCGCCGAACGCGTTCGGGTAGAGATGTGTCACGAGAAAGCTCGACTAAAAAATCGTGTGTCTGTACCACCGCCCGGGTGCGTTCGTGGGGCATAGTCATTTTTCCCTCCAGGCATGCATAGTTTAGGGTCTTGATCGCGGCTTATGAGATCGAAGGTCTTTACTTCGGCAGATGCAACGCCGCAGAAAAGATCGTGTGATTGTTCAGTTGTCCGTCTGGTAGCTGGTCTGCTGAGACGGAATACGTTCGACCTCCCTCCACTAGATACTTGTACCCAAGTTCCTGTCCTTGCTCGTTACGGATCGCAGCGACCTCCAGCAACGGCTCCATCATCCAGCGGCCCGTCTTGTTTATATGAGCTGGGGTCACGAGTTGAGCCTGCTCCAGCCAGGCATGATTATTTACCGCAGCCACGATCTGCTCAAGCAGTGCCGGTGTGGGAACCATTAGCATGCTTCGAAAGGCTTCCTTGTCATCCTCCTCGACCATTTGGAGGTAGAACCAAGGGCACGCCATATCTTGCTCGATAAATGACCAGAACTGCACGCCATCTGGGCTATGGGAGAGCCAAGGAAACAATTCCGCATTGCGATTTGTTTTAAACAACTTTGGCTCCTTGATAAGATGTAGTCAACGATTAATGATCAATGCTGCTTGCGGTTATTTAATGTTTATTAGCGCTACATGCTTCATGTGTTTCTGGGGGTGAATTTTGCGTCAAGGATTGTTTAGTTGCAGATTTCGCCGCGTCGTTTTCAGCCGTTTCGTTAGTCTTGGTCGGTTATTTCGCTGCGACGTGACCACCGCCAAGCTTTAGGGGAGCTACATAATCAATGACGTGCAATTTGGATGATGCCTGTGAAATAGCAATTAGCCGCACTGGCCTGCTATTAATCTAATCTTAATGCTGTAGTCCATGTGGCGCTCGGTTTCATATATATTCTTCGGCTTGAAGTCTCGTCGAGAAAAATTAACGATCTCCGAGTCAGAGAATCCATATTCCTGCATCTTCTTCAATGTGCACGAACATAGTGCAGGTGATGTCCCTTGCGCTTTGGAAGCGGACTCGCACCTTTTAACAAGCTGCTGAACTCCAGATTCCCCAGCAATGGCTCCTGACGCGAGAAGCATTGCAAGTGCAACAGAGGCAGTCATACCAATAGCCCTCATGTCTATATATGCTTTTTTAACTGATTGCTTATCGGGATTTAATCTTTTTTATTTGAGTTACAGCGGATTGAGAGGCCGGCATTTGTAGG
This sequence comes from Pseudomonas sp. No.21, assembly GCF_054558415.1. Classification (NCBI taxonomy): domain Bacteria; kingdom Pseudomonadati; phylum Pseudomonadota; class Gammaproteobacteria; order Pseudomonadales; family Pseudomonadaceae; genus Pseudomonas; species Pseudomonas sp. No.21. The sequence continues at coordinate 344,746 of NZ_BAAJNO010000005.1, forward strand.
AAGGTGACCCTTCAATTCGGTGGAGGGTGGCGCCATCTCGTGGGGTCATGTTTTACCAAATTCACAGTATACTGTGAAGACCTGGAGCGGCGCCGCCCAGATAGTCCTCCCTTTTGGGGGGCATCTGTGGAAGTCGAACTGGCGTTCGGAAAGGTCCTGCGCAGACGTCGTGTCGAAGCAGGGCTCACCCAGGAGCGATTGGCTCATGAGGCAGAATTGCAGCGTAACTATGTCAGCCTGATGGAGCGGGGCATCCATCAGCCAACGATCACCACCTTGATCAAGCTGGCCATCCCATTGGGCTGCACGGCAGCTGAGATCGTCGACGAGGTGGAAAGGATCGTGGCAGACCAACGCTCAACACCTGCTGTTTAGGTCTATGAGCGTTCGATCTTTCAGAAGACGCACAGGTCCTAGAAGGCTCCCATGTCTGTCGCACAAGCCATCTCAAATCGAGTCAAGCGCATGAAGAAGGGTAAGCCTTTCGTGCGCAACGTCTTCGCAGAGTTGGGTTCACGTGCAGCGGTCGATAAAGCGCTCTCCAGGCTAGTGCAGTTAGGTTGTCTGGAGCGTGTAGCACGCGGTGTCTATATGCGCCCCAAGCTAAGCGAGTACACCAGCCAACTGGTAAAACCTAGTCCACTAGCCATCATGAATGTTCTTTCCAAGGCGAATGGAGAGACGATTCAGATACATGGAGCTGAGGCCGTACGCAGGTTGGGGCTCAGCACGCAGATGCAGGTGGTGCCGGTCTACTACACCAGCGGCAGAACCCGAGAAATCAAGGCGGGCAATGCTGTGGTTCGTCTCAACCATGTTTCCAGTGATCGCTTGCAGCATGCCGGGAACAAGGTAGGCCTGGCGCTCACCGCGCTTTACTACCTCGGTAAAGATGGAGCGTGTCCCCACGCGCTTTCCAAAATAGCCGATACCCTGAGCCCGGACGAATTGACCACGCTGCTTGCCTGCAGAATGCCCAAATGGATGCGGGCGGCATTGGCTCCTTTCGCTGAAGAAGTATCACTGGCGGTGTCTTCGGGACGCTAGCCAAAGCTCCCAGAATTCATCTCAAGAAGTCTCTTGTCTGAACCACGCTAGGGGTACGCTCTCAAGCCGCTCCCGGATCGCAGGAATTATCTCGATATAGATAATTGATCAATTCTCAGTCAGATCGCCATGCCTGGCGGTCACAGCGGCCCCAACCTCAAACGCCTCCTTGTCATGGACAGCACTAGGAGAAAGCGGCACATTGACCGATTCTGTTGAAAAAGTCGGTTTCTGAGCGAGCTGCGCTTCGGTAGCTCAGAAAGCACTCGATTTCGGTGTTGTTACGTAAAAACCAAGACAGCTCTTCCTTCTGAGCAAGCCAGATTTCAACGTCGCTCACGCTCTTTGATGGAGAAAAATTGCGACGGGACTTTTTCAACAGAATCGGCCGATTCTGTTGAAAAAGTCGGTTTCTGAGCGAGCTGCGTTTTGGTAGCTCAGAAAGCACTCGATTTCGGTGTTGCTACGTAAAAACCAAGACAGCTCTTCCTTCTGAGCAAGCCAGATTTCAACGTCGCTCACGCTCTTTCATGGGGAAAAATTGCGACGGGACTTTTTCAACAGAATCGGCCGGTTGCAGTCGCTCATGAGAGGCTGCAACCGGCCATTAGCGGACACTCATAAGTATTAACCTCAACGTCCGCGATGAGGAGCATTGCTCCATGAGCTAGATCCACTTTCTATCAGCATTGTCATTTTCAGCTCATGCTCTCGTTAGCAGCCGCTTCGTACTCTGACCACATCACTGCAGAGCAGTGACTTCCTAAACAGCGTACGCAGGTAGCTAAATGAAATTCCAAACTCTCGCCCTCGCCACCATCATGGCTCTGACTTCCACCACCATCTTTGCAAGGGGTGATGGCTACAAAAACTCTTACGAGGCGCAGAAGCGCTTCCGCGAAAACCAAGAGAAGATTCACGGCAAGAAGCAGCAAGCTGAGCCTCAGCTCAAAGCAACCAAAGCCGATGCGAAACCTCGGGTAGAGGACAAGTGATCCATCATCGAATCGAAAAAGGCGCCATAAGGCGCCTTTTCTTTGTCTGAAGATTCTCAGCAAAAAGCTAATCCAGTGAGATCCTCATGGGCACAACTCCATATTGCCGGGCGGGTCTACCTGTACGGTGGAGTGCTCAATCGAGTGCTGAACTCTCAGTCGCTCCCCAACTAGTGCCGGCAGAGACAAGGGATCTACTCCTGGCATCGGTACCACGTGAACAGTTGCGATCCTAGTTTCATCCGTAAGTGTCCACGCATGGAAATGCCCTACCTCGGCAATGCCTGGTAACCGCCGCAGATCCTCAAGAACCTCTACCGCATCCAGCCCCCGCGGTGTTGCCTGCAAGAGCACCTGAATTGAGTCACGGACCAACCCCCAAGCAGATTTCACCACCAGCAAAGCTACCAGTACGGAAAGAATAGGATCGAGGACCGTCCAGCCAGTGAGCATGATCCCGATTGCAGCAGCGATCGCACCCACGGAGCCCAGCAGGTCACCCACTACATGGAGAAAAGCCCCCCGTAGATTGGCATCGTCCTGGCTGCCCATACGCAGAATTAGAAAGCCGGCGATGTTCACCAGCAACCCAATCACTGCGACTGCCAGCATGGGTCCAGCCAGGACCTCAGTGGGCTCACGGAAACGATCTATCGCCTCCCAGACGATCCATGAGACGAGGACTAGCAGCGCTGCGCCATTAGCAAGCGCCGCCAGAACACGAACACGATGAAATCCATAGGTTCGGGTTGCGTCTGCCGCTCGAGATGCCACTCGATAGGCGATCAGCGCCAACAGCAAGGCTGCCGCATCCGACACCATGTGACCGGAGTCTGCGATCAACGCGAGGGAGCCGGATAACCAGCCCCCTACTGCTTGAATCAGGGCATAGCCCGCCGTCAGACCGAACACGAAGCGGATACGACGTACATTTCCCTCCGTCACGGAAGGCGTATGGTCATGCCCCTCGTGACCATGATCATGATGCTCGTGCCCCTCATGCTCATGGTGATGCGTCTTGCCTTCAGGCTGCTCCATGACTCACTCCACGTTGATCGCGCTTGCTAACTAGTGGCTGCCACTAGCAGCCGGCACTACTTGATCGGCCTCGTCCTCTTCGTCCTTACGGTGAACCCATTGATACAGCGCGGGCAACACAAGCAAGGTCAAGGCCGTCGACGACAAAATTCCACCGATAACCACTGTAGCCAACGGCCGCTGCACCTCAGCACCTGTTCCAGTTGCCAAGGCCATTGGAACGAAGCCAAGGGATGCCACCAGTGCAGTCATCAGCACCGGGCGCAGCCGCGTCAGTGCCCCCTCAGTAATTGCGATCGACAGCGGCCTTCCTTCCTCTCTCAGATTACGAATGAAGGAAATCATCACCAAGCCATTGAGGACCGCGACACCAGATAGAGCAATGAAGCCGACACCTGCGGAGATAGACAACGGAATGTCCCGCAGCCACAGGGCTAGCACACCACCAGTGAGAGCAAACGGAATCCCTGTAAAGACAACCAAACCGTCCTTCAGGTTGTTGAACATCATGAAGAGCAGCGTCAGCACCAGGAGCAGCGCTACGGGAACAACAATTTGCAGGCGCTTCGCAGCAGACTGTAGCTGCTCGAACTGACCTCCCCAAGTGGTCCAATAGCCTGCTGGGACTTTCACATCCTGAGCGAGACGACTGCTCGCTTCCGACACGAACGAGCCAATGTCTCGACCGCGCACGTTGGCACTAACCACAACCAGACGTTTTCCATTCTCACGACTCACCTGATTTGGCCCCAGCACCAGATCCAGGCTGGCAACTTCAGACAACGAGATGAAGCCGATCTGGCCATTGCTCGCCGCTGCAGGCACAGGAATCAGAAGCCTCGAAAGTCCCTCGATGTCAGTGCGGAGGTTATCTGCCAGCCGCACAACCATATCGAAGCGACGATCCCCCTCGAACAAAGTACCTGCACGCTGCCCACCCACAGCTACAGCAATAGTGTCCTGGATGTCTCCGACGTTAAGACCGAATCGAGCCGCCTTATCCCGATCAATGTTGATGGTCAGCACAGGCAAGCCGGTGGTCTGCTCTACCTTGACCTCGGAGGCACCAGGAATTTTCTCAAGCACCTCTGAAATTTCAGTAGCAGTGGAATTGAGAGTATCCATGTCGTCACCGAAGACCTTCACGGCAACATCGCTACGTACGCCAGAAATCAGCTCGTTAAAGCGCAGCTGAATGGGTTGCGAAAGCTCATAGTTACTGCCCGGAACAGCGGCACTCGCGCGTTGAAGATCAGCGATCAGCTCCTCCCTCGACTTGTCCGGATTCGGCCATTTGTCCTTCGGCTTCAACATCACGTATGCGTCCGAGATATTCGGCGGCATTGGGTCTGCAGCAATTTCCGCGGTTCCTGTCCGCGCAAATACCCGCTCCACTTCCGGTACCTTTTCCAGAATGACCTGCTCCAGTCGGCTCTGCATTTCCACAGATTGCGACAGGCTGGTACCAGGTACTCGCAGGGCCTGCAGGGCGAAATCACCTTCGCTCAAACTGGGCACGAATTCACTTCCCATGCGACTGGCAAGTACTCCAGAGAGGAGTATCACGCTGAAGGCACCGACAAACACCGCCGTGCGACTCTTCATCACCCAAGCAAGCACCGGCTCATAGCCTTGCTTCGCAGCGCGCATCAGAGCGTTCTCCTCTTCTTTCACCTTGCCGGTGATGAACAGGGCAATAGCTGCCGGCACGAAGGTGATCGAGAGAATCATGGCGCCGATCAAAGCGATGACCACGGTGAAGGCCATCGGGTGGAACATTTTTCCTTCAACACCTGTGAGCGCGAAGATCGGCAGGTACACCACCATGATGATCAACTGGCCGAAGATCAGTGCTCGACGAGCCTCCTTAGATGCGGCAAATACCTCGTGCAAGCGCTCGGAGCGAGTCAGCAGGCGCCCATGGTGCTGTTGAGCATGAGCCAATCTGCGAATCGAGTTCTCAACGATCACCACCGCACCATCTACGATGATGCCGAAGTCCAGTGCTCCTAGACTCATCAAGTTGGCACTCACCTTGTTGGAGAACATGCCTGTAAAGGTGAAGAGCATCGACAGCGGAATGACCATCGCGGTGATCAGCGCCGCACGGATGTTGCCCAGGAAGATGAACAGAATGGCGATAACCAAGATCGCCCCCTCGATGAGGTTCTTCTTGACCGTGGCAATGGCCTTGTCGACCAAATTGGTGCGGTCGTAAACCGTGACCGCCACTACGCCGTCCGGCAGCGTTCGGTTGATCTCGGCCAGCTTGGCAGCGACCGCCTGCGATACAGCACGGCTGTTCTCGCCAATCAGCATGAACACTGTGCCGAGTACCGCCTCGCGGCCATTCTCCGTTGCAGCACCTGTACGCAGCTCTCGGCCGATTTGCACCTCGGCCAGCTGCTTCACGCGAATAGGTGTGCCATCGACATTACTGACAATGATATTGGCAATATCACTTGCGTCCGCGACCTGACCTGGAGCTCGGATGAGCAACTGCTCACCACTTCGCTCAATGAATCCAGCGCCGACGTTGGCGTTGTTGCGTTCAAGTGCGGTAACCAAATCTGCCAGCGTCAGCTGATAGGACGCCAGACGCTTTGGGTCTGGCGCAATCTGGAATTCCTTGGTGAACCCACCGATGGTGTTGATCTCTGCAACACCAGGTACGTTGCGTAACTGAGGCTTGATGATCCAGTCCTGGATCACTCGTAGGTCAGTGGGCGTGTAGGCGCTTCCATCCTCCTTACGAGCTTCCGGCGTAGCCTCTACCGTCCACATGAAAATCTCGCCGAGGCCCGTAGATATCGGCCCCATGCTGGACTCAACGCCTTCTGGTAGCTGTTCTCGAGCACTCTGCAGTCGCTCGTTAACCAGCTGGCGAGCGAAAAACAGATCAGTGCCATCCGCAAAGATGACGGTGACCTGGGAGAAACCTGAGCGTGAAAGAGACCGTGTCTGCTTTAGATGAGGCAGACCCGCCATAGCTGTTTCGATGGGAAAGGTAATGCGCTGCTCAGTTTCCAGAGGGGAATAACCGGCTGCGGCTGTGTTGATTTGGACCTGGACGTTAGTGATGTCCGGTACTGCATCAATTGGGAGCTGCTGGTAGCTGTAGACACCTAGGCCCGCCATCGCCAGAACAGCAAACAGCACAAGTGCGCGCTGCTCAATGGCGAACTGGATAATGCGCTCAAACATAGGGAATTCTCGGCTAGGCCTATCAGTGGGCGTGGTTAGCGGAGCCCTTACCGAGCTCAGACTTCAGGATGAAACTCCCTACAGAAGCGACTTGAGCGCCTGCAGATAGCCCCTTTGTTATCTGGACATAGCCATCGCTGCTGAGCCCCAACTCCACTGGCTGAGGCAGGAACCCATCACCCGCGCGAACAAACACGGTCGGAGCTTCTTCGATGGTCTGCACTGCAGCAGTAGGAACAGCCACGTTTGCCTCGCTCATCTGTGCAGCAAACTGCACTGAGACAAACAGCCCGGGGCGCCAACCTCCATCTGGATTCTCAATTACTGCCCGGGCTACAGCTGTGCGGGTCTGTTCCCCCAGAAGGCTGCCCACGTAAGAAACCTTTCCGGTTACCTCTGCCCCTAGCTCAGCAGCCGTAACGCGGACACTCGTACCGACTTGCACCTTGCTGAGGTCCTTGGGGGCCACGTTGAAGGTCGCCCACACACGATCCAGATCAGAAATGGTGAAAGCACTAGTGGCTTCGCTTACTACTTCGCCACGCACCAGATGCTTTTCAACGACCATGCCGTCAAACGGCGCTACCAGTTCGTAGCGATTGCCCCCCGAGACGGCACTCACCCCACTTAGGGTCTGCATTTTCTGGCGTGCGTTGGCTAGCGCGATATCAGCCTCTTGAAGGGTTTGCCTGGCAGCAAGGTAATCCTGCTCTGCCGAGATCTTGTCCTCCCAGAGTTGGCGCTCTCTCTCAAACGTGGTTTTTGCAAGCTCCGCTCTGCGCTGTGCTCCAGCAAGCTCGCTGCGCAGATCCGATATTTGCTGGCTAGCAATAACTGCCAGAACCTGTCCTTTCTTAACCCGCTCGCCCAGGTTGACTTGAACACCCTCGACAACACCTGCTGCTCGAGGAACCACGTGAGCGGTATGGTCTTCGTCAAAGCGTATTTCACCTGGAAGAGAGACCAGTGAGCTCAGCGTACGTGGCTGAGCCTGCGCTAACTCGATTCCTGCAGCCTTCATTTGCTCGGCACTAATCTCCAGCATTCCTTCACGCTTGGTGTAGGAAAAGTCATAGGCTCGTTCATCAATGCTGACCCTGATTTGACCATCAAAGAAATGCGGCTCGGCAATGCCTGCGGCGCTCACGTAAGACTTCCCGCTCGGCTTGAACTCATACACGACGGCCTCTCCAGTCGGCCGCCGTATCTCTATCGAAACTCGGTTTGAAGACGTGGGACTGAGAGCCCCCCCTTGCCGTGCCAGGTAGATCGACATAGGTGCGGAGCCGTCGGCACTTTCAGGAGCAACCAGCTCTACGGATAAGCCATCCTGAGTAAAGATCTGCCCTCCATTTGGGCCGAGCTCGACTTCAGCTTCTTCTCCATGGGAATCCTCAGAGTCGGACTCTTTACTACCATGGCCATGTCCATCTTCATTCTGCTGGCTGCCGGTGTGGCTCTGCTCTTGGAGCCAGTAAACACCTGCGCCGCTGAGGCCAACGGCGATTGCAGCCGCAATGGCCAGAGTTAATTTCTTACTCATAGAAACTCCTGATGTAACGTACGCATCACCGGGCTTGGGGTGAAGCTAGGGCTCCATTACTTGGGCCATGCCTCCCCACTCCGAGGGAACCGAGAAGTGAACTAGGGTTGAGGGAGGGCCAAGGTGTCGCCATACACCCGTTCGATTTGCACCCATGAGTCCGTAGCGCTGCTGAGTGCTGCTACGTACTGATTGCGTGCACCAATTAGCGTCCGCTGGGCGTCTAGCACTTCAATGAAACCGAACTTGCCCATCTCAAAGCCGCGGGTGGCGCTCTCTACAGCGCTTTTAGCGGACGGCAAAATGTCGGTGTTGAATGCATCGATTTCTTCCGAAGCTGTACTCCAGAGGTCCACGGCCTGCTGGATAGAGGACTGCATGCGAAGCAAGGCCGCATTGCGGGAATCCCGAGCTTGATCAGCACGCCGAGCAGCTGCGTAGACATTGCCTTGGTTGCGGTTGAATAGAGGGATCGGCATCGAGATACCGACGACGTTGACTCGCTCCCGATCAGCAGCGCTGTATTGGCTTCCCAAGCTGATGCTCACGTCTGGAATACGTTGTGTTTTCTCTAGGCTGTACGAGGCATCCTGCTGAGCGATCGCAAGCGTCGCCAGACGCATCTCCGGAGTGCTATCCAATCTTTCCAGTAGATCTTGAAGCTGCGGGGGAGCGGGAATGCTGGAAGCATCTCCCTCTACGAGAATCTGGGCCGCAGATGCATCGGTCCCCATAGCGGCCTTAAGCAGAGCCTGGGCATTAACCAACTCTGCGCTTGCGCGCTTCAGCTCGAGGCGAACCTCGGAAAGCTGCACAGCTGCTCTAGTGGCTTCGACTGGAGAAGCGCTACCCGCGCGGACACGCCCCTGGGCAATAGCTACGCCTCGCTCAGCGAGCTTCATGGACTCCGTTGCCAGTTCAACGCGCAACTGCGAAAGCAGTACCCCATGAAAGGCCTGAATCACCTCGGCCCGCAGTACGTTGCGTGCACGCTCCACTTCCACTTGAGCGGCATCGATACCGCGATCAGCAAGCTCAACACGAGCGCTACGCTTCCCGCCAAGCTCAATCGGTTGGGTCAATTGCACAGTGGTTGTACGGGACTCGCTACGGGTGTCCTCCATCTCCCACGAAATTTCTGGGTTCTGAATCAGACCAGCCTGCGTCCTCTCTCCCTGAGAGATTGATACGCCCCAATTTGCAGCGGCCATCTCCGGGTTGTTCTCACTAGCGATTCGCAGTGCATCCTCCAAGGAAACCTCGGATGGGATAGCTAAAGCTTGCTGTGTGAACCCCAATAACAAAAGAAATGCAATCGACACATACCCCATCGGGGAGTTATCGACTTTATTAACAAGTTTCCTCAAAACCAGATCCTCCACGGAAACTCCTGACGGACAACGGCTTAATCCAGTACTTGGAAAGCAGTTGCCTTCATGAGAGAAAAATTCCGAACCGAATCTAGTCCATTACCCCTATCGCCACGGTGACCACAAAATTACAAATATGTAATCAACCGCCACATGACGACATGTAATAAAGTTACCTAACAATCCAAAAATCCATAAACAATTAGATACAACCGAGAAAATCGCGCATCGCGAAGCTCAGGAGCTACGGGGCTTTCAGAGCAGACTGCGTCACCTAGCCGCATCTCGACCGCTTGACCCTGTAGTCGCTACAGCCTTTACCATTCGCCAACTTCTCATCGCAAATTGATTTTTCTTTTAACCTGGCGATAACACAATAACAGCGCCCTATATCAGGCAACTACAATGCGAATACTAGTCGTCGAAGACGAAATCAAAACTGCCGAATACCTGTACCAGGGTCTTAAGGAGAGTGGATATGTGGTCGACAACGCCGCCACAGGGCGAGATGGTCTACATCTAGCCAAACAATTCGATTACGACCTGATCATGCTTGATGTGAACCTTCCAGAGGTTGACGGCTGGGGAGTATTAGAAAAAATACGCCACAGCAACAGTGATACGAAAATCATGATGCTGTCAGCTCGCGGGCGCTTGGCAGATAAAGTTAAGGGGCTTGATCTAGGCGCCGACGACTACCTCGTAAAGCCCTTCGAATTTCCTGAGTTGCTTGCACGCACCAGGACATTGCTTAGGCGGGGTAACCGAGTGACCACCTCTGACAATCTCAAAGTAGCCGACCTGGAACTCGACCCAAGCCGGCATCGCGCATACCGCGGCGACACGAAGATCAGCCTGACCTCAAAAGAGTTTGCCCTGCTGCATCTGCTAATGAGGCACTCTGGAGAAGTACTTTCTCGAACCCAGATTATTTCTTTGGTGTGGGATATGAATTTTGACTGCGACACCAATGTTGTCGAGGTCTCGATCAGGAGACTCCGAGCCAAGATTGATGACCCATTCGAAAGAAAGTTAATTCACACCCTCAGAGGTGTTGGCTACACCCTTGAAGAACGCGAATAGACCATAAGGAATGGCTTAGCTAGCAGCTAGGCCATTCCAATTACGCTTACCGGTTGTTCAAGCACTGACCTTGTGAAACGTAGCGAACCGTATAGAGCTCGCCCAATGAGTCTTCATAGGTCATGAGCTTGTTGACATTGCCACAATGGTTGACAGTAGGCGTCATGTAAATAACCTTCGCTACGTCAAGCTTCATTCCATACCTATAATCTACAGGCTTTGGCACAGGCTTACCGGCGCTCTCTGCATATCGCTCCGCTGCCTGCAGGCTATTACGCTCTATCTCTTGCCTCACTTTCTCTGGCAGTTCAACAGAGAATGCACTCGCATTTTGGAGAGTGAAAATCGCAATGGCCGCAGCCATATACTTGAGATATTTCATGGCTATCCCTCATAAGAATTTACGCTACCTTATCGCAACACCACTTACCACGAGATGACGCGACAATTACGTTTATGAAACTTATGAACCATAAAAAAAGCGCCCATCTCTGAGCGCCTAGGATTCACCTCTTCCAAAGGAGCATTACGCTTCAAAGGTGAATTACTCAAGACCTTGGGACTCCGCCAAGAGACAGCCAAAGTCTTGTAGATCGAGCAAAAGTACAGTTGCAGCCTTAATCTAACCGGCGGCGACTAACAAGAAGATGATTGGAATATTACAATTCTGAAAGTTAGGCGCCCAAAAACAGGCGCCCGCCTTACAATCAAAGTACGCTCAGCGGATACTCAACAATCAGACGGAATTCATCCAGATCCGACTCATATTGGGTAGCCCGGGTATTAGCCTGCCGAATACGGAAAGACATATCTTTTAGCGAACCGGTTTGCACTACGTACTTGGCTTCGATGTCGCGCTCCCAGCGCTTCTGGTCAGTCAGCGGGTTGCCAGCATCGTCGCGACGCATGTAGACGTCGTTAGCATTCGAGTAGTCCGCGTCGGTACCTTTGCCATAACGAGCCATGAACGACAGCCCTGGAACGCCATAGGCCTCCATGTTCAGGTCGTAGCGCACCATCCAGGAACGTTCTTTCGGCGAGTTGAAGTCGGTGTACTGAATTGAGTTATCGAGGTAGATCGAATCAGACTGGCGGAGGTAGTCGAAATCGTCATCACCGTTGTTACGCTGATGCGACAGGGTGACAGTGTGCCCCCCGAATTGAACGCCGAGTTTAGCGCTCCAGATGTTGTTGTTAAGCTCACCCAGCAGCTGCTTACCTTCGTCTTGGACGTTGTAGTAGTTAAACCCAGCAATCAGAGCGAGGTCATCGCTGAGCGGCTGCGTCAGGGAGGTACCGAAGTAGTACTGGTCCCAAGCATCCTTCAATCGAGCGCTGTAGGCACTGACTGAAATATTGTCGTTGATGCTGTAATCGCCACCAAAGTAACCGACCCAAGGCGAGTCGACAGGTCCGGCATAGAAGGTGACGAAGTTGTCACGCATGTTGCTGGACACCGGCTGACTCATGGAGTGCAGACGGCCACCCTGCAGGGTCAGCCCTTCTACGCTGCCATTCTCCACGGTAACGCCACGGAAGGACTCAGGGAGAAGGCGCGAATCGCCATAGTGAACAACCGGGGTAGTTGGGAATACATCACCAACTTTGACGACAGTATCGAACGCCTGCGCTTTCAGTGCGCCGCCAACCTTAGTGTACTCGTCACGAGCCTCACCTTCGCTGTCCACAGGAAGAACATCGAACGAACTGCGACCACCGTTGCGACCGCCACCGGTATCCAGTTTCAGACCGATCATTGCAAAGGCATCGACACCTACGCCGACAGTACCTTGAGTGAACCCGGACTCGAAGTTGGCCATGATTCCGTGGGCCAGTGTTTCGGAATAACCAGCACCACCGGGAGCGTCTGCACCATTCCGGTCATCACGATTAAAGTAGAAGGTACGATTCAAGATATTGAAACTGCTTCCTTCGATAAAGCCTTCCTTCTGCTCTTCAGCAAAGGCAACAGGACTCATCCCGCAAATTGCGGAGAAGACAGCAAGCGAAAGCTTAGCTTTGGCGTTCATGGTAGCTCCATTGGTTCTGGCAGTTCTTGTCGATAGGGCAGCCAAATCTAGTTATAGGTATAACGGCTGCGGCTCTATCCTTACTGCCTGAAGCTAACTGCAAGATGATTGAAGAATTACAATTTTGACAGATTGAAGCCCCCCCACTCATGGCGCTCACATTTGGCTGCTAGGATTGCAAGGCCATCAGCCGTGCTGGACCTTGCTTGTCCCACACCGATCTTGTGCATGATGGCGAGTACGTAAACTCTGCTCCACCTGCCGTTTTTCGGGCCCGACTACGACTGGGTTGCCCTGCTGCATGACAGCAGAAGACTTGCCAGAAGGATCCTCAGTAGTGCCTGCTGGCCCGCCTAGCAACACCATCAGCATAAATAAATTTTCCATTTCTCACCTTTCAAGATCGACGCTTAAATGAGGCGGAACTCTATTGAGCGAGACGTGAAAATTTCATGATTAACTAGCCGCTCGAAAGATTTCTCATGTCCTCGCGCGATAAAACCCGGGGCCATATATCACGTACCTTACAGAGAAATTACAAATTTGTAGGCTTTCACCGCGATTGAAAAGTGCGGGTTAGAATGGCGCCCCATATGAATAGGGAAAGCCGACCGATAAAAGATATAAGCATCGGCACCTAGTAGTTCCACGCACAAAGCAACTCATTAGGTAACCGCCATAAAATGCGAGTACTAGTCGTCGAAGACGAGACAAAAACTGCCGAGTACCTTCAACAGGGCCTTACAGAGAGTGGGTATGTTGTAGATAGAGCTAGCAATGGTGTTGATGCTCTGCACCTGTTCAATCACAACACTTATGGGCTAGTAATACTCGATGTAAATCTGCCCAGCATTGATGGCTGGGGGGTCTTAGAGTCCATTCGCAAAACAAGCCGCGTCCGCATTATGATGTTGACTGGCAGAGGACGGCTCGTCGACAAGCTAAAAGGACTTGATGCCGGAGCTGACGACTACTTGGTCAAGCCCTTCGAATTTCCAGAGTTTCTAGCCCGAGTTCGCTCACTGCTACGCAGGGGAGATGAACTGGTTGAAAGCAACACCCTGCACGTTGCCGACCTTGAGCTTGATCCAGGCCGGCACCGTGCATACCGTGGAAAGCATCGCATCGATCTCACGACCAAAGAGTTCGCCCTTCTACACTTGCTTATGAGTAGGAGCGGCGAGGTGCTGACTCGCTCCCAGATCATCTCCCTTGTGTGGGATATGAACTTCGACTGCGACACCAATGTCATCGACGTGTCGATCAGACGTCTTCGCGCGAAGATCGATGACCCATTCGACTCAAAGCTCATCCATACCCTGCGCGGCGTGGGGTATGTGCTCGAGGATCGCTCATGAATAGAAACAGCCTGGCCACTCACCTGGGCCTTAAGGTTGGCCTCATGAGCCTCGCCCTAGTAGCGGTGTTTTCGGCCTTTGGCTATTTCATGCTGTCCCAAGGGCTCGATCGCATTGCTAAAGCAGCGCTTGAGTCAAAGATGACCAGCTTCTCGCATAGCCTTGCTGCCTCAGCTGATATCCCGGATGTGAAAGCACGCTCACATACGTTGATAGAGCTGGCAATGGGGCATTCCAACCTCTATGTGTACATCGCACAGCCCAATCACCTCTACTCACCGGTGCTGACTGTTGGCCCTCAGCCTAAGCAGTTCCAGCCAGGTGTCGCTCCGTCAAATCCAGGGTTGGTGCTCCGGGAGTGGCAGGACGGGCATAATCGCCTGATGCTCACTGGAGCCAAAACCACACAACTGAAGGACGGGACATCTCTCACGACTTATCTGACAGTCGACCGATCCTCAGATCAGCAACTTCTGAGCGCATTGTTGAAATGGGGCCTAGCGGCATCCCCCCTCATTCTGTTGGTGATTCTCACGGTGTCCTGGATCACGGTCCGCCAGGGACTACGACCACTAACCAGCTTTTTGAAAGTCGCAGCCAGAATATCCACTGACAACATGGAGCATCGCCTCCCCACAGAAGGACTCCCGTCGGAGCTGCATCAGCTCGCTGATGGCATCAACTTCATGCTCCATCGGCTGGATAATGGCGTGCAGCAACTCTCTCAGTTCTCTGATGACTTAGCGCATGAGCTGCGGTCACCTATCGCAAACCTCATGGGTAAAGCCCAAGTTGCACTCTCACGAGGAAGAACCTCCGACGAGTACCGAGAGGTGCTTGAGTGCTGTACGGAAGAGCTGGACCGCGTCACGCGAATTGTTTCGGACATGCTTTTTCTAGCTCAGGTCAGTCACCCAGCTGCGCTCGTGCATTTCGAAACGGTCTGCCTGCAGGATGAACTGGAGCGGGTCAAGGATCTCTTCCTGCTGACCGCCGAAGAGAAGGACGTTCAAATCACCGTTAGCGGCCAGGGATCAGTTAGAGGTAACCGTCTGATGATCCAGCGTGCCATCTCCAATCTTCTTTCGAATGCTATTCGCTACTGCCCTGCCGGAAGCACCGTCGCAATGCGCGTTGAGACGCTTCCCTCTGGCTTCCGGTTAAGCGTGGAAAATCCAGGCTTAGGCATTGCGTCTGAGCATATTCCCCATCTTTTCGAGCGATTCTATCGAGTCGACAAGAGCAGAGCTCGAAGCGAAGGGGGAACCGGCCTGGGACTAGCCATCGTGCGCTCAATTATGAGCCTGCATCAGGGCGCTGCTGGAGTGAGCGTCAGCGAGAATGGATTCACCCAGTTCCACTTAGACTTTCAGCAGAAGAAGAATGATTAAGGACAATCATTCAGGCTAAATACCTAACTCTGCCCCCATACGAATACCACCATGAAGAAAGCCATGCTGGCACTTCTGATTATGCTTCCACTCGCGGCAGATCAGTACAAGGCTCCGCCTGTTTCACATTGGTGCATCCACGACTTACGAATACCACTCCTCAGCATATTTACTACCAACAGCTAGTTTTTCAAACCTTACGAATTAGTAATTCTGCTGCGACCTTGCTGACAGGTTCGACTGGGTATTCTCAACGCACTGAGAACACCCATTTAACCTGCCCCAATTTCAAAACGTTGGTTTGCCCATCGTTGGGGGCCATTCTTATAGGCCACCACGCATGCTTGAAAAGAAAATTATCAGCCACGAACTTGCCATAGCGCTTTCGACCACAGTTCGATGCGCTTGTTTCCGGCAGGCCGCAAGGTCTTTGAACATCCAGGCCACTGTATTAAGAAGGCAAATTAAGCAGCTAGAGAGTGACGTTGGCGAGCCCCTTTTTTATTTGCAAGACCGTGCACTTCGGTTAACCACTGCAGGTGCGCACCTGCATCAAGACCTAGCGCAAAAATATGGAGACCTGCGCCCCTCTATACCCCAGGTCAGCTTACCTTTACGAATCGCAGCTCCAGAGTCATTACTGCATGACGTCTTAGCCAGAAATCTAATTGCCTTTATTCGTAAAAATGGCGCCTTGCGGGTAGAGCTTTCACCACTAGAAGGCCCTGGCATAGAGCAGGCTGACATAATGATTTGGTTCTCGGATAAAGGTGAGGGGCGCCCAGACCCTGGTTTCGCCATGACGAAACCCAATTTGCTTGGCACAATTACTTACTTCCCGCATATTGCGACAAGATACTCGGCAGAAAAACGTCATCCATCCAACATAGGCGCTCTTGACGACTACATGTTGGTGCAGCAGCAGATCAATCTAGCTGTAGATGCTTTCACGCCGTGGAATACATTAGTTACTCAGCGCAAAGCATCTATTACGTTTACCCCTAAGCATGAGCTAGTTAGAGAGCTCATCAAGAACTCACCATCCATTGGACTACTTCCCGAGTACGCATCCATGCTAGACAAGAAATTACACCCTTTGAAAAACATCTTCGAAAAGAAAATGCAAAGATCAGCTTGGATATCTACAACCCCAATAGCCTCCAAGCGGAATGAGGTCCAAGATGCAGTTAAAATCATTCTCAACGCTTTCGCAGAAAGTCAAGATTGGTTTGATTGACTTGGGCAAACGACCAGCTAGCCACTAGCAAACACAGAAACGACATCATTCTGAAATAATCGCCTCTGTATCCGCCGCAGTAGCTATATCAGGAATCACTAAGGGCGCAGGCATCTTCCGCCTCACCGAAACATAACCGTCATCAAATTAAACAAAAACAGCAATACAGCACTTAGAACCTTCTCCACGCCAACCAAAACCAAGCGTTTTCTGAGGAGAAGTGCATGTTCAATCCAGTCAAAAATCTCAAGAGCCTTAACCGAATCACAATAGGTCTTCTGCTTAGCAGCACTGCTGCTATTGCTACGGCAGGAACAGTCACTACCGACGGTGCAGACCTTGTGATCAAGACCAAGGGTGGCCTAGAAGCCGCTACCACTGACAAGGAATTCAGTTTCAAGCTTGGCGGCCGACTCCAAGCTGATTACGGGATGTTCGATGGCTACTACACCCGCAATGGAAACTCTGCAGATGGCGCGTACATCCGTCGGGCATTCTTGGAGCTGGGTGGTACTGCCTACAAGGATTGGAAGTACCAAATTAACTACGACATGTCTCGAAACACGGGCAATGACAGCTCGGGTTACTTCGACGAGGCCAGCGTAACTTACACAGGCTTCAGCCCCATCAATCTGCGATTCGGCCGCTTCTACACCGATTTTGGTCTGGAGAAAGCCACAAGCTCGAAATGGACGACCGCTCTTGAGCGCAACCTTTCTTACGATGCAGCGGAGTGGATCAACGACAACTCGGGCATGGGTATTCAGGCTTCTTCCGTCGTAAGCAGCATGACCTATCTATCTGGCAGCCTATTCAGCGAGAACAACAACGATACCGATGGCGATAGTGTTAAACGCTACAACGTCCGCGGTGTATTTGCCCCCCTAAACCAACCAGGTGATGTGCTGCACTTCGGCTTGCAGTACGCATATCGAGACCTGCAGGACGCGGCCGTCGATACCCGCATCCGCTCCCGCATGGGTATTCGTGGGGTCGAAACCAACGGCGGTAATAGCGCAGGCAATAATGGTACGCGCTCGCTCTTTGGTGGGGCCACTGCCACAGAAGGCTTGTGGGAGGACGATTCTGTTTGGGGCGTAGAAGGTGCATGGGCAATGGATGCCTTCTCTGTGCAAGGTGAATATCTACGCCGCACTATCAAGGCAGATGCTGCAGCCCAAGACATTAATGTAGATGGCTACTACGCCCAAGTCGCTTACACCCTCACAGGCGAACCGCGTATTTACAAGCTAGACGGCGCAAAGTTTGACTCTATTAAACCATCAAACAAACAGGTTGGTGCCTGGGAGATCTTCTATCGCTACGACTCCTTCACTGTTGAAGATGACAATTTCACTGTTAGCACCGCCGTACGCCAAGTAGGCGATACCGAGGGTAAATCCCACACTTTAGGTGTTAACTGGTATGCCAACGAAGCAGTGAAGGTCAGTGCAAACTACGTAAAAGCAAGCACCGATAACGTCAACAACGAAGCAGGTGATGACAGTGGTGATGGTGTGGTAATGCGGATGCAGTACGTGTTCTAAGCTTGCTGCCATTCAGCAAAGGGCGCTTCGGCGCCCTTTGTTGCTTCAAGCACAGATCGGCTTGCCATGACATGAATTATTAGAGCGTGTAGGTTGCGGTCTTGGATTCCTGAGAGTATTAAGCTTTAATTGAGCTCGACTCTATAAACGCGACTCAAATACAGAGACCCCATATGTCGATCATCGCAGAATTCAAGGCCCTCGAAGCCAAAATCGCCGAGCAGCAGAAGCGCCTGGAGGTACTCAAGAGTGATGAAAAGCTCAAGAAGGAAATAGAGTTTGAAGCCAAGCTACGCGCACTCCTGAACGAGTATGGATACTCCCTGCGCAACGTAATTAACCTGCTGGACCCAAATGCCAGCAAAAGCGCTGTCGCTCCAGTCAAAGGTGCTCGACGCGTGCGAGCCTTGAAACGCTACAAAAATCCGAATAACGGTGAAGTGGTTGAAACCAAGGGTGGCAACCACAAGGTGCTGAAGGCTTGGAAAGAGCAGTACGGCGCAGAGAAGGTAGAAAGCTGGCTTCAATAAGCTAGTTGCAGCATGCACAAGGGGCCGCGAATGCGGCCCCTTTCGTTTCCAGAAACCGCATTCTCACAGCCATACGCACACGAACAGCTTGCTTGAGCAACCGGCTTCCCTGCCGAAAAGCAAGCTGATCAAACATAGCTAGGCAACCGATTCAACTGCGCTATGAATCTGCCCTGTCCGAAGCCTCTACCCACACAGCAAGCAATTTGGCGTTGCAGTTCTTTTCTTGGCGACGAAGGTTGTTAAGTCGACACTACATTCGCCGGCGGCCACACGCTGCCCATCACCTGCATGGCATTAGCGCCCATCGAGCAAATAAGGAAATTACATGAACCGTCTACCTGCCGTCGGCAGCTGGAATCTTCTGCTGCTCACATGGCTGGTCGCTCTCATGTCGAGCCTCTCGGCACTGTTCATTGGTGAGGTAATGGGACAGGCTCCGTGCGTGCTGTGCTGGTTTCAGCGCTCCTGCATGTTTCCTCTGGCCGTGATTCTGGCTTTCGCCTGCTATCACTCAGACTATGCCATTTGGCGCTACGCCTTGCCGCTGGCCGTAATTGGCGCAGTGTTGGCCTTAGCCCATACGCTGCTCTATGCCGGACTGATTCCCCAGCCTATTCAACCGTGCACAGCTACTGGCCCGTCCTGCTCGGGAGCCGACATGACCATCTTCGGCGGAATACCGCTGCCTGCGCTAGCCCTGTTCGCGTTCTCTCTAATCAGCATCCTACTCATCGTTATCCGCCGGAGAACTCTCCAATGAACCGCCGCCCTCTAGTTCTGATCATCAGCGTGGTGATCCTGGCTATCTTCGGTGCCGCTGCTTACATGTACTCGCCATCTAAACCGCCTAAATCGCTGCAGACCGAAACAACTCCGACACAATCCGCACCTATAGCCTCAGCGAACAGCAGTAACTTGGTTCGATTCCACTCGCCAGTATTCGGACCTGCCCAAGCACCGGTGACCATAGTCGAGTTCTTTGATCCGTCATGCGAGGCGTGCCGGGCCTTCTACCCGCACGTGAAGAAGATCCTCGCAGAGAACCCCACCGACGTGCGCCTAGTGCTGCGCTACGTTCTGTTCCACCAGGGTTCTGAGGAAGTTGCACGCCTACTGGAGGCGTCGCGTAAGCAGAATTTATTTGGGCAGGTGCTGGAAGCTGTTCTTGAGGCGCAGCCTGGCTGGCATGACGACCCTAAAGCACAAGAGGCCTGGGTCGTCGCCGAGCGAGTCGGCCTAGACGTCGAGAAAGCACGCGCAGAAATGTACACGCCCGCTGTCGACGCAGTGCTGAAGGTGGACATGCAGGACGTAAAAGCAGTGGGCGTCCAAGGCACTCCTACTTTCTTCGTCAATGGCCGACCGCTGGACGAATTTGGACTAGATCCACTTCGCCAACTGGTAAGCAGTGAAGTAGCTAAGGCCAGGAACTGATGCCATGAGTGCGCTAGAGAATCGTGTTCCGCCTCCTCTGGTAGCGACCCTCATCGGTGTGCTGATGGGGGTGTGCTCTCGATACTTTCCAGGCTTCGAGCTGACATTTGGCTGGCGCGTAAGCCTCGCTTTGCCAGTGCTACTGCTAGGCGTCATCGTATGCCTTGCGGGCGTTCTGTCTTTCCATCGTGCTCGCACCACCGTCAACCCGCTTCGCCCGGAAAATGCTTCCGCTTTGGTCGACAACGGTATTTACCAATACACCCGCAATCCCATGTATCTCGGTTTCGCTACCACACTAGCAGCCTGGTCTCTGGCCCTAGCCTCGCCCCTGGTAGTGTTCGGGGTAGTCGCCTTCGTGCTGTATATGAACCGTTTCCAGATTGCTCCTGAGGAGCGGGCACTAACCAGACTGTTCGGTGACGAGTTCACCCATTACTGCTCGCGGGTGAGACGCTGGGTTTGAGCGGGAAACTAGAAATAGGGCAAAACTGCGCGCCTATGCAGGCACATTAGCTGTCACCCCTCGGCTGAGAGCTCTACCAGGTAAGATCATTGACCCTGCGTGGATCTGGTGTCTGCTTTTGGCCGGTTGTTGCCTATCGCTACCGGCAGCAACGGGGCGGAATCTGCCTCCGCGTCTCTGCCGCCCGCTGGTCAAGTCGGATGCAAGCGGGTGGTCAGCATCAATGCAATTGCCTGGTCAGATGAGTGCAATTTCGCAATTGGCTCATGTCCATAGCTGCTCTTCTTTCCTTTACATCGATGAAGCGTTCGCCGACCTGACCGGTATGCCTGGCAGCTTGGAGAGGCTGGGGCGGGAAATGCGTGCACGGGTGCTGCGCTGCACAGGCATCCCGGTGGGGGTGGGCATTGCCCAGACCAAGACCTTGGCCAAGCTGGCCAATCGTGCGGCGAAGCAATGGCAGCGGCAGACCGGTGGCGTTGTGGATATCCGCCAGCCCGAAAAGCGCGACAAGCTGCTGAGGGTGATGGATGTCAGCGAGGTCTGGGGCATCGGCCGGCAAATGACCGCCCACCTGGCCGACATGAACATTCGTACTGCCTGGGATCTTGCCCAGGCTGACGCCTGGACACTGCGCAGCAAGTTCTCGGTAGTGGTGGAGAAGACGGCCCGTGAGCTGCGTGGCACTTCCTGCCTGGCGCTCGAGGAGCAAGTACCGCCGAAGCAAGAGATCTGCTGCAGCCGGATGTTCGGCAAGCGTTTACATGAACTGCCGCCGATCCGCGAAGCGGTCGCCTCCTACACCGCTCGGGCTTGTGAAAAGCTGCGCGCGCAGCACTCCCTGTGCATGAAGGTACGGATCAGCATTCGTACTGGCATGTTCAACCCGGACGAGCCGAAGTTCACCAAGGGCATTATCTGTGAGTTGCCCTATCCGACCGACGATACCCGACTGATTACCAAAGCCGCCTCCGCGGGGCTGGAACTGATCTTCCGGGCCGGCTTTGCATTCAGTAAGGCGGAGATCCTGTTGCTCGATCTGCGCCAGCGTGGCGAGTTCACCGATGACCTGTTCGTCGCGACACCGCCGGTGGCTGCCGAGCGAGTGATGGGGGTGATGGATGCGATCAATGCCCGATGGGGGCGTGGAACCATGCGGCCTGCAGGAGTGCCGGCGAATCCGGACTGGGGCATGCGGCGAGAGATGATGAGTCCGAGCTATACGACGCGGATTGATCAGTTATGGACGGTAACGTAAGGGCTATTGGCGGCCTACCCTGGAAGAGACAGGTGCCCGCCAAGAGCTGCCCGAGTGCGAACTGACTCGCTCTAGTTGACTCAAGCGCTCATTGCCCCAGAGCAATCAGCGAGGCTGGACTGACTGGCGACTGTCGAGGCTCTATGATGAAACCTGCCTGATATCCAACACGACCCAGACCTCATACCCTTTCTCCCGTGCTGCATTCTCGGCCTCGAGTTGGGCAGCGAGAGTACTGATGGAGCGGGAGCGGTGCTCGAACCGGAACGGCGAGCCACCGCTCTTGCGCACGCTCAATTCAACGAGTGTGAAGGTGGAGTGCTGTTTGGGTATTGGCTGCTTCGATTCTGATGGAGCGGGATCGAGACCGAGTGCGCGCCGCATCTCGACTTCAGTGAGTTTTGTGTCAGTCAAGCTAGATCCCTAGACGATTGCGGGTGACGCCATTGTAGCGAGAAGTCGTGCTGACATGGCCTGAGCTCGATGCTGGGGAGCCAACAAACTCATCTATGCGATATGGCTACGAATCGCCAAAGTAGTCATCACGGGCAACTAGTCCGAATGGGCGTTGCTCGCAGGGCTGCTCATCGCTGAACAGATTCTGCGTGCGGCGCTCCTGCTTCATAAACGCTAGCGCCGCGAAAAAGCAACTTTCACATAGGTTGACTCGATAGCGTTCGCCATCATGCCCTGCGCCATAGCCCCAGAGCGCCTGGAGCGTCCCGAACTGCTCGCCGTATCCCGGCACCCTTGTAGTGGTAGCGCATACATCGCAAATGGTGTCTTCATGGATCTCTGTCATCGGGCAGTCCTCGTGTTCGTATTAAAGGGGGTAACCGAGGGCACTGCGCAACGGAGCGCCTTTTGCCAATTTTCCGGTTCTTCGCGGAGTCAGGGGAAAGAGCGAGTTGACAGTCAGGGAAATGGGTAGATTGGCAGTCGCCAAACACACCAACCCCCAGTCGCTACTGTCCCCGTGCATCCTATTGATCTTGCCGCTTTGTAGCCAGGCTACGAAGTCGTCGCCTGCCGCCCCGCCGCTGAAAACACCCTGCTGATTGAGCTGGAGCCCCAGGCCAACCGGCTACCCCAGTGTGGCCGCTGTGGCCAGTCCAGTCCGTTGATCCACGAACGGCGCCTACGCCAGGTGCGTGAGCGTGACCTGCTGGATCAGCGTGTTGTCCTGCAGTTGCCCGTGCGCCGCGTCGACTGCCTGAGCTGTGGACGCGTGACTGAGCGGATCGACTGGTTGCTGCCGGCCGCACGCCTGACGCGACGCTTGCAGGTCTGGCTCGAAGGCCTGTTGCAGCTCTTGCCGATCAGCCATGTCAGTCGCCTGACCGGCCTGCACTGGCACACCTGCCTCACGAGTACAGGTCATCCGACAAGGTAAGAAAGGCGGGTGTTATCCCGCTTAGTACGATTACTTGAATGGGGTAAGAGGTGAACGCTCTGCCAACTCTCGACGCGTCTCCGCCAGCTCTTTCTCAAGGCGAGCGATTTTCTGTTCAGGACTTTCGACCTTCATACGCCGCTGTAGTCGAGCAGAAACATAAGGGTGAAGTGACTCAGGGGAAGCGTGCCCCAGCCTGAAGGACACTGCCGCACAAATCGAAGCTACAGAAGTGTCTAAACCCTTTTCGATCCGGTAGTTAATTTCTTTGTCGATTTCATCGTTGGCGTATTTGCGTCTCAAACCATGAATTGATCCAGACGAAACACCAATCTCTCGTAAGGCCTTGCTAAAAATGTCGGTGATGGCACGATCGGTCAAAGGCTTGCCAGTTTTCGATGAAAGAAAAATCCTGTCTTTTGTCACTTTGTCAGTGATACCCAAATCCTCCTTGAACTCTTTAAGGGGACCACTAATAAACTGTAAGACATTAGATACCAAAGTGAATGGAAACTCGTACTCATTCTGATATCCAAATTTTTGAGAAGGCGGAACTAAGCGCGCATCATCAATCCCTTCGCTCTGAGCAACCGAATCCAGAAAAAGAGAACAAGTTAATGAATTAATTGAGCCTCGCCGAAGACCAACAACGTTCGCCACTTCAATCAATAAAAGATTCCTATGCCTAAGATAACCATCAAATCTTTTGGCAAAATATGTCCTAAGCTTTCTTAGATGCTCTTCGGTTGCCACGAAATTTAAGCGATGGCGACTTGACGACCCTGACGACACCAGCAATAGTGGATATACATTTTTGCTTCTTTGGCTTTCGCCCGATGCCCCCATTGAATAATAACAAGTCACGGCTCCATGAGGACCGATAAGCCCCGACACCCCAAGGTTGAAATCTTGGTACCACATTAAGAAACGATAGACTCGTCTCAATCTAGCATTGACCGTCCTCATATACACTCTTTCAGGAGATGAGCCGTTCCCGGATATCGTCAGCCTCTTGAGTTCGGAATCCCTAAACTCTCTAAGAGAAATGTCGTTAACTTCAGAAACCTGCTTACCCAGACCAAACAAATACAGCAGAAATGTACTGACATGATACATCTCACTCTCAACTGTTACCGAGCTAAATCGGCGTATCTTAGAGAGATATACAGAGTAATCTGTAATCTCCAAAAATAGTCGCTTGCTGTTTTCATCACGGGCAACAGCATAACTTAAGCCATCATACCTCACCCAAGACAGCTTGATCCTTACACTCAAGTCTAAACCTCCCGCAAAGGAGCAATTTTTGCCAGGGTTGCAATCAGGTCAGAATTCTCTCTCTTCAGATGACCAACTTCCGACTCCAACCGCGAAACTACAGACTTTAGCTCGCCAACAATAGATGCATCACGCGACTTGACCTTTTTAAGCTGAGAAACCAAATCAGATCGCTCAAGTCTAATCTGAATTAATTCACGCTCCAAAAGCGAGATATAAGATCGCGACTCGTCTATCTGCTTCTGCTTATCGACCAACCGCTCAGGCTTGCCTCTTTTCAACGAAGACATTGATCTTAGTGATCTTAGCAGACCAGAGATCTCCAGCCTGATAGACGGGTAGTTATTAAGGGTATCATTAGCATTACGCTTCACACCTGGAAACAGGTTACGAACAACATCGCTATTTTTAGATAAATCCCAGGCATTAAACTGCCTTATTGACCTAGGGAAATATTCCAAACAATCTGAACTGGTCATTTCGCTGCTAGCGCCGGGAATGCCATTTTCCTTCCAAGACAACAAGATATCTTTCTTTAACAGAATATTACTCAAAGCAGCGCGCTTATTGATTTGCCCTCTACTTTCCATCGCCAATCTCTTCTTTAATCCCAACGATAATCTCATTCAGATAAACAAGATCCCGCTGTAAATTATCATACTGGACAGATCCCGGCAGAAGTGACTTCAACTCTTTCTCCATGATCTCATGATCGTGGATGAGATTATCAAGATGCCGCCTGTTCATATATTGAAAAGGGCAGCCACTGCAAACCGAAGGGCAAGCTAACTCAGGATGGATTCCTTCCCCTTTTTTCTTCGCACTGCAATTTGCCAAACGAGAACTTCTTACACTACCTGCCATACATATACTGTGTCGATAAGGGCGGGGGAAATGCCCTCGACCAACAACTTTAGACGCGATATATTCTGAGCCATCAGCCAAAGACAGATCTTTAAACTCCACAGACTTTTGATATCGGCGATAGGCAATTTTTAGGAACTTCGAGAAACCACCTGCACCGTCTACACCAGTGAGAACACAACTGACAATCTCTTCAATTCTTTCCCTACCGATTTCTCTTAGATCTGACTCAATATCTGAAACGTGACTATCATGAACCTCTATCCGAGCAGAAGCGTCGCCATATAGATAACCTATAGACTCTAGGTCAGATTTAACATGAGCATCAGTCACATAAATAAGCGTTGACGAAAGGCTATCATGCATATATTGGTAGGATAGCGCCTGCAACTCCGGAATCTCATGACGATACATAAATATCAATCCATATAATCGCCTGAACATATGCGCAGATATATCTGGAACCTGATCACCCTTCAAAGCAAATCTGAGAAAATGCTTAACATAAGTACGATGGACGTCTGAAAAACTAAACCAACAATTCTTTTTACCGACCCCTTCTATTCGACTGAGTCTCCGATAAGAGAATAACGATTGCTCCAAAGGAGGTACTGGATTGACATCACGACCGAGAGCCAAGTCAACTCGACGATAAGCATTCTGCATTCGCTCCAAAATACGAATGCACTTATATGTTGATTTGTTTATATAGAACCCATGATAGCCCTGGATACTTTTCTCTATATAAAATACAGAAAAATAAATCCCCAGCTCCTCATTAATTACCTTCGCGCACGAACGATGCAACCCAAACTTTCGATGCTCAACCTCATCTCGCCGTCGCGCATTACATACGGCAATAATCAAAAAACACGCACACATCAAAAGCTGAATACAAGACCTAAGACCTCGGAGCTCAAGAACTGAATCTAAATTATCTAGCCGAATACCAGTCTTTTGGTATATAGACTCTGCGTACTTTGAGTCAGCGACGAGATCTTTCAGGTTATACCCTAAAACATCCCGTTCCTCGGCATGGTTATCAATAACCGCATCACACACCTCGGATAGAAGGCGGAGAATATCTTCAGACACGCCATATACAATCTCAAATGACGCGGTAAAGAGTTTAGCTGCCGTCGAAGGGCTGACATTTTTTGTACGCCCTGAATTACCAGACAGCCTTCTGGCCAGATCATTAACACTCTCATATGGATAAATGGGCAAGCCGTATCCTCGAGGAAGATGAAAAAGTCTATTAATGGCGCCTAACGTTTGTCTAAGCATAGAACTTCCAAACTTTACATCTTTGCCGCTCGGTAAAATCTCTTCTCGCAGACCTTCATTTTCACTTTCCCAGAAGGCAAACTCATTCAAATATCGTATACTTTTCCCTATTTCTTTAGACTCCAAATTTGTGGACAAACTGCGCCGAATACTTTCGCCACGCATTCCTGAAGCGACTTCACGAGCATGATTTTCCCCATACTTTCCGACCAAATCGTAATAATAATCCGCAACACGTCCTTTAATCCCTAGCGCATTTATCCAACCCTCTTCGGAAAGCTGGATAGCCAGCTCATCCGTTAACTCTCTAGACACATCCTTCAATGAGTAAATATCATTAATCCAGATGTACTCAAGGAACTTAACAAATACCTTAAACTGCCACCTTACCCTTAGAGCCCCTGTCTTCTTGCTAGCTGATCTCTTTAAGTAAGCATCAATTAAATAAATTCCAGCCACTACAAATTCGTCACGATCTAGTAGACATTGCGGGGCCGGATACAAACTATTCGCCGGAAGCCAATAGTCCGAAAAAACATATTTATCATAGAGCCGCCACTCTTCGTCGGCCCTAACATCCCAACGCTTAACGCCAATGATACCTGGCGCCAAGACAGCCAAATCATCATGTAGAGGAAATCCCTCAAATGCATTTTTTACATGTAAAGAAAAACCTGGCATTGAGACATTCACAGCATCATCCTCTCTTCCAGATTTTCAATATAAACCCTATAGGATGAGTTGAAAATGTAGTGATAGAGCCCAAAAACAAACAACATACTTTCCCAATGAAACTCTCTAAAGGCCGAGGGATTATTTGACTCTAGGCGAGCCCAATTATCAATATAGTACTTTCTTTTCCTAATTAAAGATTCCAAACTACTATTATCGATAACTATCCTACGATTAGGACAGCCTTCTCCTACGTGGCAAGTTAAGGCCGAACATAGTCCATCATTAATAATGGCGGAGTCCGGAGCTGTCTTAGGATTAGTACAATATGAGCCATCACCGATAGGCATTAACAGCGATTCACGAACCAGACCCTTGTCACAATCTATATCGCCGAGCTTCCCCACTTCTTGAAGTCGAAATATTACGGTCTCCTCTAATCGACGAGAGAACTCAAAATTAATGGAAGAATACATTCGCCTATTAACTAGATTGTCGAGATAGCTTACAGTAGTTTGGGCGTCTTTATGGCCAGCCTTACGCCGTACCTGTTCGAGGCTTCGCCCTTCCAGCCGATTTTTCTCAAGAACCTGATTACGAATTTGAATTAATTTAAATTTTGGTAAGTTGTGGCGCCTAAAGAACAATGACTTGGGGACTATCCCAACATTCGGCTTAACTTCACCTCCAGGGACAAATGAGGTGTACCAAAGGGTTTGGTCTTTAATGATATGATCAGTGACCATTCTCTTGTGATGCCAATCCAGCGCTGACAATGCCTCATTAGCACCAGCATGTTCCTTCCCTAAGTATTCCACTGGGGTATCGTCATCTGTCTTACTTTTGAAACCTTGAACCTCCCAAGTAGAACCACTCTTTTCCATCCGGTCCCGGGTCATTCCGATTAACCCCCCAGGATTCCAGCCAGTGTGACAGAGCAGTAAAATAAAGATTGATAATAGTTCCTGCCCAGTGCATCTATAGCGACTCTCCAGCGTTGATCTTGCTGACGCAAAATATCCAGACATGTCCCCAAAGACTTCTTCTACCGCCCTGTCGAGCTTGTTAAAATATGCTTCCTTTCTTAATATTGATTTGTCAGCCGTCATTCCATCTAATATTTGTATATGTGCGGCCAAGATTAACTCTGCCGATATTGACTCGTAGCGCTCCATATCCTCTTTCTTGATGCCTTTTGGCTGGGATATACATTTTCTGATGAATGCGACTACATCCTGTTCAACATGAGTTTTTGCCAGCCTGGACATTTCCTTTCTGACATTTGCAAATCGTTGTATATCACTTACGCAGCAATCGATTATGTGATCCAAGTCCTGATCTATTCTCGACTTTATTTCTTTATACAGTTCTAAAAATGACTCGTGAGATATCGCTCCAACCGGCACAAAATCTACCCCGAGCCCTTTTATATCTCCCACATCGCTTATCAAGCCCGTATTAAATTTTCCTTGAGCAAATCTGGATCTGAAATTGATCGCCTTCCTGTGAAGAACTTCCTTTGTCTTGAAATTCTCAAGACCAACCAATATCAGCCTCAAGGTCTCTACACTGGCTGTGTTTTTGGCATTTTCTGATTGGTCTTCAGATTCTAGGAAAGTCTCGAAACCACACATGAACTCATAAATCTTTGAGTTAGTTAGGCTTTTCGCTGGAAGATTGATAATTTCATTCGACTTCCCGCATGTGACAACAAATCTAGCCAATGCATTTACTGCCATTGCAGACTTCGAGTGAATTGGCTTCAGAATACTAAGATCCGCAAGTGTGGTTAACACGCTCGTTACCCAGCTAATCCTCGGCACCGCTCGGAGAGGCTCAGTCACGTCGGCCGCGCGTTGATAGATCCGGCCGTACACATTGTTGTTGCTAATAATTTGCACAGCTTTGTCCATTAGCTTTGCTCGCACGAAGTTATATCTATAGCCTAGAAATCCCGAAAATTCTGCTCTCTAGGCATATTGCTCATTTCTATAGGCTACATATTCCATGACCCTCAACCTCGCCCCAGCCGACCTGCCCAAGGACGGAGGTCGCTTCGACCTCGCCGTCGCGCTCGGCATCCTCGCCGCCAGCGGCCAGGTGCCGGCCTCCAGCCTGGAATCGCTCGAGTGCCTGGGCGAGCTGGCCCTCTCCGGCGCCGTGCGCCCGGTCCAGGGCGTGCTGCCGGCCGCGCTCGCCGCACGCACCGCCGGACGCACCCTGGTGGTGCCACGGGAAAACGCCGAGGAAGCCAGCCTCGCCAGCGGCCTGCGGGTAATCGCCATCAGCCACCTGCTGGAGCTGGCCGCGCACCTGAACGGGCAGGCGCCCCTCGAACCCTTCGTCTCCGCCGGCCTGCCCGACCAGGCGGCCTCCTACCCCGACCTGATCGAGGTGCAAGGCCAGGTCGCGGCCAAGCGTGCCCTGCTGGTGGCGGCGGCGGGGGCTCACAACCTCCTGCTTTCCGGGCCGCCGGGCACCGGCAAGACGCTGCTCGCCAGCCGCCTGCCGGGCCTGCTGCCACCCTTGCAGGAGCAGGAAGCACTGGAGGTCGCCGCCATCCACTCGGTGGCCAGCCACGCGCCCCTGGATGCCTGGCCCCTGCGCCCGTTCCGCCAACCGCACCACAGCGCCTCCGGCCCCGCCCTGGTGGGGGGAGGCAGCAAGCCAAGGCCCGGCGAGATCACCCTCGCGCATCAGGGCGTGCTGTTCCTGGACGAGCTACCCGAGTTCGATCGCAAGGTGCTCGAAGTGCTCAGGGAGCCCCTGGAAAGCGGCGAGATCGTGATCGCTCGCGCCAACGACCGCGTGCGCTTCCCCGCGCGTTTCCAACTGGTCGCCGCGATGAACCCCTGTCCCTGCGGCTACCTGGGCGACAGCGCAAACCGCTGCCGCTGCACGCCCGAACAGATCCAGCGCTACCGCGCCAAGCTCTCCGGCCCGCTGCTCGATCGCATCGACCTGCACCTGACCGTGGCCCGCGAAGCCACGTCGCTGGACGACCCGCTTCCCGGTGGCCAGGACAGCGCCAGCGCCGCTGCCGACGTGGCCCGTGCCCGCCAGCGCCAGCTCGATCGCCAGGGCTGCGCCAACGCCTTCCTCGACCTCCAGGGCCTGCGTCGCCATTGCCCGCTGCCCGAGGAAGACCGTCGCTGGTTGGAAGGTGCCTGCGAGCGCCTCGGCCTGTCGCTGCGGGCCGCACACCGCATCATCAAGGTCGCCCGCACGCTCGCCGACCTCGAGGACACCGAGGCCGTCGCCCGCCACCACCTCGCCGAGGCACTGCAGTACCGCCCCTCCTCGGAGCCCTGAGCCGGCAAAGCAGGGAAACACTTGCACCCAGGCGCTCGCCGAGGCCGGTGGCATACTGCGGCCCCACCCGCCCAGCCCCGGTCCTCCCGATGAACAGCCTGCAACTCGGTCCCCTGGCCATCTCCTCCGCACAAGCCCTGTTCTACCTGGGCTTCTTCGCCGCGCTCGCCTGCGGCTGGTGGCAGGGCCGCCGACGCGGAGGCAATCCCGAGCCCGTGCTGTTCGCCATGCTCTTCGCCGGCGTGCTGGCGGCTCGACTTGCCTTCGTCGTCCTCTACTTCGCCGAGTACCGCACCGAACCCTGGCGCATGCTGGACATCCGCGATGGCGGTTTCCTGCTGCTTCCCGGCCTGGCGATGGCGGCGCTGGTGGGGTTCCTGAGTGCCCGCCGCCAGCCGGCCGTGCGCCGCCCGCTGGGCATCGCACTGCTGGTGGGCGCCATGCTCTGGGGCGGCGGCAGCGCGGTGATCGCGGCACTGGAGCGTGGCCGGCAACTGCCGGAGGTGGCACTGACCGACCTTGCGGGCAAGCCCGTCGACCTGCGCGAACTGGATGGCCGCCCGCTGGTGGTCAACCTGTGGGCCACCTGGTGCCCGCCCTGTCGCCGCGAGATGCCGGCCCTGCAGGCAGCGCAGAAGGCCCGACCCGACCTGCGCTTCGTCCTGGTCAACCAGGGCGAGAACCGCGAGCAGGTGCAACGCTTCCTGCGTGAGCAGGGCCTGGACGTGCAGGAAGTGCTGATCGACGGCAGCAACCGCTTCGGCGCCCTGACCGGCTCCTACGGCCTGCCGACCACACTGTTCTATGACCGCCAGGGGCGCCTGCTCAAGAGCCACATGGGCGAGCTGTCCAGCGCCAGCCTGAGCCGCTCGCTGGAAGACCTGGGCAGAGACTGAGCACCGGCACGACCCGCCCATGAAAAAGGCGCCCCGAGGGGCGCCTTTTCTCATCGCGGTGACAGCGGGCCTAGCGGAAGCGCCCCACTTCCTGGCGCAGCTCCTCGGCCAGGCGATCCAGCTCCTGGGCGGTCTGCGCCAGGTTGGCGACCACCTCGCGCTGCTCGCTGTTGGCCAGGGCGATGCTCTGCAGGTTGCTGCTGAGCAGGGTCGCGGTGCTGCTCTGCTCCTGGGTGGCGGTGGTGATGGCGGCGAACTGCTCGCCGGCGGCGCTGCTCTGCTGGGCGATCTGCGCCAGGGCGGCGGCGACCTTGGCGTTGCGCTCAAGGCCGTCCTGCATCAGCGCCTTGCCGTGCTCCATGGTGCTGATGGCGCTGGCCGTCTCGTCCTGGATGCTGCCGATCATGCTGGAGATCTCGGTGGTCGCCTCGCGGGTGCGGGCGGCCAGGTTGCGCACCTCGTCCGCCACCACGGCGAAGCCGCGGCCCTGCTCACCGGCCCGGGCCGCCTCGATGGCGGCGTTGAGCGCCAGGAGGTTGGTCTGGTCGGCGATGGCGGTGATCACACCGACGATGCCGCCGATCTCCTGGGAGCGCTGGCCGAGGGTATTGATCACTTCGGCGGTGCCATTGAGGGCTGTGGATATCTGTTCCAGCGCCGCCGAAGCCTCGCCCATCGAGCTCTGGCCGATGCGTGTCTGCTGGGCGTTGTCACTGGCCAGGCGCTCGGTGGCGCGCATGTTGTCGGCGATGTTCAGGGAGGTGGCGCTGAACTCCTCCACCGCGCCGGCCATGCTGCTGATCTCGCCGGACTGCTGCTCCATGCCTTCATAGGCGCCGCTGGAGAGCCCGGACAGCACCTGGGAACGGCTGCCGACCTGCTGCGCCGAGCTGCGGATGTGCGCCACCATGGTCGAGAGCGCCTCGCCCATCTGGTTGAAGCTGCGCGCCAGCTCGCCGATCTCGTCGAGGCTGGAAACATCCAGGCGCACGCTGAGGTCGCCCGCACCCAGTGCCCGTGCCTGCCCCACCAGCTCGCCCAGCGGGCGCAGGCGCCTGCGCAGCAGCCAGATCACCGCCGCCACCGCCAGCGCCATGGCCAGCAGGCTGCCGAAGGCCAACTGGCTGCCGACGCTCCAGGTGACCTCGCGGATCTCCGCCTTGGGCATGCTCGCCACCACCTGCCAGGGGCCGTCGGCGAAAGGCACGGCGACGCTGAAGAAATCCTGTGCACCGTCATTCCAGAAGCGGCCATGGCCGGACTCGCGGGCAAGCGCGGCGAGGGTGTCGCCGATAGCCTCGGGGCGATGCACGCCGGCCGGGGTCACCAGCCACTTGCCGGTTTCGTCCATCAGCGCCAGGGAACCGGTCTTGCCGATGCGGAAGCGCTGCAGGTTGGCGAACTGGGCGTTCTGCGCGTCGGTGTAGTCGAAGCCGACGAAGAGCACCGCGATGACCTGGCCGCCGCTGTCGCGCACCGGCGTGTACTGGGTCATGTAGTAGCGATCGAAGAGCAGGGCGCGGCCCACGTAGTTCTGCCCGGACAGCAGGCGCTGGTAGGCGGGGTGGGCATGGTCGAGCACGGTGCCGATGGCGCGGTTGCCGTCCTGCTTGTTCAGCGAGGTGGTGATGCGCACGAAGTCCTCGCCATCACGGACGAACACCGTGGCCACGCCGGCGGTGAGGTGGCGGAATTCGTCCACCAGGGTGAAGTCGTTGTTCAGCGCCTGGCCGTTGAGGTACAGGGCCGGCGGGTTGAGCGCGGCGACCGGCACGCGCTCGTCGGCATGCAGGGCGACGCCACTGGCGAAGCGCTGCTCGAACAGGCTGGCCAGGCGCTGGGTGCTCTCGCGCAGGCTGCCGTGGAAGGTGCTCAGCTGGTCGGCGAGCAGGCGTGCCTCGCTGGCCAGGTGCTCTTCACGGGTCGCGATGTTGGCCTGGTCGAGGGAACGCAGGGCGAAGAGCGTGCTGCCGCTGATCAGCAGCACGAGGATGAGGGCGAGGGCGGCGGCGAGCTGCCAGGCGATTCGTGACCTGGGCGGGTTCATGGGGTTTCTCCAGTATTTTGCAGGCAAGGCTGGCGAGGAGCTTCTATGGCTCCTTCGGCGGGCGGCGAGAATACTTGACTGCCCTAGTGAGGTATAGGACGCATCTGCCCAAAGCACCGGAAAAATCTGTAAGCGGACGCCACGCGGCTCTAGCGTTTGAATTCCACCGCCGGCAGGCGCATGGCCGCCACCTCGGCCAGCAGGTAGTCGCGCAGGCGGCGCAGGCGGTCCTGGCCGCTGCGCACCTTGGGCCAGACCAGGTGGTAGCTGTCGCCACTGGGCACCGCCGTGGGCCAGGGCAGGCCGATGCGGCCTTGCTCCACGTCCTCGGCGACCATCACCAGGTCGCCGATGGAGACGCCGTAACCCCGCGTGGCGGCGACGATGCCCAGCTCCAGGGTGTCGAACACCTGCCCGCCCTTGAGCGGGATGTCCTGCTCCAGCCCCATCGCCTGCAACCAGCGCCGCCAGTCACGCCGGTCCGGCGTCGGGTGCAGCAACTCGGCCTGCTTCAGCCGCGCCAGGTCCCAGGGCCCTTCGGCGGCGGCCGAGGCCGCGCTCACCGGGATCAGCCATTCGGCGAACAGCTCGACGCTTTCCCACTCGTCGCTGAAGCCGCCGCTGCTCAGCAACACCGCGCAGTCGAAGGGCTCGTGGTTGAAGTCGACCTTGTCGACGTCCATCCAGGCACTGGTCAGCTGCACTTCAACATCCGGGTTCTGCAGGCGGAAGCGCGACAGCCGGGCCAGCAGCCAGCGCATGGTCAGGGTCGAGGGTGCCTTGAGGCAGAGGATGCTGTCGTCCACCCGCAGGGTGGCGCAGGCACGCTCCAGGGAATCGAAGCCCTCGCGCAGGCCGGGCAGGATCATCCGTGCCGGCTCGGTGAGCTGCAGGTTGCGCCCCTTGCGCTCGAACAGGCGGCAGGCGAAGTGCTCCTCCAGGGTACGGATGTGGCGGCTCACCGCGCTCTGGGTGATGGCCAGCTCCTCGGCGGCACGGGTGAAGGAGGCGTGGCGCGCCGCGGCTTCGAAGGCGCGCAGGGCGTAGAGCGGTGGCAGGCGGCGCGTCATGATGCATCCACTCATGAGTCAAAGTCATGGAAGGCATCATTTTTTTCCCTTTGTGGCGCGGATTCAAGCGCTGGAGAATCCATCGTCCCTGGCCCGATGCGTTTTCGGGCTCCGCTTCCCACAAGTGACCCAGACTCATGCCACAGCAGATCCGCTCCGAACTTTTGGCCATTCTTCGCCTCGCCGGTCCGCTGATCGCGGCGCAACTGGCCAACGTGCTGATGGTCTTCACCGACACGGTGATGATGGGCCTGCTCGGCCCGGCGGAACTGGCCGCCGGCGGCCTGGGGGCGGCGAGCTACTCCTTCGTCTCGATCTTCTGCGTCGGCGTGATCGCCGCCGTGGGCAACCTGGTCGCCATCCGCCATGGCGCGGGCGACAGCGCCGGGGCGGCGCGCCTGACCCAGGCCGGGCTGTGGCTCGGCTGGGGCCTGGCCCTGGGCGCCGGGCTGCTGCTGTGGAACCTGGGCCCGCTGCTGGCCCTGTTCGGCCAGGAGGCGCACAACATCGAAGGCGGCATGCGCTTCCTCTCCACCCTGGTGTTCGCCCTGCCCGGCTACATGACCTTCATGGCCCTGCGCGGCTTCACCAGCGCCATCGGCCGTCCCGGGCCGGTGATGGCCATCAGCATCGGCGGCGCGCTGGCCAACTTCGCCCTCAACTACATGCTCATCCATGGCTGGTTCGGCTTGCCGCCCCTGGGCCTGGCCGGCATCGGCCTGGTCACCGCGCTGGTGATGAGCGCCATGGCAGCGCTGCTGGCCTGGCACGTGACCCGCCACCCGGCCTATGCCGCCTATTCCCTGCGCCATGGCCTGCTGCACCCGCGCCTGGACGACCTGCGCGAGCTGCTGCGCCTGGGCCTGCCCATCGGTGGCACTTATGCGGTGGAGTCCGGCCTCTTCGCCTTCGCCGCGCTGTGCATGGGTGCCCTGGGCAGCCTGTCGCTGGCGGCGCACCAGATCGCGATCATGTCGGTGTACGTGGCCTTCATGGTGCCGGTGGGCATCTCCTACGCGGTGACCTTCCGCATCGGCCAGCACTTCGGCGCCGGCCGCCTGGAGGACGCACGTCGCGCCGGGCGCCTGGGCATCGCCGTGGGCGCCGGCTGCATGCTCAGCTTCGCCGCACTGTTCTGGCTGGCGCCGGAGTGGGTGGTGGGGCTGTTCCTCGACCGCAACGCCGGCGAGTACCGGGAGGTGGTCGCCCTGGCCGTGAGCCTGCTGGCCATCGCCGCGCTGTTCGAGCTGTTCGACGGCATCCAGACCATCGCCATGGGCGCCATCCGCGGGCTCAAGGACGCCAAGACCACCTTCCTCGTCGGCCTCGGCTGCTACTGGCTGGTGGGCGCTCCCGCGGCCTGGCTGCTGGCATTCCCGCTCGGCATGGGCGCCCAGGGCGTGTGGTGGGGGCTGGCTTCCGGGCTCGCCTGCGCGGCGGTCGGGCTGACCCTGGGCTTCGAATGGAAGACCCTGCGCATGCTGCGCCCGCAGGTGCCGCTGACCGGGGCCTGCAGGGCCCTCTAGAGGCTCGGCAGGTTGCCCAGCAGCGGCTGGCGCACGCCGAACACCAGAAAGCGCGCGAGGTCGGCCAATGGCAGCGGCTTGCTGATCCAGTAACCCTGCACCTGGTCGCAACCGAACTGGCGCAGCAGGGCCAGTTGCTCGGAGGTCTCCACGCCTTCCGCCACCACTTCCAGGTTGAGGTTGTGCGCCAGGTTGATCATCGCGCGCACCAGCTGGCGGTTCTCGGGGCGGTCCTGCATGCCGCCGACGAAGCTCTTGTCGATCTTCAGCAGGGTGATGGGCAGGCTGTTGAGGTGGACGAAGGAGGAGAAGCCGGTGCCGAAGTCGTCCAGGGAGAAACGCACGCCGACCTTGCCCAGTGCCTGCATGGTCTGTTGCACCTGCTCGCTGCGGCGCATGACCGCCGTCTCGGTGAGTTCGAACTCGAGCCACTGGGCGTCGACGCCGCGCTCGCTGATCAGGCGGTTGAGGGTCGGCAGCAGCTGGCTGTCCTGGAACTGGCGGAAGGACAGGTTCACCGCCATGTGCAACGCCGGCAGGCCGCGCCCGCGCAGCCATTGCATGTCGCGCAGGGCACGGGATATGACCCAGTAGCCGAGCGGTACGATCAGCCCGCTTTCCTCGGCCAGGGGCACGAATTCGTTGGGCGAGAGCAGGCCGCGCTCGGCGTGGCGCCAGCGCACCAGGGCCTCGAGGCCGACGATGCGGCCGGTCTCCAGGCACAGGCGCGGCTGGTAGTGGAGCTCCAGTTCGTCGCGGCGCAGGGCCCGGCGCAGCTCGCTTTCCAGGTCGGCGAGGCTGCGGGCGCTGCGGTTGATGCGTTCGTCGAACACGTGGAAGGTGCAGCCCTGCACGGCCTTGGCCTGCTGCATGGCGATGTGCGCGTGCCACATCAGCGGATCGGCGCCCTCGTCGGAGCGGGCATGGGCGATGCCCAGGCTGCAGCCGATCAGCAGGCTCTCGCCATCGACCCAGTAGGGCTCGCCGAGCGCTTCGGCGATGCGCTCGGCGACCTTCTCGGCGCGGGACGGGTCGCGGCGGGTGTCCAGCAGCAGGGCAAACTCGTCGCTGCCCAGGCGGGCCAGCTGGTCGCCGGCAGCCAGCTCGCCCTTGAGCCGCGCCACCACCTGCAGGATCAGGCGGTCGCCGGCCTGGTAGCCGAGGGCATCGTTGGCGTGGCGAAAATTGTCGAGGTCCAGGTGGCCCAGCGCCAGGCCGCGCCCGGCGAACTCGGCCAGGCGGGCCGCCAGCAGGGTCTGGAAGCCCTGGCGATTGGCGATGCCGGTGAGCGGGTCCTGCTCGGCCAGGCTCTGCAGGGTGTCCTGCAGGGTGCGGCGCTCGCGCAGGTAGCGCAGGCTGCGGCGCAGCAGGTCCGGGGTCAGTTGGTCATGCACCAGCCAGTCGCTGACGCCGGCGGGGGCCTCCTCGGGCTCGTGCTCCAGCAGCAGGATGGTGGGCAGGTGGCAGCGACCGGGTGCCGGCAGCAGGCCGGGGGTGCACAGCAACAGGCCGCCCTCGGCATCGTCGAACAGGCTGCTCGCGGCTTCCCAGGAAGGGGCGGTTATGAGCGGGGCGACGCTGCCCAGCGAGCCGAGCAGCTCGCGTAAGGATTCCGCCCAGCCAGGCGTTTCCGCCAGCAGGAGCATGCGCGTGGGCTCGGCAAGCGCGGACAAATGACCTCCCCGGGGTCACAAAACAATGGCTTCTAAGGCCTGATTCGCGTCGTGATCGACGTCGTTCTTCTAGTGCGTTCCTGGCACATTGCCGCGAACTCTGCGCGAAATGTGAACAGCCATCAACACCGATTGTCGGAACAATCGTACTTGATGAATGGAAATATCCAAGCATGACCCTTCATCAAGGGGCGCTGCGTCACACTGTTCGGCACAGATCGGCATATCCGGGCCGGCCTGCTAGAATGCGCGGCCATTCCCCCGTGATACATCCAGCATGTCCCGACTCAATCCCCGGCAGCAGGAAGCCGTGAACTATGTCGGCGGCCCTCTCCTGGTGCTCGCCGGCGCCGGCTCCGGCAAGACCAGCGTGATCACCCGCAAGATCGCCTACCTCGTGCAGGAGTGCGGCATCCGCGCCCAGTACATCGTGGCCGTCACCTTCACCAACAAGGCCGCCCGCGAGATGAAGGCGCGCGTCGGCACGCTGTTGCGCGGCGCCGAGGGCCGCGGCCTGACGGTATCCACCTTCCACAACCTGGGCCTGAACATCATCCGCAAGGAACACGCCCGGCTGGGCTACAAACCGGGTTTCTCGATCTTCGACGAGTCGGACATCAAGGCGCTGCTGACGGACATCATGCAGAAGGAGTACGCCGGGGACGATGGCGCCGACGAGGTGAAGAACTACATCGGCTCCTGGAAGAACGACCTGATCCTGCCCGAGGAAGCGCTGGCCAACGCGCGCAACCCCAAGGAGCAGACGGCCGCGGTGGTGTACCTGCACTACCAGCGCACCCTCAAGGCCTACAACGCGGTCGACTTCGACGACCTGATCCTGCTGCCGGTGAAGCTGTTCCAGGAGAACCCGGACATCCTCGAGAAATGGCAGCAGCGCGTGCGCTACATGCTCGTGGACGAATACCAGGACACCAACGCCAGCCAGTACCTGCTGGTTAAGATGCTGGTGCAGCACCGGGCGCAGTTCACCGTGGTCGGTGACGACGACCAGTCGATCTACGCCTGGCGCGGCGCACGACCGGAAAACCTGATGCAGCTCAAGGACGACTTCCCGTCGCTGAAGGTGGTGATGCTGGAGCAGAACTACCGCTCCACCAGTCGCATCCTCAAGTGCGCGAACGTGCTGATCGCCAATAACCCTCACGTGTTCGAGAAGCAGCTGTGGAGCGAGATGGGCGTCGGCGACCCGATCCGGGTGATCCGCTGCCGCAACGAGGACGCCGAGGCCGAGCGCATCGCCATGGAGATCCTCACGCTGCACCTGAAGACCGAGCGCCCCTACAGCCAGTTCGCCATCCTCTACCGCGGCAACCACCAGGCCAAGCTGATGGAGCTGAAGCTGCAGCACCACCAGGTGCCCTACAGGCTGTCGGGCGGCACCAGCTTCTTCGGCCGCCAGGAAGTGAAGGACCTGATGTCCTACTTCCGCCTGCTGGTGAACCCGGACGATGACAACGCCTTCCTCCGCGTGATCAACGTGCCACGCCGGGAAATCGGCTCCACCACCCTGGAGAAGCTCGGCAACTACGCCACCGAGCGCAAGATCTCGATGTACGCCGCCGCCGACGAAGTCGGCCTCGGCGAGCACCTCGACAGCCGCTACACCGAGCGCCTGCAGCGCTTCAAGCGCTTCATGGACAAGGTCCGCCAGCAATGTGCGCAGACCGATCCCATCGCCGCCCTGCGCAGCATGGTGATGGACATCGACTACGAGAACTGGATTCGCCAGAACGCCTCCAGCGACAAGGTCGCCGAGTTCCGCATGGGCAACGTCTGGTTCCTCATCGACGCCCTGAAGAACACCCTCGAACGCGACGAGGACGGCGAGATGACCATCGAGGAGGCGATCGCCAAGCTGGTGCTGCGCGACATGCTGGAGCGCCAGCAGGAAGAGGAGGAGGGCGCCGACGGGGTGCAGATGATGACGCTGCACGCGTCCAAGGGCCTGGAATTCCCCTACGTGTTCATCATGGGTGTGGAGGAAGACATCCTGCCCCACCGCTCCAGCATCGAGGCCGACACCATCGAGGAGGAGCGCCGGCTCGCCTATGTCGGCATCACCCGCGCCCGGCAGAACCTGGCCATGACCTTCGCCGCCAAGCGCAAGCAGTACGGCGAGATCATCGACTGCGCGCCGAGCCGTTTCCTCGACGAACTGCCGCAGGAAGACCTGCAGTGGGAAGGCATGGAGGACACGCCAGTCGAGGTCAAGGCGGTGCGCGGCAACACGGCGCTGGCGGACATCCGCGCCATGCTCAAGAAGCCCTGAGCCCCCGCACCCGGCTGCCGGGGGGCGCCCGCGCGGGCTGTCACAAGGGCATCGCGCGATGCCCCCGCGCCGAGGTAGAATGCCGCGCTTCATCAGCGACAGCAGCTTCGCAGGAAGCCCCTCCCGTGAACATTCTCAAAGAAAAGATCCTCTCCGAAGGCATCGTGCTTTCCGACCAGGTGCTGAAGGTGGACGCCTTCCTCAACCACCAGATCGACCCGCAGCTCATGAAGCACATCGGCCATGAATTCGCCGAGCGCTTCCGCGGCCAGGGCATCACCAAGATCGTCACCATCGAAGCCTCGGGCATCGCCCCGGCGGTGATGGCCGGCCTGGAGCTGGGCATCCCGGTGATCTTCGCCCGCAAGTTCCAGTCGCTGACGCTGAAGAACGACCTGCTGATCTCCAAGGTGTTCTCCTTCACCAAGCAGACCGAGAGCACCATCGCCATCTCCGCCAAGCACCTGACGGCATCCGACCACGTGCTGGTGATCGACGACTTCCTCGCCAACGGCCACGCCGCCAAGGCGCTGATCGACCTGATCAGCCAGGCGGGCGCGAGCATCGCCGGCCTCGGCATCGTCATCGAGAAATCCTTCCAGGATGGCCGCGCCCTGCTGGAAAGCGAAGGCTACCGGGTGGAATCCCTGGCCCGCGTCGGCTCCCTGGCCGACGGCAGCGTCACCTTCATCGATTGACGGGCGCCTGCGACAACGGGTCGCAGCAGCCGGACACGAAAAAGCCGCCCGAGGGCGGCTTTTTCATTGATGCCAGGTCCTTGTTACAGGCCGGACATCTTCTTGATGGTCGCTTTCAGCTCGTCATCGGTGCAGTCGGCGCAGGTGCCTTTCGGGGGCATTGCGTTGATACCGGTGATGGCCTTGGCCAGGATGCCGTCGAGGCCGCCCTGGTGGTCGGCACGCTCTTTCCAGGCTGCGGTGTCGCCGATCTTCGGTGCACCCAGAACGCCGGCGGTGTGGCAGGCGCCACAGTGCTTGGCGATGATGTCGTCCGGCGTCTTCGCGCCACCGCCAGCAGCAGCGGCTACGGCTTCGACGCCTTTGCATTCCTGGCCCTGGACACAGACTTCGCCCACCGGCTTGATGCGTTCGGCGATGGCATCGTCGGTCGCGGCCTGAGCGCTTACAGCCCAAAGGGCCAATACGGCAACGTGCGCTGCCAGCATCTTGTTTATTAGGTTCACCCTTACACCCTCATCGTGGCTAGTGACGCCCGCGGCCACGGTTTCGCGGGCGGGCGCCAGTATAACGGTTAGCCCGCCAGGCTGAAACAACCCAGCTTGTCGCACGACCAAAGCATGAGGCCGCTGCGACCAGGGTCGGGGGTCAGCCCGCTGCGGTCTCCTTTTCGGCAACGCGGACGTAGGTGCCGAAGATGTGATCCCAGAGCGGCGAAGAGACGCCGAAGTTCTTCTCGATCCCCTTCCTGTGGTGCAGGTCATGGTTGGACACCAGGCCGGGAATGAAGCGGTAGAACCAGTGCCCGGGGCGATGCATGACGTAGTGCAGGGAGATGTAGAGGAAGTAGCCCGCGACCAGCCCGGCATAGAGCGAGGCCAGGCCGAGGTAGGCGCACAGCGGGAGCAGCAGCGCGTAGACCGCACTGGTCTTCCAGCTGGAGATGCCGATGAACGCCAGCACGTCGAGGTGGTGGGTCCAGTGCTCGCGGCGATACAGCGAGTGGAACAGGAAGCGGTGCACGCCGTACTCGATGAACGACCACAGCAACAGGCCCCCGACCAGCTGCCAGGGCAGGACCGGGCCGATCAGCAGTGCGATGAGGACGAACAGCGGGGCGGTGAAGAAGTCCAGGTAGTAGGCGAGCGAGGACATCAGCCATTTGTTGGAGGCAGCCATGGAATCTCCCTGTCATGGGCCCGGCGCAGGCGGCACGACTCTGGTGTACGGGGTCAGGCCGCCCTCTGGCGGCGCACGCGAGTAGCCGCAGGCCGGTGCAGGACGGTTGGCTGCACGGCATGCACCGCGCAGGCGGCGCGAAGCCCCTGCGCAGGGACGGAACAGGTTAGAAATTGGCCGGGGTGGTCGCGCTGATCAGGCGGGCCGGCAGGTCGAACGGATTGCGGAAGCGGTGCGGCTTGCTGCTCTCGAAGT
Source organism: Pseudomonas sp. No.21 (assembly GCF_054558415.1). Lineage (NCBI taxonomy): Bacteria > Pseudomonadati > Pseudomonadota > Gammaproteobacteria > Pseudomonadales > Pseudomonadaceae > Pseudomonas > Pseudomonas sp. No.21. The sequence continues at coordinate 386,717 of NZ_BAAJNO010000005.1, forward strand.
AATAGCTGTCGCCCGGTTCGAGGATGAACAGCTCGTTGCCGACGGTCAGTTCGAGGCGACCCTCGACCAGCATCCCGGCCTCTTCGCCTTCATGGGCGTACATCTCGTCGCCCGTGTCGCTGCCCGGCGGGTAGGTCTCGTCGAGGAAGGCGATGGCGCGACTGGGATGGGCCTTGCCCACCAGCTTCATGGTGATCGCACCGCTGCAGATATCGGTAAGTTCGGAAGCCCGGTAGACGACCTGGGTCTGGTTGTCCTGTTCCAGATCGAGGGAAAAGAATTCCACCAGCGACATGGGGATACCCCCGAGCACCTTTTTCAGCGAACTGATGGAGGGGCTCACGCTGTTCTTTTCGATCATGGAAATCGTGCTGTTGGTAACGCCTGCACGTTTGGCGAGTTCACGCTGGGAGAGGCCTTTGAGCTTGCGGATAGCTTGCAGTCGAACACCGACGTCCAATGGTGGGATCCTCCTTGGGATTCTTGTTGAGGGGGGTGGTCACGGTGGCCGTATCATGCGGCCAGCGTTCAGTATTTACAACACTTCGGCCGTAAATCCTGCGCAAACTTTCACCACCCCGGGAAACCCCAAGGAAAATCAGATAGTTGGACCATCATCAGCGCGCCGGATGACCGCCGGCCGCAGGTTTCAGCGGTAGATCAGCGGCACCCGGCGCAGGTTGCAGAAGATCTGGTAGGGAATGGTGCCGGCCTGGATGGCGACCTCACTGGCCAGTACCTGAGTGCCCCAGAACTCGACCCGGCTGCCGAGCCCGGCCTGCGGCAGATCGGTGAGGTCGACGGTGAGCATGTCCATGGACACGCGACCGATCAGGCGCGACAGCTGCCCGTCGATGGCCACCGGCGTGCCGGTCGGCGCATGCCGGGGATAGCCATCGGCGTAACCCAGGGCGACCACACCGACACGGGTCGGCCGCTCGGTGACGAAACGCGCGCCATAGCCGACCGGCTGGCCGGCCGGCAGCTCACGCACGCTGATGACCTTCGACTCCAGGGTCATCACCGGCTTCAGGCGTGCAGCCAGTTCGTGCGGTTGCTCGAAGGGCGTGGCGCCGTAGAGCATGATCCCGGGGCGCACCCAGTCGCTCGGCACCTGTGGCCAACCCAGCACCGCCGGGGAGTTGCGCAGGCTGACCTCCGCCGCGAGCCCCGCGCGGGCCTGCTCGAATACCGCGACCTGCTCGGCGGCGCTGCCGCTGTCCAGCTCATCGGCCCGGGCGAAGTGGCTCATCAGCACGATCTTGCCGACCTTGCCGCTGGCCATCAGGCGCTGGTAGCCGTCGCGGTACTCGGCGGGATGCAGGCCGACCCGGTGCATGCCCGAGTCCATCTTCAGCCACACCGTGAGCGGCTGCCGCAGGCTGGCGCGCTCGATGGCCTCCAGCTGCCAGGTGGAATGCACCACGCACCAGAGTGCGTGCTGCTCGATCAGGGGGAGTTCGTCCGCCTCGAAGAAGCCTTCCAGCAACAGGATGGGGCCGGTGATACCCGCCTGGCGCAGCTCCAGCGCTTCCTCGATGCAGGCCACGGCGAAGCCGTCGGCCTCCGCCTGCAACGCCTGGGCGCAACGCAGCGCACCGTGCCCGTAGGCGTCCGCCTTGATAACGGCCAGGGCCTTGGCGCCGGTGGTTTCACGGGCGAGGCGGTAGTTGTGGCGCAGCGCTTCGAGGTCGATCAGGGCACGGGCGGGACGCATGGCAGGGGCTTCTTCTGGTTATGTAAAAACCCGGCGCGGACGCCGGGCAGAGCAAGGGTTCAGGGCAGGGCGGCGACCACGGTCATTTCCACCAGCACCTCGGGCGAGTACATCTTCGCCTCGACGCAGGCACGGGCCGGGGCGGCGCCCTTGGCGACCCAGGCGTCCCACACGGCGTTCATGCCGGCGTAATCCGCGTCGATGTCCTTGAGGTAGATGGTCACCGAGAGGATGCGGCTCTTGTCGGTGCCGGCCTCGGCGAGCATGCGGTCGATGGCATCGAGGGTTTCGCGGGTCTGGCGCTCGATGCCCGGGTTCAGCGCTTCATCCAGCTGGCCCGCCAGGTAGACGGTGCCGTTGTGGATGACGATCTCGCTGTAGCGGGCTTCAGTGCGCAGGCGCTGTAGTGACATGTTTCTGACTCTCCTTGGTGTTGCCATAACGGAAGATGTCCAGGCCTTCGGCGCTGATCTGCGGACGCTTGCGCGCCATCAGGTCGGCGAGCAGGCGGCCGGAACCGCAAGCCATGGTCCAGCCAAGGGTACCGTGTCCGGTATTCAGGAACAGATTGCGGAACGGGGTCGCGCCCACGATCGGCGTACCGTCCGGGGTCGCCGGGCGCAGGCCGGTCCAGAACTCGGCGCGGGCCAGGTCGCCACCCTGCGGGTAGAGGTCGGCGGTGATCATTTCCAGGGTTTCGCGGCGGCGCGGGTTCAGCGACAGGTCGAAACCGGCGATCTCGGCCATGCCGCCGACGCGGATGCGGTCGTCGAAGCGGGTGATCGCGACCTTGTAGGTCTCGTCGAGAATGGTGGAGGTCGGGGCCATCTCCGGGTTGGTGATGGGCACAGTCAGCGAGTAGCCCTTGAGCGGGTAGACCGGGGCCTTGATGCCCAGCGGCTTGAGCAGCTGCGGGCTGTAGCTGCCGAGGGCGAGTACGTAGCGGTCGGCGGTTTCCAGCTTGCCTTCGATCCATACGCCATTGATGCGGTCACCGGCGAAGTCCAGGCGCTGGATGTCCTGGCCGAAGCGGAACTCCACGCCCAGGCCACGGGCCATCTCGGCGAGGCGGGTGGTGAACATCTGGCAGTCGCCGGTCTGATCGTTGGGCAGGCGCAAGGCGCCGGCCAGCTTGTCGGTGACCCTGGCCAGGGCCGGCTCGGCACGGGCGATGCCGGCACGGTCGAGCACTTCATAGGGCACGCCGGAGCTTTCCAGCACAGCGATGTCCTTGGCGGCGGCATCGAGCTGGGCCTGGGTGCGGAACAGTTGGGTGGTGCCGAGCTGGCGGCCTTCGTAGGCGATGCCGGTTTCGGCGCGCAGTTCGTCGAGGCAGTCGCGGCTGTACTCGGACAGGCGCACCATGCGCTCCTTGTTCACCGCGTAGCGGGCGGCGGTGCAGTTGCGCAGCATCTGCGCCATCCACAGGTACTGGCCGATGTCGCCGGTAGCCTTGATGGCCAGGGGCGCGTGCTTCTGCAGCAGCCACTTGATGGCCTTCAGCGGCACGCCGGGAGCGGCCCAGGGCGAGGCATAGCCGGGGGAGACCTGGCCGGCGTTGGCGAAGGAGGTCTCCATGGCGACGGCGTTCTGCCGGTCGACCACCACGACTTCGAAGCCTTCCCGGGCCAGATAGTAGGCACTCGCCGTACCGATCACACCGCTGCCCAGCACCATCACTCGCATGTCTGCCTCCCGCGCAACGGGCATCACCGTTGCGTTTGTTATTTTGAGCGTAGATGCCGCGCAGTATATGAAGAGCGCCCCAGTGATATTCACTATATAGCCAGCTATATTTGGCGATAATTCTTGGCCAATACGGCTTTTGCGGAGGGGCATCCACCATGCGTACCCAGCATCAATCGCGTCGTGAGCTAGACAAGATAGACCGGAATATTTTACGAATCCTCCAGGAGGACGGCCGTATCTCCTTCACCGAGCTGGGCGAGCGCGTGGGCCTGTCCACCACGCCCTGCACCGAGCGGGTACGCCGCCTGGAACGCGAGGGGATCATCATGGGCTACAACGCCCGGCTGAACCCGCAGCACCTCAAGGCGAGCCTTCTGGTGTTCGTCGAGATCAGCCTGGACTACAAGTCCGGCGACACCTTCGAGGACTTCCGCCGCGCCGTCCTCAAGCTGCCCCACGTGCTCGAATGCCACCTGGTTTCCGGTGACTTCGACTACCTGGTGAAGGCGCGGATCAACGAGATGGCCTCCTACCGCAAGCTGCTCGGCGACATCCTCTTGAAGCTGCCGCACGTGCGCGAGTCGAAGTCCTACATCGTGATGGAAGAGGTCAAGGAATCCCTCAACCTGCCCATTCCCGAGTGAACCCGGAGGCGCCGACGCGCGCCTGGATAGTTGCCTGCGGGGCACAGGGATTTTTCCTGAGCGCCCCTTGGCGGTTGGCGTGCTTCGTGCTTATCCTCCGTCAAATTTTCCAAACACAATAATCAGGATTCCGCACATGAACGCCCGCGTTCGCCATCCGGTCCACAGCGACCAGCACGCCCCCTCCTATTACGCCGCGACCGCCAACCGTCGCATCGAGCATCCGCCCCTGGCGGGCGAGGAGGTGGCGGACGTCTGCGTCGTCGGTGGCGGCTTCTCCGGGCTGAACACCGCCATCGAACTGGCCAGGCGCGGCTTCTCGGTGGTGCTGCTGGAGGCGCACAAGATCGGCTGGGGCGCCAGCGGGCGCAACGGCGGCCAATTGATCCGCGGCGTCGGCCACGACGTCGAGCATTTCGAATCGGTGGTGGGCCAGGACGGCGTACGCGCCCTCAAGCTGATGGGCCTGGAGGCCGTGGAGCTGGTGCGCCAGCGGGTGGAGGAATTCGCCATCGACTGCGACCTCACCTGGGGCTATTGCGACCTGGCCAATACGGCCCGCGACCTCGCCGGCTTCGCCGAGGACATGGAGGACCTCAAGTCCCTCGGCTACCGCCACGAGATGCGCCTGCTGCAGCCGGGCGAGATGCGCAGCGTGGTGGGCTCCGACCGCTACGCCGGCGGCCTCATCGACATGGGCTCCGGCCACCTGCACCCGCTGAACCTGGCCCTGGGCGAGGCCGCCGCCGCCAGCTCGCTGGGCGTACGCCTGTTCGAGCACTCGGCGGTGCAGCGCATCGACTACGGCCCGGAGGTCAAGGTGCACACCGCCCAGGGCCAGGTCCGTGCAAAGACCCTGGTGCTCGGCTGCAACGCCTACCTCAACGACCTCAACCCGACCCTCGGCGGCAAGGTGCTCCCGGCGGGCAGCTACATCATCGCCACCGAGCGCCTGCCCGAGGCGCTGGCCAGGCAGCTGCTGCCGCAGAACATGGCGGTGTGCGACCAGCGCGTAGCCCTCGACTATTACCGCCTCTCCGCCGACAACCGCCTGCTGTTCGGCGGCGCCTGCCACTATTCCGGTCGCGACCCGGCGGACATCGGCGCCTATATGCGGCCGAAGATGCTGGAGGTGTTCCCGCAACTGGCCGATGTGCGCATCGACTACCAGTGGGGCGGGATGATCGGCATCGGCGCCAACCGCCTGCCGCAGATCGGCCGCCTGCCGGAGCAGCCCAACGTCTACTTCGCCCAGGCCTACTCCGGCCACGGGGTCAACGCCACCCACCTGGCGGGCAAGCTGCTGGCCGAGGCCATCAGCGGCGAACAGGGCGGCGGTTTCGACGTGTTTTCCAAGGTGCCGCACATCACCTTCCCCGGCGGCAAGCTGCTGCGCTCGCCGCTGCTGGCCCTCGGCATGCTCTGGTACCGGATCAGGGAAAGCGTGGGCAACAGCCTGGCGAAATGACCCTCGGCCCGCGCCAGCCGCGGGCTGCCTGAATCTTCCGGCTACGCTGGCGTCTGAGCTCAAGGACCCGGCGAGTCGGAGGCCGACGTGCGCATCTCCCTGCTGTTCATCTGCCTGCTGGCCACGCTCGCCGGCTGCGTCACGCCGCCCCCGGCGTCACCGAGCCAGGCCATCGCCGCAGCGGAGTCGCCCTTCGGCCGGCGCCTGCTGGCCCTGGCGGCCACGCATCCCGGTCAATCCGGCTTCCGCCTGCTGCCGGCCAGCAACGAGGCCTACAGCGCCCGTGCCGAGCTGATCCGCTCGGCACGCAGCAGCCTCGACCTGCAGTACTACATCGTCCACGACGGCCTCTCCACCCGCGCCCTGTTCGACGAGCTGCTGCGCGCCGCCGACCGCGGCGTACGCGTGCGCCTGCTGCTCGATGACACCAGCAGCGACGGCCGCAACGCCAGCATCGCCCTGCTCACCGCGCACCCGAACATCCAGGTGCGGCTGTTCAACCCGCTGCACCTGGGCCGTGCCACCGGTGCCACGCGCACCCTAGGTCGCGCCCTGGACCTGGGCCAGCAGCACCGGCGCATGCACAACAAGCTGTGGCTGGCCGACAACGCTGCGGCCATCGTCGGCGGGCGCAACCTGGGGGATGAATACTTCGACGCCGAGCCCAGCCTCAACTTCACCGACATCGACCTGCTGGCCATCGGCCCGGTGGCGGAGCAGCTGGGGCAGAGCTTCGACCAGTACTGGAACAGCGCCCTGAGCAAACCGATCCAGCAGTTCCTCTGGCGCCAGCCGGAACGCCAGGAGCTGGACGAAGCCCGCCAGCGCCTGCGCGGCTACCTGGCCCAGGCGCGGGCCCGGCAGAAGACCCTCTACGATCGGCTGCACACCTATCGCGACGACCCGCGCCTGGACCTCTGGCTGCGCGAACTGATCTGGGCGCCGGCCAGCGCCCTGTGGGATGCGCCGAGCAAGGTGCTGGCCAGCGGTCCACCCGATCCGCACCTGCTGCTGGCCAGCCAGTTGCAGCCGGTACTGGACGAAGTAAAGGAGGACCTGGTGCTGGTCTCGGCCTATTTCGTTCCCGCCCCGGAAGGCATGGACTACCTGATCGGCAAGGCCGATGGCGGCGTCGACATCCGCCTGCTGACCAACGCCCTGGAAGCCACGGACGTACCCGCCGTCCACGGCGGCTACGCACCCTATCGCCAGCGGCTGCTGGAGCACGGCGTGCACCTCTTCGAACTGCGCCGCCAGCCGGGGGATGGCGCGGGCAGCGGCGAATACAGCTTCAGCGGTTCGTCCAACTCCAGCCTGCACAGCAAGGCGATGATCCTCGACCGGCGCCGCGCCTTCATCGGCTCCTTCAACTTCGATCCGCGCTCGGTGCTATGGAATACCGAGGTCGGCGTGCTGATCGACAGCCCCGAGCTGAGCGCCCACTTGCATCGCCTGGCGCTGCAGGGCATGAGCCCCGGGCGCAGTTACCAGGTGCGCCTGGGCCCGGGCGGGGAGATGCTGTGGATAACCGGGGAGGGTGAGCGCCGGCAGGAGCTGCGCCGCGAGCCGGGCAGCCTGTGGCGGCGCTTCAACGCCTGGTTCGCCGAGCGCGTGGGGCTCGAGCGGATGCTCTGACTCAGCGGTTGCCCGCGACGGCCGACTCGTCGCCCGCGTCGTCGAACAGCTCGCGGGTCCAGGCGAGCCAGACGAAGCCGGCAGCGCCGATGGCCATCATCAGCGGCAGGGCGTGGCCGCTGATCCACTGGCTGGCGGCGCCGGTCACCAGCGGGCCGATCAGGCAACCGATACCCCAGAGCTGCGCGACGTGGGCGTTGGCGCGGACCAGCTCATCGTCACGGTAACGCTCGCCGATGAGGATCAGCGCCAGGGTGAAGAGCCCGCCCGCACTGGCGCCGAACACGACCCAGATCGGCCAGATCAACGGCGTGTGCAGGAACAGCGGGATGCTCAGGCTCGACACCAGCAGGGCCAGCCCGCAGCCACGGAACAGTGTGCGCCGCGACATGTGGTCCGCCAGCAGGCCGATGGGCAATTGCAGTGCCGCATCGCCGACCACCACCACGCTGGCCATGAGCAGCGCGATCTCCTGGTTGAAGCCCTGGCGCAGCCCATAGATGGGCAGCAGGGTCAGCATCATCGCCTCGAAGGCGGCGAACAGGACCACCGCCCAGGCGATGGTCGGCAGCCGCGTGCAGAAGGTCAGCAACCCGCGCCCGGAAGCACTGTGGGCGTCGACGCTGGGCGCGCCGGTGCGCCCGAGGAGCATCAGCGAGCCCCCCACCAGCAGCCCGGTGCCGGTCCAGAAGCCGAGGTCGTTGCCGGTGCCCAGCACGCTGAGCAGCAGCGGCCCGGACAGCTGGCTGAGGGCGTACCCGGTGCCGTAGAGCGCCACCAGGCGACCGCGCCACTTCTCCACCGCCAATTGGTTGATCCAGCTCTCGCCAAGGATGAACACCACGGTCAGCGCCACGCCGATGAACAGGCGCAAGGCCAGCCAGATCGGGTAGCTCTGCACCAGCGCCAGCATCGCCACCGACACGGCACTGACCAGCAGGCACAGCTGCATCAGGGTCGTGGTGCCGAAACGCGCGGCCAGCCGGCCGGCCAGGGAGGCACCGAGCAGCACGCCCACCGCCGGGGTGCCGGCCATCACGCCGATGGCGAAGGCGTCGTAGCCCCAGCTTTCCAGGCGCAGCGAGACCAGGGGCATGGTCACCCCCAGCGCGAGCCCGATGCTGATCACCGCGCCGCAGACGGCGAAGTAGGTCCCCCAACGCATGCAGGTGTCCTCCGTTCCATGGGCCGGTATCCCGGAGGATCCTGGCAGGCAGAAAAGCAAAAACGGCCGGGCTCCTGTGAAGGAAACCCGGCCGCAGGCTTGGCTCCGTGGAGCCGGCCTTCCCGCAGGAAGGCGGACCTTTATGGGGCGGTCGCGCCGCCCTGGTTCAGAGCTTGATCCAGGTGGCTTTCAGCTCGGTGTACTTGTCGAAGGCATGCAGCGACTTGTCGCGGCCGTTGCCCGACTGCTTGAAGCCGCCGAAGGGCGCGGTCATGTCGCCACCGTCGTACTGGTTGACCCAGACGCTGCCGGCGCGCAATGCCTTGGCGGTCAGGTGGGCCTTGGACAGGTTGCTGGTCCACACCGCTGCAGCCAGGCCATAGACGGTGTCGTTGGCGATGGCGATGGCGTCCTCGACGTCGTCGAAGGCGATGACCGAGAGCACCGGGCCGAAGATTTCTTCCTTGGCGATGCGCATGGCGTTGTCCACGCCGTCGAAGATGGTCGGCTCGACGTAGGTGCCGCCGGTTTCCTCCATCACGCGCTTGCCGCCGGCCACCAGCTTGGCGCCGTCGTCATGGCCGGCCTGGATGTAGGACAGCACGTTGTTCATCTGGGTGGTGTCGACCAGGGCACCGACGTTGGTTTCCGGGTCCAGCGGGTTGCCCGGCTTCCAGGCCTTGATCGCCTCGACCACCATGGGCACGAACTTGTCCTTGATCGAACGCTCCACCAGCAGGCGCGAACCGGCGGTGCAGACTTCGCCCTGGTTGAAGGCGATGGCGCCCGCGGCGGCCTCGGCGGCGGCCTGCAGGTCCGGTGCGTCGGCGAAGACGATGTTCGGGCTCTTGCCGCCGGCCTCAAGCCAGACGCGCTTCATGTTGGATTCGCCGGCGTAGACCATCAGTTGCTTGGCGATCTTGGTGGAGCCGGTGAACACCAGGGTGTCGACGTCCATGTGCAGCGCCAGGGCCTTGCCCACAGTATGGCCGAAGCCCGGCAGCACGTTGAACACGCCGGCGGGGATGCCGGCCTCGATGGCCAGCTGAGCGATGCGGATGGCGGTCAGCGGCGACTTCTCGGACGGCTTGAGGATCACCGAGTTGCCGGTGGACAGCGCCGGGCCGAGCTTCCAGCAGGTCATCAGCAGGGGGAAGTTCCACGGCACGATGGCGGCGACCACGCCCACCGGCTCGCGGGTCACCAGGCCCAGCTCGTTGTGCGGGGTGGCGGCGACTTCGTCATAGATCTTGTCGATGGCCTCGCCACTCCAGCGGATGGCGCGGGAGGCGCTGGAGACGTCGATGTTCAGCGAGTCGCTGATCGGCTTGCCCATGTCCAGGGTTTCCAGCAGCGCCAGCTCTTCGCCATGGGCATCGATCAGATCGGCGAAGCGGATCATCACCGCCTTGCGCGCGGTGGGCGCCAGGCGCGACCAGACACCGGACTCGAAGACGGCACGGGCATCCTTCACCGCCAGTTCGGCATCGGCCAGGTCGCAGCTGGCGACCTGGCCCAGCACGCGCCCATCCACCGGGCTGATGCAGTCGAAAGTCGCGCCGGAAACGGCGTGGGTGTACTCGCCATGGATGAAGGCGCGGGTTTCGATCTGCAGGGACTTGGCGCGCTGTTCCCAGTCGGCGCGAGTCAGGGTGGTCATGGGGCGTTCCTCTTATTAGTAGATAAGTGCCGGATTCCAGACCCGGCACTGTCAAGAATTCTGCAAGGCCGGCATGCGGCCGGACCTGATCGCAACCCTAAACCAGAGGGCCCTGGATTTTCAATATTTTTGACAAAATTCAGGTAAACGCCCTTGTCATGTTCGTTTTATTAAACATAGACTCCAGGTCGGATCGCCCAGGCGTTTTTCCTTTCACTCTTCGGGAGCGTGGAAAGACCCCACAGCCGGGCAGAATAAAAAACAGGCCCAATGAACGAGGGCCATCCGCCAGCCGCAACGGAACCGCCATGAACATCGAATCCATCGTCGACTTCGCCAACAGCCCAGCCGCCGCCGAACACTACCGTCCCGCCCCCGAGAAAATCCTCAAGGGCGACCCGGAGCAGAGCGTGCGCAACCACTACGGCAGCCCGTGCGGGCAGTTCAACGTAGGGATCTGGGAGGGCGCCATCGGCCAGTGGACGGTGAACTACACCGAACACGAATACTGCGAGATCCTCCAGGGTGTCTCCGTCATCCGCGACGCCGCCGGCAATGCCAAGACCGTTCGCGCCGGCGACCGCTTCGTCATCCCGGCCGGCTTCTCCGGCACCTGGGAAGTGCTCGAGGCCTGCCGCAAGGTCTATGTAATCTTCGAACAGGCCAAGTGATCCACCGCTTCACCTCCATGCTTGTCACCCCCTTGAGCCCGCGCAAGCGGGCTTTTTTATGGGCGTCGTCGCAGCCGACGGCAAATCGCGGGCATGAAAAAGCCCGCCATGTAGGCGGGCTTCTTCGACAAGGGCCGGATCAATTACTTGATCTTGGCTTCCTTGTAGATCACGTGCTTACGCACGACCGGATCGAATTTCTTGATTTCGATCTTGTCGGGAGTAGTGCGCTTGTTCTTGTCGGTGGTGTAGAAGTGGCCGGTACCGGCGCTGGACACCAAACGGATCAGTTCACGCATGATTAGCTCCTTATACCTTCTCGCCGCGGGCGCGCAGTTCGGAGAGAACTACGTCGATACCACGCTTGTCGATGATACGCATGCCCTTGGCGGAAACGCGCAGACGCACGAAGCGCTTCTCGGACTCGACCCAGAAGCGGTGGTGCTGCAGGTTCGGCAGGAAACGACGACGGGTTTTGTTGTTTGCGTGGGAAATGTTGTTCCCGGTAACCGGACCCTTACCGGTTACTTGACAGACTCTAGACATGCCTCAGCCCTCTAAACCTCATGCCCAACCCGGCATGGGTTGGCCGCTTGAACTCTCACTTGTGGGCGTTTTAGCGCCCGTCTCGTCAGGGTCTTACCGGCCACACAAAGACTGCGAAAGACCGGGCCCCTAGAAAAGAGCGCTGCTTTATATCAGAAACCCCCTGAAGCAGCAAGGGCTGCGGCATCCGGGCGAAAGTCCAGGCATCTGAGGGGGCGCCTGCGACCGCATCGGCGCGGCCTGCGTGAAAAATGACCGCTCGTCGCCAAAAGCGCGTTGCTCCGGGTCCAGCCATGGTCTAGCGTAAGGCCTTTCGCCCGCAGCCCGCCCAGGGCCCTTGCATAAGGAGCACCCCATGCGTCTCGCCGCCCTGCCCCTGCTGTTCGCCCCGCTGCTCGCCCAGGCAGCCAGCCTGAGCGTCTGCACCGAGGCCAGCCCCGAGGGCTTCGACGTGGTGCAGTACAACTCGCTGACCACCACCAACGCCTCCGCCGACGTACTGATGAATCGCCTGGTGGAGTTCGACGCCCAGCGCGGTGAGCTGGTCCCGGGCCTGGCGCAGCAGTGGGAGGTCTCGCCCGATGGCCTGAGCTACCTCTTCACGCTGCGCCCTGGCGTGCGCTTCCATGCCACCGAGTACTTCAAGCCCGGCCGCGAACTAAACGCCGATGACGTGCTGTTCAGCTTCCAGCGCATGCTCGACACCGCCCACCCCTGGCACAAGGTCGCCCAGAGCGGCTTCCCCCATGCCCAGTCGATGCAACTGCCGCAGCTGATCAAGGCCATCGACAAGGTCGGCCCGCTGCAGGTGCGCTTCACCCTGAACAAGCCTGACGCCACCTTCCTCGCCACCCTGAGCATGGGCTTCGCCTCCATCTATTCCGCCGAGTACGCCGGGCAGTTGATGCAGGCCGGCACGCCGGAGAAGCTCAACGCCCAGCCGATCGGCACCGGCCCCTTCGTCTTCAGGCGCTTCCAGAAGGACGCTGCCGTGCGCTACGCCGCCAACCCGGACTACTTCGCCGGCAAGCCTGCGGTGGACGGGCTGATCTTCGCCATCACCCCCGACGCCAACGTGCGCCTGCAGAAGCTGCGCCGCGGGGAATGCCAGATCGCCCTCTCGCCCAAGCCGCTGGATGTCCAGGCCGCGAGCCGGGATGCCAGCCTCAAGGTGCTGCAGACCCCGGCCTTCATGACGGCCTTCGTCGGTATCAACAGCCAGCACCCACCGCTGGACCAGCCCAGGGTGCGCCAGGCCATCAATCTGGCCTTCGACAAGCAGAGCTACCTCAAGGCAGTGTTCGAGGGCAGCGCCAGCGCCGCCAGCGGCCCGTACCCGCCCAACACCTGGAGCTACGCCAAGGACCTGCCCGGCTACCCCCACGACCCGGAGAAGGCTCGCGCACTGCTGGCCGAAGCCGGCTTCAAGGACGGCTTCAAGACCACGATCTGGACCCGCCCCTCCGGCAGCCTGCTCAACCCCAATCCCAGCCTTGGTGCCCAGCTGCTGCAGGCCGACCTGGCCAAGGTCGGCATCCAGGCCGAGATCCGCGTGATCGAGTGGGGCGAGCTGATCCGTCGCGCCAAGGCCGGCGAGCACGACCTGCTGTTCATGGGCTGGGCCGGTGACAACGGCGACCCGGACAACTTCCTCACCCCGCAATTCTCCTGCGCCTCGGTGCAGTCCGGCCTCAACTTCGCGCGCTACTGCGACGCCGCGCTGGACAAGCTGATCAGCGACGGCAAGACCCAGGGCAACCAGACCGACCGCAGCGCCCTTTATATAAAGGCGCAGCAGATCATCCAGGAGCAGGCCCTGTGGTTGCCGCTGGCACACCCCACCGCCTTCGCCCTGGCCCGCTCCGGCGTCGACGGCTACCAGGCCAACCCCTTCGGTCGCCAGGACTTCTCCCACGTCAGCGTGAAGCCCTGATGGAGCTGGGCGAGCGCCATCTGCCGCAGTTCCAGTTCGTCGAGCGGCATCAGCTGCCGTTGCGGGCAACCGCGCGGCAGGCGCTGGACGCGGTGGGCGATCTCACCGTGCATGACGACCCGCTGGTGCGCGCCCTGCTGCGCATCCGCGAGGCGCCGGCCCGCCTGGCCGTAGCACTGGGGCGCGAGAACCGCCTCAAGGACAGGCCGCCTTTCGGGCTTCACGCGTTCACCCTGCTGGAGCGGGACGCCGACCAGGCGCTGGCCTATGGATTGATCGGCCGTTTCTGGCGCAGCGACTTCGGGCTGGAACGGGTGGATGACGCCGACGCCTTCGACACCTATGCCGAACCCGGGGTCGCCAAGCTGCTCATGGGGTTCCACTGCAGCCCCGGCACCGACGGCGACATCGTCCTGCACACCGAGACCCGCGTGCACTGCCCGGACCGCCGTAGCCGCCTGCTCTTCACCCCTTACTGGCTGGCCATCCGACCGGCCAGCGGGCTGATCCGCCGGCGTCTGCTGGCAGCCATCCAGCGCCAGGTCGATGCGCCCTAGAGCCAACCGTACTCGGCCATCGACAACGGCTCGCCATCGCCCACCACGAAGTGGTCCAGCACCCGCACCTCGACCAGCGCCAACGCCTCCTTGAGGCGCTGGGTCAGCGCACGGTCGGCCTGGCTCGGCTCGGCGACCCCGGAGGGATGGTTGTGGGTGAGGATCAGCGCGGCAGCGTTATGCGCCAGCGCGCGCTTGACCACCTGGCGCGGGTAGACGCTGGCGCCGTCGATGGAGCCGTGGAACAGCACCTCGAAGGCCAGCACCCGGTGCCTGGAGTCGAGGAACAGGCAGCCGAACAGCTCGTGGGGTTCGTGGCGCAGCTGCGCCTTCAGGTAATCGCGCACGGCCTGAGGACTCTCGAGCACCGAGTCGCGGCGCAATCCTTCAGCCAGATGCCGCCGCGCCATCTCCAGCACGGCCTGCAACTGCGCGTACTTGGCCGGCCCGAGGCCGAGCCGGAGGCAGAAGGAATCGATGTCCGCCTCCAGCAGGGGGCGCAGGCCGCCGAAGTCATTGAGCAGGTGGCGGGCGAGGTCGACCGCGCTCTGCCCGGAGACCCCGGTACGCAGGAATATGGCGAGGAGCTCGGCGTCGGTGAGGGCCGCCGCACCCTGTTCGAGAAGCTTCTCCCGCGGGCGCTCCGCCGCAGGCCAGTGACGAATGCTCATGGCACCTCCGTGGTTGAGCGGGGCCGCTGTTCCCATGCGGTCGCTGTGCTATCTTAATCCACCTTTTTTGCGCGGCGATTGGCCTGGGGAGGCGTCGTCGCCGCAGCGCAAATTCAAACATCCATAAGGCAGGCCTATGCAGCGGCTCTATCGGAAACGCATCGTACTGGGCGTGGGCGGCGGCATTGCGGCCTACAAGAGCGCGGAGCTGGTTCGCCGCCTGCGCGACCAGGGCGCGGAAGTACGGGTGGTGATGACCCATGGCGGGCGAGAGTTCATCACGCCGCTGACCCTCCAGGCCCTTTCCGGCCACCCGGTGCACCTGGACCTGCTCGACCCCGCCGCCGAAGCGGCCATGGGCCATATCGAGCTGGCGCGCTGGGCCGACCTGGTGCTGATCGCCCCCGCCACCGCCGACCTGATGGCGCGCCTGACCCAGGGTGTCGCCGACGACCTGCTGACCACCCTGGTGCTGGCCACCGATGCGCCGGTCGCCCTGGCCCCGGCGATGAACCAGGCCATGTGGCGCGACCCGGCCACCCAGGCCAATGCCGAAGCCCTGGCCAAGCGCGGCCTGCACCTGTTCGGCCCCGCCGCCGGCAGCCAGGCCTGCGGCGACGTCGGCCTGGGCCGCATGCTCGAAGCCGACCAGCTCGCCCAGGCGGCCGCCGATCTGTTCCAGCACAAGGCCCTGACCGGCCGCCACGTGCTGATCACCGCCGGCCCGACCCAGGAGAACATCGACCCGGTGCGCTACATCACCAACCACAGCTCCGGGAAGATGGGCTTCGCCCTCGCCGAAGCAGCGGTGGAAGCGGGCGCCAAGGTCACCCTGATCACCGGCCCCGTGCACCTGCCCACGCCCGACCGGGTCAACCGCATCGACGTGGTCAGCGCTCGCGACATGCTCGCGGCCTGCGAGGCGGCGATGCCCTGCGACCTGCTGATCGCGGCGGCCGCCGTGGCCGACTACCGCCCGGAAGTGGTGGCGGCGCACAAAATGAAGAAGGACCCCACCAGCGGTGAAGGCCTGCTGCTGCAACTGGTGCGCAACCCGGATATCCTCGCGACCCTCGCCGGGCGTGCCGATCGCCCCTTCAGCGTGGGCTTCGCCGCCGAGACCGAGAACCTGCTCGAATACGCCTCGCGCAAGCTCAAGGACAAGAACCTCGACCTGATCGTCGCCAATGATGTGGCCAACCCCAGCATCGGCTTCAACAGCGAGGAGAACGCGATCACCATCATCGATCGCGCACTGCACCAGAACAGCTTCGCGCAGACCAGCAAGGGCAAGATCGCCCGCCAGCTGATCGCCTTCATCGCCGAACGCCTCAACCAGGCCTGAGACCCCATGCATTCACTGCAAGCCAAGATCCTCGACCCCCGCATCGGCCGCGATTTCCCGCTGCCCCAGTACGCCACCCCGGGCTCCGCCGGCCTCGACCTGCGCGCCATGCTCAAGGAAGACCTGACCCTGGAGCCGGGCCAGACGGTGCTGATCCCCACCGGGCTGTCCATCTACATCGCCGACCCGGGCCTCGCCGCGCTGATCCTTCCGCGTTCGGGCCTGGGCCACAAGCACGGCATCGTGCTAGGCAACCTGGTCGGCCTGATCGACTCCGACTACCAGGGCGAACTGATGGTCTCCTGCTGGAACCGCGGCCAGAGCGCCTTCACCATCGCCATCGGCGAGCGCATCGCTCAGCTAGTCTTGGTGCCAGTCGTGCAGGCGCACTTCGAGCTGGTCGACCAGTTCGACGAAAGCCAGCGCGGCGCCGGCGGCTTCGGTCACTCCGGCAGCCACTGATTCGGAACGACTTCAGGATGATCCGCGGGGGAGACCTTCAGTGAAACTCTTCAAGCGCAACGCCAAGGACGCCGACACCGAGATCCTGGCCAGCCCTGCTGAAAAGAAGACGCCAGCCCGGGACAAGGGCCTGGGCGAGCTGCTGCCCGGCGCCATCGCCGCGGCCCTGGGCGTCGCCGCCGCTGGCGTGCTGCTCTGGGCCGCGCTGATCAACGGCGCCCAGCAGACCCAACGCAACCAGCTCAGCCAGGCCTGGGGTGAAAGCCAGGCCGGTGCACTGCGCCAGGCCCTGGCGCAGCTTGTCGCCGATACCGCCGCCGCCGCACGCAACCCGGCCCTGGCCGAGGCACTGAACAGCGGTGATGCCGGCCAGGTGCAGGCCGCCGAACGCGGGCTCGGCTACTGGAACGCCGTGGTCGACGCGCACCTCAACCTGCCCGGCCAGGCCCAGCAGAACAGCCAGCGCGCAGCCCCGATGAACTTCGCCGCCCTGGACATGCTTCGCCGCGTCGAGGCCGGGCAGAAGCCCGCGCCCGAAGCCTACCGGGTCGGCCAGCGCTGGCTGGTGTACAGCGCCGCGCCACTGCGCCTGACCGACAGTTCGCCGGTGCAGGGCACCCTGCTGCTGGTGGTCGACCTCGAACGCCTGCTCGGCGCCCTTGCGCCGCTGCCCGATGGCGTCGGCCAGCTGCAGTTCACCCAGCAGTTCGGCAACGCCCCGGCGCAGACCCTGGCCTCGCGCGGCATTCAGGCCGAAGGCACGCCCATCGCGCTGAACACCGGCAACCCGAACTGGAAGCTGTCGTTCACCCCCGGCGCGCAACTGAGCGATTCGGGCATGTCGCCGATCCTGCTGGCCATCGCCGGGCTGCTGGCCCTGGCCGGCGCCCTGGTCGGCCTCTATCTGCTGCGCGGCAGCCTGCAACGCAAGCTGCTCATGGACGTCGTGCAGCTCAATCAGATGATGCAAGAACTCTCCAGCGGCAAAAGCGTCAAAGCCTTCAGTCTGCGCCTGTCGGCGCTTGACGCCCTGGCCCAGTCGCTCGCGCGACAGTCGCGGCGCAAGCCTGAGCCGGCGGCGGGCAGCGCTAACGGCGATCGGCAACCCGGCCCGGCGGTTACCCCCGCCCCGGCCCAGATGATCGAGCCCCCCGTGTTGGCCGATCCGCTTTTCCAAGATACCGACATCCTCGATATCGACATCCTCGACGAAGACCAGGACCTCCTGGGATTGGAGCAAGCCCCCGCCATGAGCACCCCGCAAGCAGCACCCACCCTGCCCGCAAGCATCTTCCGCGCCTACGACATCCGTGGCGTGGTCGGCGATACCCTGACCGCCGAAACCGCCTACTGGGTCGGCCGCGCCATCGGCTCCGAGAGCCTCGCCCGTGGCGAGCCGAACGTCTCGGTCGGCCGCGATGGCCGCCTCTCCGGCCCCGAGCTGGTGCAGGCGCTGATCCAGGGCCTGCTGGACTGCGGTTGCCAGGTCAGCGATGTCGGCATGGTGCCGACCCCGGTGCTCTACTACGCCGCCAACGTGCTGGCCGGCAAGTCCGGCGTGATGCTCACCGGCAGCCACAACCCGCCGGACTACAACGGCTTCAAGATCGTCGTCGCCGGCGAGACCCTGGCCAACGAGCAGATCACCGCGCTGCACACCCGCATCAAGGAAAACGACCTGGCCAGCGGCGTCGGCAGCGTCGAGCAGGTCGAGATACTCGACCGCTACTTCAAGCAGATCCGCGACGACATCGCCATGGCCAAGCCCATGAAGGTGGTGGTGGACTGCGGCAACGGCGTGGCCGGCGTGATCGCCCCGCAACTGATCGAAGCCCTGGGCTGCACCGTCATCCCGCTGTACTGCGATGTGGACGGCACCTTCCCCAACCACCACCCGGACCCGGGCAAGCCCGAGAACCTGGTCGACCTGATCGCCAAGGTGAAGGAAGAGAAGGCCGACCTGGGCCTGGCCTTCGACGGCGACGGCGACCGCGTCGGCGTGGTGACCAACCAGGGCACCATCATCTATCCCGACCGCCTGCTGATGCTGTTCGCCAAGGACGTGGTCTCGCGCAATCCGGGCGCCGACATCATCTTCGACGTCAAGTGCACCCGCCGCCTGACCGCGCTGATCAGCGGCTACGGTGGCCGCCCGGTGATGTGGAAGACCGGCCACTCGCTGATCAAGAAGAAGATGAAGGAGACCGGCGCGCTGCTGGCCGGCGAGATGAGCGGCCACATCTTCTTCAAGGAGCGCTGGTTCGGCTTCGACGACGGCATCTACAGCGCCGCCCGCCTGCTGGAGATCCTCAGCCAGGACAAGCGCGACGCCGAGCACGTGTTCTCCGCCTTCCCCAGCGACATCTCGACGCCGGAGATCAACATCACCGTCACCGACGAGAACAAGTTCCGCCTGATCGAGCGCCTGCAGCGCGACGGCACCTGGGGCGACGCCAACCTCACCACCCTGGACGGCGTGCGCGTCGACTATCCCAAGGGCTGGGGCCTGGTACGCGCCTCCAACACCACGCCGGTGCTGGTGCTGCGCTTCGAGGCGGACACCGAGGACGAGCTGGAGCGCATCAAGGAAGTGTTCCGCGCCCAGCTCTACACCGTAGCCCCCGACATCAACCTGCCGTTCTGATCCACCGGAGCCCTGCATGACCCTCAGCCGTGACGCCGCATCCCAAGTCGCCCAGGTCCTGTCCGAAGCGTTGCCGTACATCCGCCGCTTCGTCGGCAAGACCCTGGTCGTGAAATACGGCGGCAACGCCATGGAGAGCGACGAGCTGAAGGCCGGGTTCGCCCGCGACATGGTCCTGATGAAAGCCGTGGGCATCAACCCGGTAGTCGTGCATGGCGGCGGCCCGCAGATCGGCGACCTGCTCAAGCGCCTGTCCATCGAGAGCCACTTCATCGACGGCATGCGCGTCACCGACGCGCAGACCATGGACGTCGTGGAGATGGTTCTCGGCGGCCAGGTGAACAAGGACATCGTCAACCTGATCAACCGCCACGGCGGCAGCGCCATCGGCCTGACCGGCAAGGACGCGGAGCTGATCCGCGCCAAGAAGCTCACCGTCAGCCGCAAGACGCCGGAGATGACCCAGCCGGAAATCATCGACATCGGCCATGTGGGCGAAGTCACCGGGGTCAACACCGAGCTGCTGAACATGCTGGTGAAGGGCAACTTCATCCCGGTCATCGCGCCCATCGGCGTGGGTCCGGATGGCGAGTCCTACAACATCAACGCCGATCTGGTGGCCGGCAAGGTGGCCGAGGCGCTGAAAGCCGAGAAGCTGATGCTGCTGACCAACATCGCCGGCCTGATGGACAAGCAGGGCCAGGTGCTCACCGGCCTCTCCACCGAGCAGGTCAACGAGCTGATCGCCGACGGCACCATCTACGGCGGCATGCTGCCGAAGATCCGCTGTGCCCTCGAGGCGGTGCAAGGCGGCGTGACCAGCGCCCACATCATCGACGGCCGCGTGCCCAACGCGGTGCTGCTGGAGATCTTCACCGACAGCGGCGTCGGCACCCTGATCTCCAACCGCAAGCGTCACTGAGCCTTCCCGAGGCCCAGGCGGTAGCCGAATAAGCCGGAGCGATCCGGCTTATTCATATACGCGATCCACACACCTCCGCACTTGCCGTGGCGCGCCCGGGCGTCGAAGCTGGCCGCTCACTGCATGGAGCACGAGCATGGCCGCCACACCCCCCTCCCTGAACGACTTCACCTTCCTCATGCCGCTGCGCGTGCGCTGGGCCGAAGTGGACCCGCAAGGCATCGTCTTCAATGGCCACTACCTGACCTACGCCGACGTCGGCATCACCGAATACTTCCGCGCGCTGGGCGTTCGCTACCCGGAGGACCTGGCACAGGACGGCGGCGACTTCTTCGCCGTGCGCACGCTCCTGGAATACCTGGCCCCGGCGCGCTTCGACGACGAACTGTCCATCGGCGTACGGGTAGGGCGGCTGGGGGGCTCGAGCCTCACGTTCAACATCGGTATCTGGCGCGGCGAGGCGGCCTTGACGGCGGGCGAGATCGTCTACGTCCACGCGGACGGCAAGAGCCGCAACAGCAAGCGGCTGCCGGACTGGCTGCGGGAGAAGGTCAGGGCATTCGAGCGGCGTGCCGCCGAGGATTGACTCGGCTCAGCGCTGCAGCAGCTGGGCCAGGCGCTCACGGTCGGCGGCGAAGCCGGCCTGGGCGGTCTTGCGGTCCTGCTGGTAGCGGGTGATGTCCTGCTCCAGGCGTTGCTGCTCGGCACGCAGGTTATCGATCTGCGCCACCAGTTGCTCCGGCACCTGGCGCCCGGCACGCTCGTTGTCGGCGGCCTGGGCCTGCAGGTTGGCCTGCTGGGTGCGCAGGGATTGCTGGTTGCCACGGGCCACGCTGATCAGGCCGTCGAGCTCGGCCAGCTTGCGCTGCAGAGCGCGATCGACATCCTCGACGCTGGTGTACAGGCGCAGCAGCTGCGCATCGGACCCGGCACGGGCCTTTTCCTCCTGCATGCGCTTGCGCTCTTCCAGGGTGGGCGCCGGCGGTATGGTCTTGACCACACGGCCCTGGTCGTTGAGGACTTCGTAGCCCTTGTCGATGTACTGCGAAGGCACTCCGAGCCGGTCGAGCACAATCACGCCCTTGTCATTGGTGTAGCGATAGAGCTCGGCTTGCGCCAGAGCAGGCATCAACACACCCATGAGCAAGGCAAAGCGGACTGCACCCGATTTCGGCATAGGGACACCCTGTCGTTGTTGGCGAATCAGATTCCGTAGCTGGCGCGGTAGCTTTCGACCGCCGGCAGGTACGTCTTCAGTTCAGCATCACCTGCGAGATATTCCAGCACCTGCTCCAGGGAGACGATGCTCACCACCGGCATGCCGAAGTCACGCTCGACTTCCTGGATGGCGGACAGCTCGCCCTTGCCGCGCTCCTGGCGGTTGAGGGCGATGAGCACGCCGGCGGCCTGGGCCTGCTGCGCCTGGATGATCTGCATGACCTCGCGAATCGCGGTCCCGGCGGTGATCACGTCATCGATGATCAGCACGCGGCCGGCCAGCGGGGCGCCCACCAGGGTGCCGCCTTCGCCGTGATCCTTGGCTTCCTTGCGGTTGAAGCACCAGGGGATGTCGATGCCATGGTGCTCGGCCAGCGCCACCGCCGTGGAGGCGGCCAGGGGAATGCCCTTGTAGGCGGGCCCGAAGAGCACATCGAAGGGAATGCCGCTGTCGACCACCGCCGCCGCATAGAAGCGACCCAGCTGCGACAGCGCGAGCCCGCTGTTGAACAGGCCGGCATTGAAGAAATAAGGGCTGGTACGCCCGGACTTGAGAGTGAACTCACCGAAACGCAGTACACCGCGTTCGATGGCGAAGCGAATGAAATCGCGTTGATACGCCTGCATGTAAAAGCCCCGGACGGCACGGATTTAGCTAAATAGAAAGAGCTCGGGTATCATACACGCACGAGTTTTTAGGGGCCATTTATGCGGATCATCAGTGTGAACGTGAATGGTATTCATGCGGCAGCCGAGCGAGGACTCCTCAGCTGGCTGCAGGCACAGAATGCCGACGTGATCTGCCTGCAAGACACCCGCGCCTCTGCCTTTGATCTGGACGACCCGGCCTTCCAACTGGACGGCTATTTCCTCTATGCCAGCGATGCTGAAGTGCCAAGCCAAGGCGGCGTGGCGCTTTATTCGCGTTTGCAACCCAAGGCAGTGATCTGGGGTCTCGGTTTCGAGACCTGCGATCGTTATGGGCGCTACCTGCAGGCGGACTTCGACAAGGTGAGTATCGCCACCCTGCTGCTGCCTTCGGGCCAGGGCGGCGACGAGAACCTGAACCACAAGTTCAAGTTCATGGACGACTTCACCCACTACCTGAACAAGCAGCGCCGCAAGCGCCGCGAGTACATCTATTGCGGCTCGCTCTACCTCGCCCACCAGAAGCTGGATGTGAAGAACTGGCGCGACTGCCAGCAACTGCCCGGCTTCCTGGCGCCCGAGCGCGCCTGGATGGACGAGGTATTCGGCACCATGGGCTACGTGGACGCACTGCGCGAAGTCAGCCGCGAAGGCGACCAGTACAGCTGGTGGCCGGACAGCGAGCAGGCCGACATGCTCAACCTCGGCTGGCGTTTCGACTACCACATCCTCACGCCGGGGATGCGCCGCTCCGTACGCAGTGCACGCCTGCCGCGCCAGCCGCGCTTCTCCCAGCATGCGCCGCTGATCGTCGACTACGACTGGTTGCTGAGCATCTGAAATCGCGAGCATGAAAAAAGCCGGCATCAGCCGGCTTTTTCGTTTCCGCGATTGCTACTTCACCGGGCGCCAGGTGAAGGGATAGCGATAGGCCTGGCCTTCGTTGGCCTTGATGCCGCCGATGATGGTCAGTACCAGCGCTATCAGCCCCACCAGCGGCAGCAGCACGAAGCCGATCAGCACCAGCATCAGCAGCATGCACAGCAGGCCGGCGAGGGTGACGGTGATCTGGAAATTCAGCGCTTCCTTGCCCTGCTGGTCGATGAAGGGATCGACGTCCTTCTTCACCTGCCAGAGGATCAGCGGGCCCAGCAGATTGCCGAAAGGCAGCACCACGCCGAGGAAAGCGGCGAAATGGCAGAACATCGCCCATTGCCTAACTTCCTGGTTGGGCTGCGGAACTTGGGTTGGCTCATTCATGCGTGTTTCCTCGGGTGGGTGATCAGTCGACCAGTGCCGCGCGCTGCAGCTCGAACAGCTCGGTGACGCCCTGCTTGGCGAGGGCCAGCATGGCGGTCAGCTCTTCCGGCTGGAAGGGCGCGCCCTCGGCAGTGCCCTGCACCTCGATGAAGCCGCCGGCATCGGTCATGACCACGTTCAGGTCGGTTTCGGCAGCGGAATCTTCAAGGTAGTCCAGATCCAGCACCGGCTCGCCCTGATAGATGCCGACGGAAACGGCGGCGACCATCTGCTTCAGCGGCTCGCCCTTCAGCGCGCCGCGCTTCTTCAGGACCTTCAGCGCATCCACCAGGGCGACCATGGCGCCGGTGATGGAAGCGGTGCGGGTGCCGCCGTCGGCCTGGATCACATCGCAATCCAGGTAGATGGTGTTCTCGCCCAGCTTGCTCATGTCCAGCGCGGCGCGCAGGGAACGACCGATCAGACGCTGGATCTCCAGGGTACGGCCACCCTGCTTGCCACGGCTGGCCTCGCGCTGGTTACGCTCGCCGGTGGCACGCGGCAGCATGCCGTACTCGGCAGTGAGCCACCCCTGGCCCTGGCCCTTGAGGAAACGCGGCACGCCGGATTCGACACTGGCGGTACAGATCACCTTGGTATCCCCGAATTCGACCAGCACCGAGCCTTCGGCATGCTTGGTGTAGTTGCGGGTGATGCGGATCGAACGCAGCTGGTCAGCCGCGCGGCCACTGGGACGTTTCATCTGGGAATACCTGTCGAGGGGAAAATCTGACGGCCATTATAGAGGGCCGCCAGCCGCTGGGACATCGCCGCGTTGGGAGGGCCGCCGCTCTGGGCTACAATCGCCCTCTTCAACCCTGCCAACACCGAGAGGAAACCCATGGTGCACAGCATGACCGCCTTTGCCCGCGTCGAGCAGGCCGGCACCCACGGCACCCTGATCTGGGAACTGCGCTCGGTCAACCATCGCTACCTCGAGCCCCACCTGCGCCTGCCCGAGTCCTTCCGCGACCTCGAAGGCGCAGTGCGCGAAGCGCTGCGCCAGGGCATCTCCCGCGGCAAGGTGGAATGCACCCTGCGTTTCGCCGAGGAAAATGCCAGCCAATCCCTGCAGGTGGACCGCGAGCACGCCACGCAACTGGTCGAGGCCGCCGAGGCCGTCGCCGCGCTGGTCAAGCAGCCGGCTCCGCTGAATCCCCTGGAGATCCTCGCCTGGCCGGGCGTCCTGGTCGCCGACTCGGCCGACCCGCAGGCGCTCAACGCCGCCGCCCTGGACGTCTTCGCCAAGGCCCTGGACGAACTGCGCAATGGTCGCGCCCGTGAGGGTGCCGAACTGGCACGACTGCTCAACGAGCGCCTCGACGGCATCCTCGAGGAGGTCGAGGCCCTGCGCAAGCTGGTGCCGCAGATGCTCGCCAACCAGCGCCAGAAGATCCTCGACCGCTTCGGCGAGATGAAGGCGGAACTGGACCCCCAGCGCCTGGAGCAGGAACTGGTCCTGCTGGCGCAGAAGAGCGACGTCGCCGAGGAACTGGACCGCCTGAGCACCCATGTCGGCGAAGTCCGCCGCGTGCTCAAGGCCGGCGGCGCGGCAGGCCGTCGCCTGGACTTCCTGATGCAGGAACTCAACCGCGAAGCCAACACCCTGGGCTCCAAGGCCTTCGACCCGCGCTCCACCCAGGCGGCGGTCAACCTCAAGGTGTTGATCGAGCAGATGCGCGAACAAGTGCAGAACATCGAGTAAGAGACAGACACATGAGCGTCACTCCCGGCACCCTCTACATCGTTTCCGCGCCCTCCGGCGCCGGCAAGACCAGCCTGGTCAAGGCCCTGATCGACGCCGAGCCGCAGGTTCGCGTATCGGTCTCCCACACCACCCGCGGCATGCGCCCTGGCGAGGTGGACGGCATCAACTACCACTTCGTCGGCCGCGAACAGTTCGTGCAGATGCTCGAGCACGGCGACTTCCTGGAGCACGCCGAGGTCTTCGGCAACCTCTACGGCACCTCGCAACGCTGGCTGCAGAAGACCCTCGCC
Source organism: Pseudomonas sp. No.21 (assembly GCF_054558415.1). NCBI lineage: Bacteria > Pseudomonadati > Pseudomonadota > Gammaproteobacteria > Pseudomonadales > Pseudomonadaceae > Pseudomonas > Pseudomonas sp. No.21. Next base: position 411,609 of record NZ_BAAJNO010000005.1, read on the forward strand.
GAAGGTTTCGACCTGATCCTCGAAATCGACTGGCAGGGCGCCCAGCAGGTCCGCCACCTGATGCCCCAGGCCAAATCCGTGTTCATCCTCCCGCCGAGCCAGGAAGCCCTGCGCCAGCGCCTGGACAACCGGGGCCAGGACAGCGCCGAGATCATCGAGCGGCGCATGCGCGAAGCCGTCAGCGAGATGAGCCACTACGTCGAATACGACTACCTGGTGATCAACGATGACTTCGACGTGGCCCTGGAAGACCTCAAGGCGATCTTCCGCGCCAACCGCCTGCAGCAGGCGCACCAGCAGCTGGCACACGGCGCCCTGCTGGCGCAGCTGCTGGACTGACCGCCCGGAAGCACTGTTAAATCAGCGCTTCCATAAATGCTGGTGATTTTTTAGACTATCCAGTCCGCTCGCCCACTCGGGCAAATGCTTCCGCATCCAAATCTAGTGCTACGAGGAACACCATGGCCCGCGTTACCGTTGAAGACTGCCTGGACAACGTCGATAACCGCTTCGAGCTGGTCATGCTCGCGACCAAGCGTTCCCGTCAGCTCGCTACCGGCGGCAAAGAGCCCAAGGTAGCCTGGGAAAACGACAAGCCCACCGTTGTGGCCCTGCGTGAAATCGCTGCCGGCCTGGTGGACTACGACGTCATCGCCCAGGACGACATCGTCGAGGACGAGCCGCTGTTCGCCGCATTCGAGGACGAGGCCAACGAGGCCCTGTAAGTCCATGCCGGGTCGACGTCGTACGGCGCAGGGCCGCAACAGCCGGGAAGGAGTGTCACCTTGCCGAGCATAGACGCCCTCGCCGAACGCCTTTCGACCTACCTCGGCAATGACCAGGTCAACCTGGTCCGCCGAGCGTATTTCTACGCCGAGCAAGCCCATGACGGGCAGCGCCGCCGCAGCGGCGAGGCCTACGTCACCCACCCGCTCGCCGTCGCCAGCATCCTCGCCGACATGCACATGGACCATCAGAGCCTGATGGCCGCGATGCTGCACGACGTCATCGAGGACACCGGCATCGCCAAGGAAGCGCTCACTGCGCAATTCGGCGATACCGTCGCAGAGCTGGTGGACGGGGTCAGCAAGCTGACCCAGATGAACTTCGAGTCCAAGGCCGAGGCCCAGGCCGAGAACTTCCAGAAGATGGCCATGGCCATGGCGCGCGACATCCGCGTGATCCTGGTCAAGCTGGCCGACCGCCTGCACAACATGCGCACCCTGGAAGTGCTGTCCGGCGAGAAACGCCGGCGCATCGCCAAGGAAACCCTCGAGATCTACGCCCCCATCGCCAACCGCCTGGGCATGCACAGCATGCGCATCGAGTTCGAGGACCTGGGCTTCAAGGCCATGCACCCGATGCGCTCCGAGCGCATCCGCGCCGCCGTCCGCCGCGCCCGGGGCAACCGCAAGGAAATCGTCAACAAGATCGAGGAATCGCTGACCCATTGCCTGGCCCGCGAAGGCATGGAAGGCGAGGTCATCGGCCGCGAGAAGCACCTCTACAGCATCTACAAGAAGATGCGCGGCAAGCGCCGGGCCTTCAACGAGATCATGGACGTCTACGCGTTCCGCATCATCGTCGACAAGGTCGATACCTGCTACCGCGTGCTGGGCGCCGTGCACAACCTGTACAAGCCGCTGCCAGGCCGCTTCAAGGACTACATCGCCATCCCCAAGGCCAACGGCTACCAGTCCTTGCACACCACGCTGTTCGGCATGCACGGGGTGCCCATCGAAATCCAGATCCGCACCCGCGAGATGGAAGAGATGGCCAACAACGGCATCGCCGCCCACTGGCTCTACAAGTCCGCCGAGGACGACCAGCCCAAGGGCACCCACGCCCGCGCCCGCCAATGGGTCAAGGGCGTGCTGGAACTGCAGCAGCGTGCCGGCAACTCCCTCGAATTCATCGAGAGCGTGAAGATCGACCTCTTCCCGGACGAGGTCTACGTCTTCACGCCCAAGGGCCGCATCATGGAGCTGCCCAAGGGCTCCACGGCCGTCGACTTCGCCTACGCGGTGCACACCGACGTCGGCAACACCTGCATCGCCTGCCGCATCAACCGCCGCCTGGCGCCGCTGTCCGAACCGCTGCAGAGCGGCGAGACGGTGGAAATCGTCACCGCCCCCGGCGCGCGGCCCAACCCGGCCTGGCTCAACTTCGTGGTCACCGGCAAGGCCCGCACCCACATCCGCCACGCCCTCAAGCTGCAGCGCCGCTCCGAGTCCATCAGCCTCGGCGAACGTCTGCTGAACAAGGTGCTGGCCGGCTTCGAAAGCGGCCTGGACCGCATCGCCCCCGAGCGTGTGCAAGCCGTGCTGGCCGAATACCGCCTGGACGTGATCGAAGACCTGCTCGAAGACATCGGCCTGGGCAACCGCATGGCCTATGTGGTCGCCCGGCGCCTGCTGGCCAGCGAAGGCGAGCAGTTGCCCAGCCCCGAGGGCCCACTGGCGATCCGCGGCACCGAAGGCCTGGTGCTCAGCTATGCCAAATGCTGCACGCCGATCCCGGGCGACCCCATCGTCGGCCACTTGTCCGCCGGCAAAGGCATGGTCGTACACCTGGAAAGCTGCAAGAACATCGGCGACATCCGTCATAACCCGGAGAAGTGCATCCAGCTCTCCTGGGCCAAGGACGTCGCGGGCGAGTTCAACGTCGAACTGCGCGTCGAACTGGAGCACCAGCGCGGCCTCATCGCCCTGCTGGCCAGCAGCGTCAACGCCGCCGACGGCAACATCGAGAAGATCAGCATGGACGAGCGCGATGGCCGCATCAGCGTCGTCCAGCTGGTGGTCAGCGTGCACGACCGCGTGCACCTGGCCCGCGTGATCAAGAAGCTGCGCGCGCTCAAAGGGGTGATCCGCATCACCCGGGTGCGCGCGTAGCAGAACCCCCAGGACCCAAGGAGTTCCGCATGAGCAAGACCGTGATCAACAGCGACAAGGCACCCGCCGCCATCGGCACCTACTCCCAGGCGATCAAGGCCGGCAACACCGTCTACATGTCCGGGCAGATCCCGCTCGACCCCAAGACCATGGAACTGGTGGAAGGCTTCGAAGCCCAGACCGTCCAGGTGTTCGAGAACCTGAAAGCCGTGGCCGAAGCCGCTGGCGGCTCCTTCAAGGACATCGTCAAGCTCAACATCTTCCTCACCGACCTGTCGCACTTCGCCAAGGTCAACGAAGTGATGGGCCGCTACTTCGAACAGCCCTATCCCGCCCGTGCCGCCATCGGCGTCGCCGCCCTGCCGCGCGGCTCGCAGGTGGAAATGGACGCCATCCTGGTGATCGAATAACGATCGCCCGTGCGGGGCGCAGGCCCCGCCGCTCCACCCGCTTCAGGAAGGAACCCGCCATGCGCTCGACCCTCGCCCTGCTGATCGCCACGGCCGTGCTCGCCGGCTGCTCCAGCGCGCCCACCGACCCGAGCGGCATCTGGATCAACCAGACCGCCATCGACGAGGCCGCCAAGGAGGGCAAGCTGCGCGAATCCCTGCTCGCCTATGGCCCCAACCTGGAATGGCAGATCGACGCCAAGGCCGGCACCGCCAACTACAGCAACGGCTTCGAGCTGGGCGAAGGCCGCCTGGTCAGCCAGGGCAAGACACACTGGCGCGTCGACTTCTACGGCGATGAATTCCACGAGCAGCTCAGCCTCGACGGCCAGGAACTGGTACAGAAAGCCAGCGAAAACCTGCCCGAGCAGCGCTTCGTGCATCCCGCCAAGCCCGCTGCGGCCGACGCCCCGGAAGGCAGCAGTTTCGAATACGCCCTGTACCAGGCCTACCTCGGCGGCACCTGGAAGATCCTCGAAGGCACGGGCCAGGGCGGCCTGGTGCTGTTCCACCCCGACGGCCGCCTCGAAGGCCTGCCCGGCGCCGACCGTTTCGCCCTGTGCCTGGCGGGCGACTGCGCTGCCATGAGCGGCGAGAACGACAGCATCTGGCTGCAACTGGGCGCCCAGGGCAACCCCTGGATCTTCGTCCACGACGGCAACCGCCTGGAGATACTCGAGGCCGGCAACCGTTCGCAGATCGACGAGATGCCCGAGTACGCCCCCGGCAAGCGCGCCTGGCTGCTGGAACGCCAGTAGGCCCTCAGCACGCGCCGGCCACCAGCCACGCGCCCAAAGCCGCCAGCAACGCCCCGCAACCCCTGTCCAGCAGCGCCACCCGGCGCTGCAGCCAGAGCCGCCAGCGCGAGTGTCCCAGCAGGCGCACCAGCCCCATGTCCCAGGCCAGCACCACCAGGGTCATCCACAGCATCGACAACCCCAGCCCCCACCCCGGCATCGCCGCACCCCGCAGCACCCCGAACAGCCCCGCGTAGAAGATCGGCAGCTTGGGGTTCAGGCTGCTCGCCGCCAGCCCCTCCAGCATTCCCCGCCGCCAGGAGCCCGGCGTCCCGGTACCACCGCCCTCGTGCAGTTGCAGCCGGCGCCGCGCCATCAGCGCCTGTCCACCCAGCCAGAGGAAGTAGGCGCCACCGAGCAACTGCAGCCCCCGCCACAACAGGCCGCCCTCGGCCGGCAGCAGGCTCAACGCCAGCAGCACCAGCAGCATGCTCGCCAGGTTGGCCAGGGCGATACCCGCCGCGCAGCCATCGGCATGACGGCGACCCCGGGTCAGGGCAGCACGCAGCAGCAGGAAGAAGTCCGGGCCGGGGGACAGCAAAGCGGCGAAGTGGGTGCCGGCAACCAGCAGGAACAGAGCGAACATCGACAGGGCCTCCAGGGATCGAGGCGCCAGTGTCATGGCCCGGCAACGGCCCGGTCTTGGAGAAAACTCAGGTGCGCGCGGCGCGGCGGAACTGCCCCGGGGTCACTCCGGTGAAGCGCTTGAAGGTGCCTGAGAAGTGCGCCTGGTCATAGAAACCGAGACCCAGCGCCACCTCCAGCGGCGTCTGGTCCCCCAGCAGCAGGCGTTTGGCTTCGCGCACCCGGCGCTGCAACAGGTAGGTGTGTGGCGGCACGCCATAGGCACGGCGGAACGCCTCGATCAGGTGGCGCGGATGGCGCTGCACCAACGCCGCCAACCGCTCCAGGCTGACGGCCTCGGCATGGTGGGCCTCCAGGTAGTCGCGCAGGAAGGCGGTCATGCCCCCATCCCGGCTCGCCGGCGCCGCCGCACGCAATCCGCCATGGCGCACGAAGACGCGCTCCAGCAGGGCCAGCAGCTCGCTTTCCAGGGTCAGCGGGTCATTGCGCCCGAACTCCTCGGCCAGGCGCGCCAGCCCCGCCGCGACGGCACCGTCGTCCACCGGATTGAGCGCGGTGAAACCGGTCGGCAGGCGCTTGCGCCCCAACAGCGCCGGCAGCCGTGCCTCCTCGATGTAGAGCATGCGGTAAACCAGTCGCTCGCTGATGGCATGCCCGGTATGCGGCTCCTCCGGGTTCATCAGCGACAGCGTGCCCGCCGCCAGGGCATGACGCGCGCCCCGGCACTGGTAGCCACCGATACCCTGGAGGATCGCGCCGATGGCGAACGCATCGTGGCTGTGACGGCCGAAGGGCTGCCCGGAAAAATCCGCATGAAACAACTCCACCCCTGGCAGCCAGGGGCGAGCGAGCATGCGGTTGGCGTCCAGCCTCAGGCCCCTTTCAGCACGGCGGCATAGCCTTCGCGATAGCTGGGGTAGAGCGGCTCCCAGCCAAGGGCGCGGGCGCGGGCGTTGCTGCAACGCTTGCTGCCGGAACGGCGCACGGTGGACTCCTCCGCCCACTCGGTCACACCCAGGGTCTCGCGCAGCCAGCCCACCACCTCGTGCAGCGGCGCCGGCGCATCGTCGACGCCCAGGTAATCCCCGGCAAGCTTCACGCCACGGGCATCGGCCTGGAGCAGGAACGCCAGCAGGCCGGCGGCGTCCTCGGCGTGGATACGGTTGGCGAACAGCGGCGGCTCGCTCACCACGCGGTAGCCCATGCGCACCTGCTTCAGCAGCCATTCGCGGCCGGGGCCGTAGATGCCGGTCAGGCGCACCACGGTCGCCGGGATGCCGCTGCTGCGGGCCAGGCGCTCGGCCTCCAGCATGATCCGCCCGGAATAGCTCTCGGCCTCGGCAGGCGAATCCTCGTCGACCCACTGGCCATCCGCCTGGGCGTACACGCCGCTGCTGGACACGAAGAGCAGTCGACGCGGGCGCTGGCCGGACTGCTCCAGCCAGGCCAGCACATGACGCAGGCCCTCGACATAGGCGGAGCGGTAGCCGGCCTCGTCATGCTGGCTGGCGGCGGCGCAGTAGACGAGGTAGTCCAGCTGGCCTTGCGGCCAGCCCTGCGGTCGGGCGGGGGCCTCGAGGTCACCTGCGACCGGCAGCACGCCGACGGGCAGCGCCGAGGCATTTCGCCGCAACCCATGGACGGACCAGCCGGCATCCAGCATACGTACGGCAAGCCGGCTGCCGACATCGCCGCAGCCGGCAATCAGTAAGGAAGGAGAGGCGGACATAGGGGCGGGCTCCTGGGAAAAGTGCAGAGCATAGGGGGCGCAGGAGCAATCACCAAACCCCCGCCGCCGAGCCGGAGAAAGGTAATAAAGTTACATTGTCACTTTTACAAACAAGAATTACTTGCAATAATGCTCACCCTTTTGTCCGTGACACCCCTACCGAATACGGACGAAACCGCAATTTTCTTTTCAGGTCCGGCCATGAAACCTATTGCATCCCTCGTCCAGCCCACTCTCGTCTCCCGCTTCTCCCGCCCCGTCGCGGCGCTGATGATCAGCCTGATGCTGCTTCCGGCTGGCGCGGCGCTGGCAGAGGAGCCCGGCACAGCGGCACCGGCAGCGGTACAGGCTCCGGCAACCGCAGCGGCACCGGGTGCCACGCCGGCCGCCCCGGCGCAGGCTGGCGCGCCCGAGTCCGTCGGCCTGACTGCCCTGCGCGAATCCATCGACACCCTGGGCCCGCAGGCCACCCCGGAGCAGATCCGCGAGGCGACCCGCCAGAAGATGCAGGAGCGTGGCGCCTCCGCCGAGGAGATCACCGCCACCATGGACCGCCTCGTCGAAGGCGAGAAGCTCGGCCAGGACCTGGCCGCCGCGCTGAGCGGCGCCGCCCTGGATGGCACGCTGGCCGGCGAGGAAGCCGACAATGGCCTGGGCCACGACCTGTCGCCCTGGGGCATGTACCAGAACGCCGACATGGTGGTTAAGGGCGTGATGATCGGCCTGGTACTGGCCTCGATCCTCACCTGGACCGTCTGGGTCGCCAAGGGCATCGAGCTGCTGGGCGCCAAGCGCCGCCTGCGCGAAGAGCTGGCCCGGCTGAAAGCCGCACGCAACCTGCCGGAAGCCGCCGAAAGCGCCAGCCGCGAAGGCAGCCTGTCTCGCGTCCTGGTGCACGACGCCCTGGAAGAGATGAAGCTCTCGGCCAATACCCGCGAGAAGGAAGGCATCAAGGAGCGCGTCAGCTTCCGCCTGGAGCGCCTGGTCGCCGCCAGCGGCCGGCAGATGAGCCAGGGCACCGGCGTACTCGCCACCATCGGTTCCACCGCTCCCTTCGTCGGCCTGTTCGGCACCGTGTGGGGCATCATGAACAGCTTCATCGGCATCGCCAAATCCCAGACCACCAACCTCGCCGTGGTCGCCCCCGGCATCGCCGAGGCCCTGCTGGCCACCGCCATGGGCCTGGTGGCAGCGATTCCCGCCGTGGTGATCTACAACGTCTTCGCCCGTTCCATCGCCGGCTACAAGGCCCAGGTCGCCGACGCTTCCGCCCAGGTCCTGCTGCTGGTCAGCCGCGACCTCGACCACCTGCCTGCCGACCGCAACCAGGCCCCGCACATGGTCAAGGTGAGCTGATCCGATGGGCCTGCATCTGAACGAAGGCGGTGACGATCTCCAGGAAACCCACGAGATCAACGTCACCCCATTCATCGACGTCATGCTGGTGCTGCTGATCATCTTCATGGTCGCGGCGCCCCTGGCCACGGTCGACATCAAGGTCGACCTGCCGGCCTCCACCGCCAAGCCCGCGCCGCGCCCGGACAAGCCGATCTACCTGAGCATCAAGGAAGACCAGAGCCTGTACCTGGACAACGTGCAGGTCCCGCAGGAGCGGCTGGGCGCCGAACTGGACAAGCTGACCAACGCCGACAAGGACAAGATCATCTTCGTCCGCGGCGACAAGTCGGTCGACTACGGCAAGCTGATGGAAGTGATGGACGCCATGCGCGGCGCCGGCTACCTGAAGATCGGCCTGGTGGGACTCGAGACGGTCGGGAAGTAGATGAGCCAGGCAAAACGAAACCTGTCCTGGGCCATCAGCCTGCTGGTGGTACTTGGCCTCCATGTTGCGCTGTTCTGCTGGGCACTGTTCTGGAAAGTCAGCGCTGACCCCATCGAACTGCCACCGGCAGCCATGATGGTGCAGCTCGAACCAATGCCGGCCCCCACGCCACCGCCAGCGCCTCCACCACCTCCCCAAGTCGAGCCGGAGCCCGACCCCCTACCGCAGCTGGCGGAAGCGCCCAAACCCACCATTGCCATCGCCCCGAAACCCAAGCCCAAGCCGAAACCGCCGAAACCAAAACCCCCGGAGCCCAAGCCCGAGCAAAAGCCCGAGGAGCAGGAGTCAACCAAGGAGCAAGTCGACGCCCCCACGGCGCCAACCCCACCGAGCGATGCCAAACCCGCCGCCCCGCAGGAGAGTATGGCCAGCGCCATGACCCAGGCCCGCGAGACCTGGATGAGCAAGGTCTCTGCACGTCTGGCGAGGTACAAGCGCTATCCGGAGGATGCTCGCCGCCGCAATTTTACGGGGTCTACCATGGTGGAGTTTACGGTCGACGCTGAAGGCAAGGTCGTAGCCTATACCTTGATTAGCAAGTCAGGCAGCGCGTCTCTGGACCGGGCCAGCCTGGAGGCAGTCCGGCGCGCCCAGCCGCTACCCCCTCCACCGCCGGAAATATTGGGCAACGGCGTGGTAAAGGTGAAGGCACCTTTCAACTTCAATCTGACGGACGTCCGCCGCTGAGCTGATCCGCCCCCGCAAAGGGGGCGGCTGCTGTTGGTTCCATTGAGAGCAGCCGCTATGCTTGGGCCACTCCAATGGAATAAGACTATGACCCTCACCGAACTGCGCTACATCGTCACCCTCGCTCAGGAACAGCACTTCGGCCGCGCGGCGGAACGTTGCCACGTCAGCCAGCCGACGCTGTCGGTGGGCGTGAAGAAGCTCGAGGACGAACTGGGCGTGCTGATCTTCGAGCGCAGCAAGAGCGCGGTGCGCCTGACCCCGGTGGGCGAGGGCATCGTCACCCAGGCGCAGAAGGTGCTGGAGCAGGCCCAGGGCATCCGCGAACTGGCCCAGGCCGGCAAGAACCAGCTGACCGCACCGCTCAAGGTCGGCGCCATCTACACCGTCGGCCCCTACCTGTTCCCCCACCTGATTCCCCAGCTGCACCGCGTCGCACCGCAGATGCCGCTGTACATCGAGGAGAACTTCACCCACATCCTGCGCGACAAGCTGCGCACCGGCGAGCTGGACGCGATCATCATCGCGCTGCCCTTCGCCGAAGCCGATGTGCTGACCAAGCCCCTCTACGACGAGCCCTTCTACGTGCTGCTGCCGGCCAACCATCCCTGGACGGCGAAGAAGACCATCGACAGCGAGCTGCTCAACGACAAGAGCCTGCTGCTGCTCGGTGAAGGCCACTGCTTCCGCGACCAGGTGCTCGAAGCTTGCCCGACCCTGCGCAAGGGCGGCGAGGACAGCGCCAAGCACACGACGGTCGAATCCAGCTCCCTGGAAACCATCCGCCACATGGTCGCTTCCGGCCTCGGTGTCTCGATCCTGCCGTTCTCGGCGGTAGACAGCCATCACTACGCCCCGGGTGTGATCGAGATCCGCCCGCTGACCCCGCCGGTGCCGTTCCGCACCGTCGCCATCGCCTGGCGCGCCAGCTTCCCGCGCCCGCGCGCGATCGAGGTACTGGCCGACTCCATCCGCCTGTGCTCGGTGGCCCGCCCGCAGCAGGCACAGGCCGAACCGCAACCGGCATGACCGAGCTCTCTCAGGTTCCCGTCACCGTGCTCAAGGGCGTCGGTGACGCGCTGGCGGAGAAGCTCGCCAAGGTCGGCCTGGAGAACCTCCAGGACATCCTCTTCCACCTCCCGTTGCGCTACCAGGACCGCACCCGCGTGGTGCCCATCGGCGCGCTGCGCCCCGGCCAGGACGCGGTGGTCGAAGGCACCGTCACCGGCGCCGACGTGGTCATGGGCAAGCGCCGCAGCCTGCTGGTGCGCCTGCACGACGGCACCGGCGCGCTGAGCCTGCGCTTCTACCACTTCAGCAACGCGCAGAAGGAAGGCCTCAAGCGCGGCACCCAGCTGCGCTGCTACGGCGAAGCCCGCCCCGGCGCCTCGGGCCTGGAGATCTACCACCCCGAGTACCGTGCACTCAATGGCGACGAACCGGCCCCGGTGGAGCAGACCCTGACGCCCATCTACCCGACCACCGAAGGCCTGACCCAGCAACGCCTGCGCCAGCTCAGCCAGCTGGCGCTCGCCCGCCTGGGCCCGGAAAGCCTGCCGGACTGGCTGCCGGAGGAGCTGGCCCGCGACTACCGCCTGGGCCCGCTCGACGAAGCCATCCGCTACCTGCACCGGCCGCCGCCGGACGCCGACCTCGACGAACTCGCCGAAGGCCAGCACTGGGCCCAGCACCGTCTCGCCTTCGAGGAGCTGCTCACCCACCAGCTTTCCCTGCAGCGGCTGCGCGAAACCCAGCGCGCCCAGCAGGCGCCCCAGCTGCCACCGGCGAAGACACTGCCGCAGCGTTACCTGGCCAACCTCGGCTTCAAGCCCACCGGTGCCCAGCAACGGGTCGGCGCCGAGATCGCCTACGACCTCGCCCAGCCCGAGCCGATGCTGCGCCTGGTGCAAGGCGACGTCGGCGCCGGCAAGACCGTGGTCGCCGCGCTGGCGGCCCTGCAGGCCCTGGAGGCCGGCTACCAGGTCGCGCTGATGGCGCCCACCGAGATCCTCGCCGAGCAGCACTTCCTCAACTTCAGCAAGTGGCTGCAGCCGCTGGGCATCGACGTCGCCTGGCTCGCCGGCAAGCTCAAGGGCAAGGCGCGCGCCGCCGCGCTGGAGCAGATCGCGGCAGGAGCCCCCATGGTCGTGGGCACCCATGCGCTATTCCAGGACGAGGTGCAGTTCAAGCGCCTGGCCCTGGTGATCATCGACGAGCAGCATCGCTTCGGCGTGCAACAGCGCCTGGCCCTGCGCAAGAAAGGCATCGACGGCCGCCTCAGCCCGCACCAGCTGATCATGACCGCCACGCCCATTCCGCGGACGCTGGCCATGAGCGCCTATGCCGATCTCGACACCTCGATCCTCGACGAGCTGCCCCCCGGGCGCACGCCGGTCAATACCGTGCTGGTGGCCGACAACCGCCGCATGGAGGTGATCGAGCGGGTCCGCGCCGCCTGCCAGGAAGGGCGCCAGGCCTACTGGGTCTGTACCCTGATCGAGGAATCCGAGGAGCTGACCTGCCAGGCCGCGGAAACCACCTTCGAGGAGCTCTCATCCGCCCTTGGCGAGTTGCGCGTGGGACTGATCCACGGCCGCATGAAGGCGCCGGAGAAGGCCGCGGTGATGGACGAGTTCAAGCAGGGCAGGCTGCAACTGCTGGTGGCGACCACCGTGATCGAGGTGGGCGTCGACGTGCCCAACTCCAGCCTGATGATCATCGAGAACCCCGAGCGCCTGGGCCTCGCCCAGTTGCACCAGCTGCGCGGGCGCGTCGGCCGAGGCAGCGCCGCCAGCCACTGCGTGCTGCTCTACCACCCGCCGCTGTCGCAGCTGGGCCGCGAGCGCCTGGGCATCATGCGCGAGACCAGCGACGGCTTCGTCATCGCCGAGAAGGACCTGGAGCTGCGCGGGCCGGGCGAGATGCTGGGCACCCGGCAGACCGGCCTGCTGCAATTCAAGGTTGCCGACCTGATGCGCGACGCCGACCTGTTGCCGGCCGTGCGCGACGCCGCGCAAGCCTTGATGGAACGCTGGCCCCAGCATGTGAGTCCGTTATTGGAGCGCTGGTTGCGACACGGCCAGCAATACGGTCAAGTGTGACGTGGCGCACATTGCGCCGGTCGCCTGACCCATCAGTCACCCAGGCCGCTCGTTATACTCCGGGCAGTCGCTTTTTCGCTGGATGCCACCCATGACCGAAGTCGCTCTCGCTCCAGATTCAGAACCCCATGCCCCGTCGGTGATCCTGCAACTGCTGGACAAACTGGGCCTGGCCTACCAGATACGCCTCGAAGAGCCCTCCCTGGAGCCGGCCCGTCGCGTACAGGCGGTTCTGCTGGAGGACGCCGTCGGCACCCTGCTGGTGTTCTACCCGCGCAACCAGTTGCTGGACCTCAACCGTCTCGCCGAACTCACCGGCCGCAAGCTGGTGGCGGTGAAGCCGGAGCGTTTCGACCGCATGCTCGGCAAGCACGACCTCAACACCCTGCCGGCCCTGCCGCCCTTGACCAGCTCGCCGTGCCTGTATGACGAGCGCCTGCTGCAGGAACCGCAGCTGCTGATCGAGTCCGGCCACTCCGGCGTATTGCTGGAACTGGCCGTCGAGGACTTCCGCCAGTTGCTGAGCAAGGCCAGCGCCGCCCGTTTCGGCGTGCCGCTGAGCAGCATCCGCCTCAACCTCGATCGCCCTGACGACGACCGCGCCGAGATCACCCAGGCGGTGCAGGCCTTCACCGCCCGCCGCATCCAGCAGCGCCTCGAGGAAACCATCGAGATCCCGCCGCTGCCGGAAACCGCGCAGAAGATCATCAAGCTGCGGGTCGATCCCAACGCCACCGTCGACGACATCACCGGCGTGGTCGAGACCGACCCGGCCCTGGCCGCCCAGGTGGTGAGCTGGGCGGCGTCGCCCTATTACGCTGCGCCCGGGAAGATCCGCTCGGTGGAGGACGCCATCGTCCGCGTGCTGGGCTTCGACCTGGTGATCAACCTCGCCCTCGGCCTGGCCCTGGGCAAGACCCTGAGCCTGCCCCGTGAGCAGCCGCAACACGCCACGCCCTACTGGCACCAGGCGATCTACACCGCCGCCGTGATCGAGGGCCTGACCCGCGCCATCCCCCGCGCACAGCGCCCGGAAGCCGGCCTGACCTACCTCGGCGGCTTGCTGCACAACTTCGGCTACCTGGTGCTGGCCCATGTCTTCCCGCCGCATTTCACGCTGATCTGCCGCCACCTGGAGGTCAATCCGCACCTGGCGCACGGCTATGTCGAGCAGCACCTGCTGGGCATCACCCGCGAGCAGATCGGCAGCTGGCTGATGCGCTTCTGGGACATGCCGGAAGAGCTGGCCACCAGCCTGCGCTTCCAGCACGATCCGCACTACGACGGCGCCCATGCCGCCTACCCGAACCTCGTCTGCCTGGCGGTCAGCCTGCTGCGCGCCCGTGGCATCGGCACCGGCCCGGTGGAGGAAATCCCCGACGAGCTGTTCGAGCGCCTGGGGCTGTCCCGCGACAAGGCCGAGGAGTCGGTGAGCAAGGTGCTGGAGGCCGAAGCCGCGCTGCGCGAGCTGGCATCCCAGTTCAACCCGCCGCACTGACGCGGGCAGTCGAAGAAAAGGGGCCTCGTGGCCCCTTTTTCATTGCTGCGCTGGCGCCTCGCCGCGCACTACTTGAGCAGCCCCCGACGCTTGGCGAAGACCCCGGGCAGCGCCTCCAGGCTCAGCTCCAGCAATTGCTTGACCGCAGGCCGCTCGTAGAGCTCCGCATAGGCCCGCACATCGTCGCTGGGCATCTGCCGGTAGGCGTACAGCATGAAGGACTCCACCGCCTGCTCACTGCTGGCGCGGATGCCGTCGGCCTGCTTGGCGGTCTGTTCGGCCAGGGCCTTCTCGCCGATCTTCTCGCCGCGCTGGCGCAGGGTCAGCATGGCCAGGGTCTTGCCCACTTCGTAGCGCAGCAGCGTCGCCAGATCGGTGGTCCGCGCCGCGCGGTCGAGCCGGCGCACCAGCTCCAGGCGATCGGCACGCGGCGGCTTGCTCGCCAGCTGGGTGCGGTAGCTGGCCAGCCCTTCGCCCACATCGCGCTCAGCCGCAGTGAAGCGCTGCGCCAAGGGGCTATCGAGGGCGGCCTCCACCTGGGCGAGCTGCTCGGCGCTGACCTTGGGTGCGACGGCGGCGGCCAGGTCACGGCACATCGCGTCTGCTTCGAAGGCCTTGTTCAGCTGCTTGAGGTAGCGTTCCGGCGCGCCGCGCTGCAACAGCGGGCCGCTTTGCTCGCAGAGCAGCCGTACACCGGCCAGCTCGAAGGCCTTGGCCAGATCGTCGGGTTTCGGGGCCGCGAAAGCGGTGAGGCTGCCGAGCAGCAGCGGTAGGGCGAGGAGGGCACGCATGAGCTGGATTCCATCGATACGAGCACCCCTCGCCAGAGAGGGGCGCACAGGAATCAGCCTAGCGAAAGCGCCGCGCGCCGACCAGCGGCGTCACGGCCGAATGCGGATCAGGCAGCCTTTTTGGCGGCCGCCTTCTTCTTCGGCACCAGGTACTTGGTCAGGCCCTGGAACCAGATCACCAGCGCGGGGTTGCCCTGAATCTGGATGTCCTTGTTCTGGATGCCCTGCATGAAGGCCAACTGCTTGTTCTTGGCGTTCATGGTGGCGAAGCCGTAGGCGCCGTCCTTGAAACCGATGGCGAAGGCCGGGGCCTCGGCGGTACCGCGCCTGCTGGTCACGCGCTGGTCCCTGACGATGAAGTGCCGCGCGACCTTGCCGTCCAGGGTATGCAGCTGGAAAACCAGGTCCTTGCCGGCGAGCTGCTCCTGAAAAGCGGCATTGTCACGGCTGGCCTTGGCCATCAGGCGGCCCAGCATCCAGAGGAGAAGACGGAATTTCATGCGCACGAGCCTCGGCTGAAAATGGAACGGCGGCGCATTGTAGCGGTTTGCGAGAGGGACTACAGCCAGACTTGGGATGGGCAGGAAGTGCTCTCAGATCACACCCGGAGCCTGGCGGCCCCGGGTGTCCATGGCCTTAGTTGACCGCGTCCTTCAGGGACTTGCCCGGCTTGAAGGCGACGGTGTTGCTGGCCTTGATCTTGACCGGTTGGCCGGTCTGGGGATTCTTGCCCGTGCGAGCACCGCGGTGGCGCTGCAGGAAGGTGCCGAAACCGACGAGGGTCACGCTGTCCTTGCGGTTCAGCGCACTGGTGATTTCTTCGAGAACGGCGTTGAGTACACGATTGGCCTGATCCTTGGTGAGATCGGCCTTTTCGGCGATGGCGGCGGCGAGTTCCGGTTTACGCATAGATGCCTCTTTGACGGTTTGTTGTTTTTGTGTCCGTGCTGTCCATCCAGAACAGCGCCCAAGGCGCCGCAACAGCTCTGCGCTGCGGCAGACCAGAGGGAGGATGGCATGCCGCAAAGGGCCGCGCCAGTGTTGTCCGACAGTTTTGGACGCGATCCCGAGGACTATTCCGACAGAAGGCCGGCCATTCACGCCAGCAAGGGAGGCAGTTCACGGTTCAGGGCCAGCTTCTCCTGCACTGCCGCGCCGGTCAGCGCGTAGCCCAGCAGACGGCCACCGGTGTCGCGGCACAGGGCCTTGATGTCGGCACCCGCGCCTTCCACGGTCCAGGCGCCTTCCAGGCCACGGGGCGGAGGCGAGACCACCAGCGGGCAGGCAGGCGTCTTCACCGTCACCGGCATCGGCCCGTAGCTGACGGCGGTGGCGTTGCCCGCCAGGGTCTGTGCCAGTGCCCGGGCGCAGGCCATCAGCGGCATCACGTAGAGCAGGTTGATGCCATCCACCTCGGCGCAATCGCCCAGGGCGTAGATGTTGGCGTGGGAGGTCTTCAGGTGACGGTCCACCATCACCCCGCGGTTGACGTCCAGCCCGGCCGCCGCCGCCAGGGCGGTGCGCGGTCGCAGGCCGACCGCCGAGATCACCAGGTCGCAGGCGATGCGGGTGCCGTCCGAAAGGTGCGCATCCAGCCCATCACCGGCGTGGTTGAGGCTGGCCAGCACCGGGCCGAGGTGGAAGCGCACGCCCAGCCCTTCGAGGCCGGCCTGCACCGCTGCGGCCGCCGCCGGGTGCAGCAGGCCGGGCATCACCTGCTCGCAGGGCGCCACCAGCTCCACCTCATAGCCACCCAGGCTCAGGTCGTTGGCGAATTCGCAGCCGATCAGGCCGGCGCCGAGGACCAGCACGCGCTTCTTGCCCGCCGCCGCGTTGCGGAAACGCGCATAGTCCTCGAGGTCGTTGATCGGGAACACCGCGTCCCCGGCGTCGCCCTCCACCGGCACGCGGATGACCTCGGCGCCCCAGGCCAGCACCAGGTCGCGGTACTCCACCGCCTCCTCGCCTATCCACAGGCGGCGGTGGCCCGGGTCGATACCGGTGATGCGGGTGTGGGTGCGGATCTCGGCCTTCAGCTGATCGGCCATGGCGCCGGCTTCGGCCATCGCCAGGCCGTCGGCGTCCTTGTTCTTGCCGAAGCCGGTGGACAGCATCGGCTTGGAGTAGGAGCGACCATCGTCGGCGCTGATCAGCAACAGCGGCGTCTCGCCGTCCAGCTTGCGGAACTCCTTGGCCAGGTTGTAGCCGGCCAGGCCGGTCCCGACGATCACCACGGGTGCACTCATCTCTCACTCCTCAGCTGCAAAACGACGCGACGGCCCGGGGGCCGTCGCTGAATATCGGGGGATGTCGCGGATCAGGCGATCTCGATCATCTCGAAGTCGATCTTGCCCACGCCACAGTCGGGGCAGACCCAGTCCGGCGGGATGTCTTCCCAGCGCGTGCCCGGGGCGATGCCCTCGTCCGGCAGGCCCAGGGCCTCGTCATAGATGAAGCCGCAAACCACGCATTGCCACTTGCGCATGAGCACCTCCTCCAGGCGAAAAACGTTGAGACCCTACTCCAATTGCCAACCCCTCGCCAAGGCTTGGCGCGGCCCGCCCGACGGAGGTTGGGCTCAGATCGCGGTGAGGAACGACACCCCATAGACACCGATGAACCCGGGGCCTTCGCGGTGGGGCTGGCCCGCCACCTGGTCGCCCTGGTCGAGGTTCAGCACCCGCTCCACGCGATACCGATGCAGATTGGCAAGCAACCGGCGCGCCGGCAGCACCGGCTCGTCCTGCACGCCATACAGCTCGCGGTGCAACGCCGGCAGGCGGTACCAGGGCAGGGTCGGCTTCTCGTGGTGGGCGTTGTGGTAGCCGAAGTTGAGCACCAGCAGATTGAGCAACGGCGAATGGCCGAACGGGTTGGAGAAGGTGTTGCGCTGCTCATAGGCCGCATCGGGCCGCGCGCCGGCCGGCTGGTCCAGGCCGACCACCACCTCGTAGGTGTGCTGGTGCATGTCCATCAGGCGCATCACCCAGAGGAACAGCAGGTAGGCCAGGCCGTAGCCCAGCAGCGCCGGCCAGGCCAGCAGGCCCAGGGCGGCGAAGGCGGTTCCGCGCAGCACCAGCCAGCCCAGCACGCGACGACGACGGGCGCGATAGCCCTCGACCAGGAAGGGGCTGGCGATCACCGAGGCATGCATCAGCAGCTCCACCGCCGGTACATGCAGCCACTCCAGCGCCTGCACCGCGCGCAACAGGGCGGGCCGCGCCAGGAGCAGGGCACGGTAGTCGAAAGCGACCACGTCGGCGCGGTCGACGTGATGGCGCATGTGCTTGCGCCGGAGCCCGTCGTAGTCCCCGTAGCAGCCACCCACCAGCACGCTGAGCAGACTGCCCAGGCGCGCATTCCATTCACGCTGGAGGAACACCGCCTGGTGCGCACAGTCGTGGATCAGGTAGGCACCGATGACCATCCCGTGGGCCAGCGCCAACACCCCCAGGGGCCAGCTCCAGGGTTCGGCCAGCACCATCAGCGCCAGGCCGCCGCCCCAGGCAGCGACGGCATAGAGGGTCGCGAGCAGGGTCGGCCACAGGCCGTCGTCATGGCGCAGGCGGGGCAGTTTCATGCATCACCTCCGATCCAGCGGCGGAAGTGCTCGCGCTCGGTGTCGCCCATCCAGCGGTTCACCTGCCACAGGTCCGCCACCGGCTGGTCGGTGAAGGGCAGGGTGTGCAGGTAGCGATCGGGGCCGAACTCCGGCGTCATGCTGCTCAGGCTGGCGCCACGTCGCCGCTGGGCACGCCATACCGCCTCCCAGAAGCGCTGGTGGAACGCCAGGCAGTCGGCGTACTCCGGTGCGGCCGGGTGCGGCACCTGCGGCCCCTGTGGATAACCCACCCGTCCGTGCACGTGCCGGACCTGTTCGGCCACCGCCAGCAGCAGGTCCCAGTCGTCGTCCAGCAAGCGCTCGGCGACCACCACCCAGTGGCTGATGTCCGCCGTCAGGCGCAGGTCCGGCAGTTGCCGCAGCAGCGTCTCGGTGACCCAGGGATTGAACATCGAGCGCCCGCGATGGGTTTCGAAGCTCAAGGGCACGCCCAGCTCCGCCTCCAGCTCCAGGGCGGCGGCGAAGAAATCGCGCTGCACCGCCAGCGGCCAGGCATCGCAGCCGGCGATCACGTTGCACAGCAAGGGCCCCAGCGGCCGGGCGGTCCGCACCTGGCGCCGCAGGTCCGCCAGGTGCTCGGCGGGCGTCGCATGGCGATCGGGTACATAGCTGCCACCGGTGCAGATCTCGGCGATGAAAGGCAGTCCGTGATCGCTCAGCACCTGGCCCAACGCATCACGGGACTCGGGCGCTTCCGGCACCGCCGCTTCGAGGCCGTCGAAGCCGGCCTCCAGCGCCAGGCGGGCCGCCTCGTCGGGCGCTCCGTGGAAACCCCACAGGGTCTTGAATAACTTAAACTGCATCGCATTCTCCACGCCCGGGATGGGCCGATGGGGAGGCGAGAGCAACGACCGTGCCAGCCAGGTGGCAAGCGGACAAAGCCGTTGTTTTAAATGCAGATTTGCACATTAATAAACCAACGGCCGGCCCGCGCCCCTGCACGAAGACCGTGCAAGAGCATGCAAATCTGCACCATGAACACCACATCCGAGGAAGCCTCGATCCATGACCCGCCGCCACAGCCAGAGCAATCGCCGCGCCGTCGCCCAGGCGATCATCCACATGGACGAAAGCTGGATCGCCCTGTTCGCCGACCTCGGCCTGGGCGACCTCTGCTACAGCGACCTGTTCACCCACATGTGGCTGCGCCGCGACCAGCAGCTGCGCAAGACCGACCTCTACGCCTGCATGCCCAGCATCAGCCGGCGCACCGCGGTGAAATACGTGCAGCAACTGATCGACCAGGGCCTGCTGGAGGAAACCGGTTCGGATGAAGACAGGCGGGTGCGCCAGGTGGCCCTGACCGAGCCGGTGATCGAGCGCCTGGAGCGCTTCTACGACCAGGCCTGCGAACACTTCGCGGCACTGGCCAGGGGCTGAAGCGAAAGGGATACGGGCCCGCCGCCTTGCACGGGGGCCCGGGGGTGGATCAGCCGATCTCGATCATCTCGAAGTCCAGCTTGCCGACGCCGCAATCGGGGCACAGCCAGTCGGCCGGCACGTCTTCCCAGCGGGTGCCCGGCGCGATGCCGTCGTCCGGCCAGCCCTGGGATTCGTCATAGATCAGACCACAGACCACGCATTGCCACTTTTTCATTATCGTCCTCGGCGGAACTCACGGTTTGGCGCGCAACCTATACCAAACGCGCCACAGCGCCAAGACGCCGGGCGACGGGATGAAGAGCGCCTGCGGCAACCCGCCACCCCACGAAAGGCCCCTGGCACCGTGCTAAACTCCCGCGCCGCCCAGACCGCCAGGACCATCGTGCCAGACGCCGCCCTCGCCCATCCGCCCCGCTGGCTCAGCGCCACGCAACTGCACCCCGCACCCGCCGCCGGCCTGCGTGACTGGCTGTTCGACCAGGGCTCGCTGACCCGTCGCCTCACCGCCCTCTCCGCCGACGCCTTCAGCGTCACCCCGCTGGTCGAGGGCTGGCAGGTGCTGCGCAACGACGAATGCGTCGCCCTCGGCGTGCCGGGCGGCAGCCAGGGCTGGGTCCGCGAGGTCTACCTGCGCGGCCATGGCGAAGCCTGGGTATTCGCCCGCAGCGTGGCGGCGCGCAGTGCGCTGGAAGGCTCCGGCCTCGCCCTCGGCGAGCTGGGCAGCCGCTCCCTCGGCGAGTTGCTGTTCAGCGACCGCGCCTTCGCCCGCGGCCCCATCGAAGTCACCCGTTATCCCGCCGCCTGGCTGCCGGCAGAGGTGCGCGCGGAGCGCCTATGGGGGCGCCGGTCCTGTTTCCGCCGGGGTGAACTGGCGGTGCTGGTGGCCGAGATATTCCTGCCGACCCTGTGGCAGCAGGCCGGTATCGAGCCCGTATAATCCGCCCACGCCCAGCGGAGACCGCCGATGTACCTCAAGCTCCTGCAATCGCTCAACCGCCTGCACCCCCGCGCCTGGGACTTCGTCCAGCTGACGCGCATGGACAAGCCCATCGGCATCTACCTGCTGCTCTGGCCGACGCTCTGGGCGCTGTGGGTCGCAGGCCAGGGCCGCCCGAGCCTGAAGAACGTCCTGGTGTTCGTCCTCGGCGTGGTGCTGATGCGTGCCGCCGGCTGCGTCATCAATGACTACGCCGACCGCAACTTCGATGGCCACGTCTCCCGCACCCGGGCACGGCCCCTGGCCAGCGGCGCGATCAAGCCGCGCGAGGCGCTGGTGTTCTTCGCCGTGCTGGTGGCGCTCAGCTTCGGCCTGGTGCTGCTGACCAACGCCACCACCATCTGGCTGTCCTTCGGCGGCCTGGCCCTGGCCGCCTGCTACCCCTTCATGAAGCGCTACACCTTCTACCCCCAGGTGGTGCTCGGCGCGGCCTTCTCCTGGGGCATGCCCATGGCCTTCACCGCCGAGACCGGCGAGCTGCCGGCGGCGGCCTGGTTGCTGTACATCGCCAACCTGCTCTGGACGGTGGCCTACGACACCTACTACGCCATGACCGACCGCGAGGACGACCTGAAGATCGGCGTCAAATCGACCGCCATCCTCTTCGGCGACGCCGACCGCCTCATCATCGCCACCCTGCAGGGCCTGGCGCTGCTGTGCCTGTTGCTGGCCGGCAGCCGCTTCGAACTGGGCCTGTGCTTCCACCTCGGCCTGCTCGGCGCCGCCGCCTGTTTCGCCTGGGAGTCCTGGAGCACGCGCACGCGGGATCCGCAGGCCTGCTTCAAGGCCTTCCTGCACAACCACTGGGCGGGAATGGCGATCTTCATTGGCCTGGTGGCCGACTACGCGCTGCGCTGAACCCGCGCAGCGCGGACTTCGAGGTGAACAGCAGGCTCAGGGCTTGGCCACGTGCCAGACCTGCATCTTGCCGTCCCCGGTCCTGTCACCGGCCTTCTTGTCCATGACGAAGGTGTACAGCGGCTTGCCGTCATAGGCCCACTGGCTGGTACCGTCGTCACGCTCGACCAGGCTCCACTTGCCCTCGGCCTTGGCGCCGGCCTCGGCCATCAGCGGTGGCCAGTTCTTCGCGCATTCGCCGCTGCAGTGGGACATGCCCATGGCGTCCTTGTCGAAGGTGTAGAGGGTCATGCCCTGGTGGTCGACCAGCATGCCGTCCTTCTCCATCGCCGGCTCCGCCGCCAGCAACGGCCAGGACAGCAGGGCGCCGGCCAGCAGGGCCAGGATCTGTGGATAGGTTCTGCTCATCACGTTTCTCCTCGGGAGGGATCACCTCGGCCCGGCCACTCCCCGGCCCCACTTCAAGGGGGTACGGCAGGCAGCCGGCCCCTCGGGAGGGCCGCGCCGGTCCGGCTCCGGCATTGCGCCGGTGGCCCGCTGAGCATAGTCGAGGGTGCGCCGCCGCCCGTCGACGGGCGGCAGGGCCCGGTGGCAACATCCGGGTGTCATATAGCTGCAATAATTCCGTTATCTAATGCGCGCAAACCAGCTGAACAAGCGACCCGAGGCGGATACATGGTTGGCAAGAACATCCTGATAGTCGACGACGAAGCGCCCATCCGCGAAATGATCGCGGTGGCCCTGGAAATGGCCGGCTACGAGTGCCTGGAAGCGGAGAACACCCAGCAGGCGCACGCCATCATCGTCGACCGCAAACCCGACCTGATCCTTCTCGACTGGATGCTCCCCGGCACCTCCGGCATCGAGCTGGCCCGCCGCCTGAAGCGCGACGAACTGACCGGCGACATCCCGATCATCATGCTCACCGCCAAGGGTGAGGAGGACAACAAGATCCAGGGCCTGGAGGTCGGCGCCGACGACTACATCACCAAGCCCTTCTCGCCCCGCGAGCTGGTGGCCCGCCTCAAGGCCGTGCTGCGCCGCGCCGGCCCCACCGACAGCGAAGCGCCGATCGAGATCGGCGGCCTGCTGCTGGACCCCATCAGCCACCGCGTCACCATCGACGGCAAGCCCGCCGAGATGGGCCCGACCGAGTACCGCCTGCTGCAATTCTTCATGACCCACCAGGAGCGCGCCTACACCCGTGGCCAGCTGCTGGACCAGGTCTGGGGCGGCAACGTCTACGTCGAGGAGCGCACCGTGGACGTGCACATCCGCCGCCTGCGCAAGGCCCTGGGCGATGCCTACGAAAACCTGGTGCAGACCGTGCGCGGCACCGGTTATCGTTTTTCCACCAAAGGCTGATCCCACCGAACAAGGAAGCGATCGTTGAACCAGGACTGGCGTCGCGCCGTAATCCGCCGTTTGCTCCTCCTCCTCGTCGCCTGCCTGCTCGGCGGATTCATCACCGGTGAGTACGGCTGGGCGCTGGCCGTCGGCCTCGGTGCCTACCTCGGCTGGACCCTCAGCCAGCTCCTGCGCCTGCACAAATGGCTCAAGGAACACAAACCCGACGAGCCGCCGCCGGACGGCTACGGCCTGTGGGGCGAAGTGTTCGACAGCATCTACCACCTGCAACGCCGCGACCAGCGCGTGCGCGGGCGCCTTCAGGCGGTGATCGACCGCGTGCAGGAATCCACCGCCGCCCTCAAGGACGCCGTGGTGATGCTCGACAGCGAGGGCAACCTCGACTGGTGGAACCGCGCCGCCGAGAACCTGCTGGGCCTCAAGACCCCCCAGGACAGCGGCCAGCCGGTGACCAACCTGATCCGCCACCCGCGCTTCAAGGAATACTTCGAGCAGGAAAACTACCGCGAGTCCCTCGACCTGCCCTCGCCGGTCAACGACCGCCTGCGCCTGCAGTTCCACATCACCCAGTACGGCAACCGCGAGCACCTGATGCTGGTGCGCGACGTCACCCGCATCCACCAGCTGGAACAGATGCGCAAGGACTTCGTCGCCAACGTCTCCCACGAGCTGCGCACCCCGCTGACCGTGATCGCCGGCTACCTGGAAACCCTTCTGGATAACGTCGAGGACGTGAACCCGCGCTGGGCCCGCGCCCTGCAACAGATGAACTCGCAGGCCGGGCGCATGCAAAACCTGCTCAACGACCTGCTGCTGCTGGCCAAGCTCGAAGCCACCGACTACCCCTCGGACAACCAGCCCATCGCCGTCGACACCCTGCTGCAGAGCATCCGCAACGATGCCATCGCCCTGTCCGGCAGCCGCCAGCACAGGATCACCCTGGAAGCCGACGCCGACTGCAGGCTGCGCGGCAGCGAGGCCGAGCTGCGCAGCGCCTTCTCCAACCTGGTGTTCAACGCGGTCAAGTACACCCCCGACGGTGGCGACGTGCGCATCCGCTGGTGGAGCGACGAGCAGGGCGCGCACCTGGCCGTGCAGGACTCCGGCATCGGCATCGAGGGCAAGCACCTGCCGCGCCTGACCGAGCGCTTCTACCGGGTCGACTCCAGCCGCGCCAGCAACACCGGCGGCACCGGCCTGGGCCTGGCCATCGTCAAGCACGTGCTGATCCGCCACCGTGGCCGCCTGGACATCAGCTCCGTGCTCAACCACGGCAGCACCTTCACCTGCCACTTCCCGCCCAGCCAGGTCGCGCCGCGCGCTTGAGCGCGCCACGCGGCACCGGGCCCGGACAGGGCCCGGCGTCTTGCAAACTGCGGTTCCAGCCCTCACCCTTAGCCGATCATTCGCTGACCAAAGCCCCCAATGGACCCGTCCCCCGCTAGTTCACTGTCTTCCTATTTCGCCGACTTCGGCCTCGTCCTGTTCGCCCTGTTCCTCGTCGTGCTCAACGGTTTCTTCGTGGCCGCCGAGTTCGCCATGGTCAAGCTGCGCGCCACCCGCGTCCAAGCCATCGCCGACAAGCACGGCTGGCGCGGCAGCATCCTGCGCACCGTGCACAACCAGCTGGACGCCTACCTCTCGGCCTGCCAGCTGGGCATCACCCTCGCCTCGCTCGGCCTCGGCTGGGTCGGCGAGCCGGCCTTCGCCCACCTGCTCGGCCCGGTGCTCAGCGCGGTCGGCATCGAGTCGGAGAAACTGGCCCACGGCATCTCCTTCTTCACCGCCTTCTTCATCATTTCCTACCTGCACATCGTGGTCGGCGAGCTGGCGCCCAAGTCCTGGGCCATCCGCAAACCCGAGCTGCTGTCGCTGTGGACGGCAGCGCCGCTGTACCTCTTCTACTGGCTGATGTACCCGGCCATCTGGCTGCTCAACGCCAGCGCCAACGCCATCCTGCGCATCGCCGGGCAAGGCGAGCCCGGCCCGCACCACGAGCACCACTACAGCCGCGACGAGCTCAAGCTGATCCTCCACTCCAGCCGTGCCCGCGACCCCAGCGACCAGGACATGCGCGTGCTCGCCTCCGCCGTCGAGATGGGCGAGCTGGAAGTGGTCGACTGGGCCAACTCCCGCGAGGACCTGATCTACCTGGAGCATGACGCGCCGCTGGCCGACATCCTCAGCGTGATCCGTCGCCACAAATACAGCCGCTACCCGGTGCACAACGCCCAGACCGGCGAGTTCATCGGCGTGCTGCACATCAAGGACCTGCTCCTGGCCCTCTCCGCGCTCGACAGCCTGCCCGAGTCCTTCGACCTGGCCGAACTGACCCGCCCGGTGGAGCGCGTGACCAAGCACATGCCGCTGTCGCGCCTCTTGGAACAGTTCCGCCAGGGCGGCGCGCACTTCGCCCTGGTCGAGGAAGCCGACGGCAAGGTGGTCGGCTTCCTGACCATGGAAGACGTGCTCGAAGTGCTGGTCGGCGACATCCAGGACGAACACCGTAAGACCGAACGCGGCATCCTCGCCTACCAGCCCGGCAAGCTGCTGGTGCGCGGCGACACCCCGCTGTTCAAGGTCGAGCGCCTGCTGGGCATCGACCTCGACCACGTCGAGGCGGACACCCTCGCCGGCCTGATCTACGAAACCCTCAACCGCGTCCCCGAGGAAGAGGAAGTGCTGGAGACCGAAGGCCTGCGCATCATCGTCAAGAAGATGAAGGGCCCGAAGATCGTCCTCGCCAAGGTGGTCAGCATCGGCTGATCCGCCACCCGCGACAAAAAACGGGGCCCACGGGCCCCGTTCTCGTTCCCGCCTCCCTTCCCTGATCTAGAGTTCACCTGCACCCGCCGTTTCGCTTGCGCCTGGCCCCGAGCCCGGTGCTGGCGTGCGATGCCGTCGGCCGCCCGTGCTGAACCCCCATCAACGCTGCGGTGTGCCACGGGTTCCGGTCATGACGGCTCATCGCCGCGCCGCCACCGGCCCCTCGCCGCAAGGAACGCGGAGTCACTCATGATCATCATCAGTTCGCGCAAGGACTTCTCCAATCCCGACCAGCTCTCCGAAACCGGCCACCTCATACGCGAGGTGGACCTGGCCAACGACACGGTCACGGCGGTGCTGGACTTCAAGGACCTGCTGCACCTGGTCAAGGGCAAGCGCCTGCTCCTGCTGGTGCACGGCTACAACAACGAGCAGTACGAGGTGTTCGACTCCTACCAGGTGATCGAGCAGCAGGCCATGGTCCACCTCGCCAACGCCTACGACATGGTGCTCGGCTACTCCTGGCCCGGCGGCGACCAGAAGCTCGACTGGTGGCAGGCGAAGAAGCGCGCCAACGCCGTGGCGCGGATGTTCCGCTTCCTCCTGGACAACCTCTCCGGGAACGCCGGCGCCGTGGACGTGATGTCCCACAGCCTCGGCGCACGGGTCACCCTCAAGGCCCTCAAGGGCTCGCCCGGGCGCATCGTGCGCAACTACTTCTGCACCGCGCCGGCGGTGGACAACGAATGCTTCGAGAGCGACGAGGAGTTCGCCGACGCCATCCCCTCCTGCGAGCGGGTGTACATCTTCCACTCCTCGCGGGACGAGGTGCTGCGCTTCGCCTACGCCTCCTCCGAGCAGGACCTGGCCCTGGGTCTCTACGGCCCCGAGGACAAGACCTATATCGAGGTGGCCACCCGCACGGTGTTCGTCGCCAACTGCAAGAAGGTGGTCTCCAACCATGGCGGCTACAAGCGCGCGGGGGCGGTGTACGCCTACATCCAGGCCAGCTTCGCCGGTGGCCTGCAGCGCTTCGTCACCCTGTGAGGGAGGCCCGCTAGAACAGGTCCAGCTGCCCACCCGCCGGGGGCGCGGGTGGTGCGGCGGGTGGCGGCGCCATGACGGGTGCCGGCTCCGCGCTGGCCAGGCGCGCGGCCAACCCGGCCGCCCGCTCGGCACGGGTGCTCACCGCCTCGGCCAGGCGCTGCGGCAGGCCCCAGATCTCCACGCGCTGCTTGGCGCGGGTGATGCCGGTGTAGAACAGCGAGCGGCTGAGCAGCGGGCTCGGCTGCTCCGGCAGCGCCAGCAGCACCTCGCGGAACTCCGAGCCCTGGCTCTTGTGCACCGTCATGGCGAAGGCGCTGTCGTGGCTGGGCAGGCGCGCCGGGGCGAAGGGCCGGTGACCGCCTTCCCCCTCGAAGAACACCCGCAGGCCGTGGGGCGTGGGCAGGCAGATACCGATGTCGCCATTGAACAGGCCCAGGGCGTAGTCGTTCTGCCGCACCATCACCGCGCGCCCCGGGTACCAGCGCTCGCGGCTGGCGATGCCCAGGCGCCGCTTGATCCGCGCCTCCAGCGCCTCGTTGATGCCATTGACGCCCCAGGGCCCCTCGCGCTGGGCGGTGAGGGCGCGGAAGTCGGCGAAGGCGGCGAAGGCAGCCTGCGCATCCCCGGTGCGCGCGGCGACGATGAAGGGCGCGTAGCCGGCGTCCAGGCGTTCCAGCAGCGGGCCCTGCAACGGGCCGGGGTTCCAGCCGAGATCGGGGCGCGCCTCACGCAGCAGCTCCAGGGTGCCCCGCGCGTCGCCCGCGTTGATGCGCCGCGCCAGCTCGCCGATGCCGCTGTCGCCGGCGAAGCGGTGGCTGTGGGTCAGCAGCACCACGGCGTCGCCCAGGCGCGAACGCGGCTGCTCCACCGGCACACGCTGGCCGGTGATGCGCTCCAGATCGGCGCTGGCGGTGGCATCCAGGCCACGGCCTTCACACAGCTCGGCGAACACCGCGCCGGCCTCCACCGCCGAGAGCTGGTCCTTGTCGCCCAGCAGCACCAGGCGCGCGCCGGGGGGCAGGGCGTCGAGCAGCTTGGCCATCAGCGCCAGGTCCACCATCGAGGCCTCGTCCACCACCAGCACGTCCAGGGGCAGGGGGTTGTCGGCGTGGTGGCGCACCTGCGGGCTGTCGCCACGGCTGCCCAGCAGGCGGTGCAGGGTGCGCGCCTCCTCCGGCAGCAGGGCCTTGATGGCGTCCTCCACCGGCAGCTCGGCCTTGGCATTGCGGATGGCCTCGGCCATGCGCGCGGCGGCCTTGCCGGTGGGCGCGGCGAGGCCGATGGCCAGGCGCTCGCCACCAGGCTGCTCGAGCAGCGCAGCGAGCAGGCGCACCACGGTGGTGGTCTTGCCGGTGCCGGGGCCGCCGGAGATCACCGCCAGGTTGCGCCGCACCGCCTGGGCGGCGGCCAGGCGCTGCCAGTCCGGCTGCTGGGTGTTGCGGGCGAACAGCCGCGCCAGGGATTCCGCCAGGCGCGCCTCGTCCACCGGCGGGCGGGCGCCGGCCATGGCCAGCAGGCTGGCGGCCAGGCGCGTCTCGTAGGCGTGGTAGCGGCTGAGGTAGAGGCGTTCGCCGTCCAGGGTCAATGGCGCATAACCGCCGGGCTCCGCCACCAGGGGGGAAGCACGCAGGGCGGCGAGCCAGGTGGGCAGGGCCGGCAGGTCGAGCCCGGCGGCGCCTTCGTCGAACACCCGCTGCCCGGCCAGGCGCGCCAGGGGCAGGCACACGTCGCCATTGGCCAGGGCCTGGCAGCACAGCGCGGCGGCGGCGGTGACCGCCTCGCCGGCATCCGGGTCGAGGCGCAGCAGGCTCTCGGCGAAGAAGCGCTCCAGCGGGCCCAGGGGCCATTCGGCGAGCGTCATGGGCGGCCCTCCTCGAACAGGCGGTCCAGGGCGTCGAGCAGCGCGTCGTCGGGGCGGTGGAAGTACACGCCGGCCTCCGGCATGCCACGCAGGAACAGGTAGTAGGCGCCGCCCAGCCCCTCGCTGGCGAAACCGTCCAGGCGCAGGCGCAGGAAGCGTCGCAGCGCCACCAGGTAGATCAGGTACTGCAGGTGGTAGTGCTCGGCGGCGATGGCCTGCTCCAGGCGTTCGCCGCCGTAGTAGCTGGCGTCCGGGCCGAGCCAGTTGGATTTGTAGTCGGCGATGTACCAGCGCCCCTGGTGCTCGAAGGTCAGGTCGATGAAGCCCTTCATGAAACCGTTCAACTGATCGAATTCCAGGCGCTCGGCGGCCAGGCGCATGGGCTCCGGCAGGCCGTGGGCGGGGTCGGCCAGCACCGCGCGCAGGCCCTGGATATCCAGCTGCGCCACGGGGAAGGTGAAGCCCAGCTCCGGCAGGCGCCGGCGCGGTTCGAGGGCGGCCAGGCTCAGGCCCTGGCCGTCGAGGTCGGCATCCAGCACCTTGCGCAGCTGCTCGATGGCGATCGCCGCCCAGTCCTCGGGCAGGCCGTGGCCCAGCAGGTGCAGCGGCACCAGGTCCTCCAGCTCGCCCTCACCGCGCACCCAGTCTTCGAGGATGGCGTGCAGGCAGGTGCCGGCACGGGCGCCCCGGGGGAAGCCGTAGAAGCCGGCCCCCGGGTCGGTGGCCGGGGGCACGAAGAAGGCGTCGCGGTCCGGCGCTTCCATGTGCATGCCGGCGGCCAGGCCGGAGAAGCTGCCCACCCGCCAGGCGCTGTGCAGGCCGCGTTGCAGGTGCGACAGGGCGGCGGGTGGCGCGGCGCGGGTCTCGCCCTGGGCGCTGGCCTCGGCGTCGCGACAGGCCACCAGGGCGATGGTGCCTGCGCTGGCATCGGCCAGGCCCTGCAGCTCCCGGCGCAGGCCGGCGCCATCCAGCGCGGCGAGGTGGCCGGCCAGTTCGCCGAGCAACGCCTCGCCGGGCAGCTCACGGCCGTGCAGCAGCCAGGCGAGGGCGCTGCTGTGCAGCCCGTCCTCGGGCAGCTCGCCGTCCTTCTTCGCCCTGGGCAGGGCCACCGGCCCCCAGTGCAGCCACAGGCGGTCACGGGCACGGGTCAGCGCCACGTAGGCCAGGCGCAGGCGCTCGGCGAAGCGCTCGCGGCGGGCGCGCTCGCGGTTGTCGTCGTAGTCGGCGCCACCCAGGTCCAGCAATGGGGTGCCGTCCTCGGCATGGCAGGTGATGTCCTCGTCGCGGCGCAGCAGCGCGCCGTCCCAGAGGTAGGGGCAGAACACCAGCGGGTATTCCAGGCCCTTGCTGGTGTGCACGGTGACGATCTGCACCCGCTCGGCATCGCTTTCCAGGCGCAGCAGGGCGTCGTCGCCATGGCTCTCGGCCGCGCGCTGGGCGTTGAACCAGGCCAGCAGCGGTTCCAGGCCGGGGCGCTGGAGGCTCTCGGCCTGCAGCAGCTCGGCCAGGTGCAGGAGATTGGTCAGGCGGCGCTCGCCATCGGGCAGGGCGATCAGCCGTTCGGCCACGCGCTGCTCGTCGAGCCAGGCGCGGAAGGCGCGCATGAAGCCCTGCTGCTGCCAGAACTGGTGGTAGCGCTCGGCGTCCTCGCGCTCCTGGTCCCAGGCGTGCTCGTCGTCCTGGCAGCGGGCCAGGGCCTGGGCGTCGCGGCCCAGCAGGCGGGTGGCCAGGGCATAGCGCAGCACGCCCTCGCGGCCGGGCTCGGCATAGGCGGCGAGCACCGCGGCCAGCTCCTCGGCCTCGGCGCTGTGCCAGACGCTGTCGCGCCCCCGGCGCACGCTGGGCACGCCACGCACGGCCAGTTGCTCGGCCACCTCGCCCGCCTGGCGGTGGCTGGCCACCAGCACGGCGATGTCGCCGCCGCGCAGGGGCGTGCGCACGCCGGCCTCGTCGAAATAGGCCTCGCCCCGGCCACTGGCGGCCAGCAGGGCGGCGATGCGCCGCGCGGTGTCGATGGCCACGGCATTGCCGGCCTCGCCCTTGCCCAGGGGATCGTCGCCCAGCCACACCAGCTCCAGCGGCGCCCCCGCCTCGGGCAGCACCAGCTGGGCGCGGGCCTTGTCGCTGGCACCCACGGGCGGATAGGCCAGGCCCGGCTCGGCGAAGGGCAGCGGCCGGTCGAATACCCGGTTGAGCGCGGCGATCAGCGCAGGCACCGAGCGGTGGTTGGTGTTCAGGCTGTATTGCCGCGCGGCTTCGTCACGGGCCTTGAGGTAGGTGGCCAGGTCGGCGCCACGGAAGGCGTAGATCGCCTGCTTGGGGTCGCCGACGAAGCACAGGTCGCCGCCCTCGGCACCCCCTGGGTAGATGCGCCGGAAGATGGCGTACTGCACCGGGTCGGTGTCCTGGAATTCGTCGATCAGCGCCACCGGGTAGCGTTCGCGCAGGGCGGCGGCCAGCGCCTCGCCGGCAGGGCCTTGCAGCGACTGGTCGAGGCGGTTGAGCAGGTCGTCGAAGGCCAGCATGCGCTGCGCCGCCTTGCGCGCCGGCAGCTCGCGGTTGAGGGTGTCGAGCAGGCGCACCTGCAGATCGATCAGCCGCGCCTCACCGGCGGGCCTGGCCTCTTCCAATGCCTCGAAAAGGCCCTGCAACGCCGAGCAGAGGGCGTGCTCGGGCAGCTCGAAACCCTTCTTGCAGGCCTTGAGCAGCGCCTCGCGGCCGAGCTTTTCCAGCCCCGTGGGCGCGGCGAACAGCGCGGCGGGGTCGGCGAAATAGGCATCCAGCTCGCCCTGCCAGAGGGCGAACTTGGCGGCGTCGTAGCTGCGCTTGTTGAGCCCGTCGAAGGCGGCCAGGTCCGCCAGGCAGGCCGGCGCATCGCGCAGCCAGATGTCCCGGGCGTGGGCCCAGGCCTCGCTGGCCGCGCCCAGGTCGCCGAGCTCGCCGTCGCGCGGTTCGATGCGCAGGTAGGGCTTGCCCAGGTGCGAGCGCAGGCGCTGGCGCAGCGACTGGGGGGTGATGCGCTTCTGTGCGAGGAAACGCGCCCAGGCGGGCTCGGCTGCCGCCAGCTCGGTGCGCCAGAGGTCGGCGAGCAGGCCGTCGAGCACCTCGCGGTCGTCCGCCGTCAGCTCGCTGTCGAAATCGCCACCGGCTTCGAACGCCGCGTCCTGCAGGGCGCGCTGGCAGAAGCCGTGGATGGTGAAGATGGCCGCCTCGTCGAAGCCATGCACCGCCAGCAGCAGGCGCCGATGGGCGTCCTCGCCCGGGTACTGCGCATGCAGCCCGGCCAGCACCGGGTCGGGTGCCTCCGCGCCTTCATAGACGGCGAGCAGCGCCGCCAGCCGCGCACGGATGCGCTCGCGCAGCTCGGCCGTGGCGGCGGTGGTGTAGGTGACCACCAGGATCTGCCCCACGCCCAGCCGCCGCTCCAGCAACAGCCGCGCGTAGAGCGCGGTCAGGGTCCAGGTCTTGCCGGTGCCGGCGCTGGCCTCGATCAGGCTGCGCCCGGTGAAGGGATCGTTGAGCAGGTCGAGGCTCATGCGTCGTCCTCCTCGTCATCTGCCAGGGCGTCCAGCGCCGGGCCGAGGAGGGTTTCGGCGAGGCGTTCGAAGCGTTCGTCCAGGGGGTCGCGGTCGCGGAAGGCGAGGGCGTACCAGGGGTCGCGGGATTCGCCCACGGGACCGAAGTCGATGCCGTCCCAGGCGATGCGCGCCTTGCTGCGGGCGGCGTCGAGAGGCTCCTTACGCCCGGGCTTGCGCCAGCCGGAGGCGAAGCCGTGGCTGGCCTTGGTCAGCAGCGGCAGGGGTTCGCACAGGGCTTCACGGTAGGCATGCAGCCAGGGCTCCAGCAACGCGGCGGCATTGGCCAGGGGGCCGGCCTGCCAGTCGCCGGCGGGCGAGAGCAGGCGGCTTTCACGGGCGATGCCGGGGGTGGCCGAAAGGTTGAGCAGCAGGTGGCGTAGCCAGAAGGGTGCCAGCTCCCATTCGCCGAGGCGGTTGAGGCGCCAGCCGAACAGGCCGTCCTCGGTGACGCCGTCCAGCCAGCCGTGGATGCGCACGCCGGCCAGGCTGATGTCCACCAGCAGCGGCTGCGGGGCGCTGTCCGGGCGCGCTTCGAACAGGCGCGGGGCGAAGGCGCGTACCGGGCCGCGCAGCTGGCCCCAGAGCGCATGGCCCAGCTCGCCGGTGGGCAGCCAGCCGGCGGCGCGGGCGATACGGCGTTCGTCCAGCTCCGACCAGCCGCGCTCCACCGCGTCCAGGGCCAACTGGCGCAGGCCGCGCCAGGCGGGGCCTTCCAGGGCGAAGGGCTCGTCGCTGGCCAGCGCCTCCTCTGCTTCGGCCAGGCGCAGGCCCAGGCGCTGTTCGAGGAGGAAGCGCGCCGGGTGGCGGAAGCACTGGATGAGTTGCGCAGGTTCGAGGGTCAGCCAGTCGGCGTCGGGCTCGGGCAACGGCAGGGCGAAGGGCGCGTCCGGCTCCCGGGGCACCTCCGCCAGGCGCTGGGCCGCGCGGAACCAGGGGGCGGAGAAGCCGGCGTGGCGGCCGCCGGCGAAGTTGCCGGAAGCGAAGGGCTGCAGCGGATGGCTGATCAGCACCTGCTCGCTGGCCTTGGCATCGCCTGCGGTGGCGGTGAGGTCGATGGTCTCCAGCAGTTCGCTGATCAGCACCGAGGGCGGCAGGTGCGCGTTGTCGCGCGGGTCGCGGCCCACGTAGCTGAGGTAGAGGCCGTCGCGCGCCGACTGCAGGGTTTCCAGCAGCAGGTAGCGGTCGTCGAGGCGGCGCGCACGGTCGCCCCGGCGCGGCTTGCGGGTGATCAGGTCGAAGCCGGCGGCCGGGGTGCGCCGGGGGAAGGCGCCGTCGTCCAGGCCGAGCAGGCACACCAGGCGGAACGGCAGGCTGCGCATCGGCACCATGGTGCAGAAGGTCACCGCACCGGTGAGGAAGCCCGAGGCGCCGCTGCCGGCATCCAGCGCGGCCACCAGTTGCTGGCGCACCAGGCTCATGTCGATGGGCCGCTCGATGCCCGCCGCCTCGGCCTGCTTGCGCAGGTCGCCGCAGGCCTGGGACAGCAGCAGCAGGGTTTCGCCGGCCTCGCGTTCGTCGAACAGCTGGTCGATCAGGCCCTGCAGGGTCTCGGCCCAGTCCGCCAGCGGGCGCGGGCGGGCCAGGTCGTCGGCGAGATGACCCAGGCGCTGGATGAAACCGGCCAGGCGCCCGAGCAACTGGGCGCGGGCGCCTTCCAGTGCGTCCAGCGGCCAGCTGTCGCCCAGCAGGGGCGGGGCATCGCCGGCCAGTCGCGGCGGCGCGGCGAAGCCCAGCACCAGGCGCTCCAGGCCCTGGCGCCAGCTGAAGGCGTCCTCTTCCGGCAAACCCAGGCGCGCGCGGTGGCGGCCGTCACGGCCCCAGCGCACACCGGCCTCGCGCAGCCAGTCGCGCACCAGCGGCAGGTCCTCGGCCTCGATTCCGGCGCGCACGGCCAGGGCCGGCTGCTCCAGCCAGCCGAGCAGTTCCTCGGCGGCGAAGCGGCTCTGGGCCAGGTCGAGCAGGGCGAGGAAGGCTTCCACCAGCGGCAGCTCGGCGCGCAGGCTGCGGTCGGCGAGGCTGAAGGGGATGCGCGGCACGCCTTCGCGCGGGGCGAACACCGCCTCGATGTAGGGGGCGTAGCGCTCGATGTCGGGGGTCAGCACCACCACCTGGTCGGGGGTCAGCCCGGGGTCGGCGGCGAAGCGCGCCAACAGCTGGTCGTGCAGCACCTCCACCTCGCGCAGGGGCGAATGGCAGACGTGCACTTCCAGTGAACGGTCGCCCGCGCGCAGGGCCATGCGCTCGTCGGCGCGGCGGGTGCGCAGGCGCAGGATGTCGTTCTGGATGGCGCGCAGCAGGCTGCTGTCGGCCAGGTCCTGGTCTTCGGCGTAGATGCCGATCTCCTGGCCACCGAGGGTGAAGAGGGCGTCGAAGAAGTCCCGCCCCTGCTTGCCCAGGCTGGCCAGCAACGGGTGGCCGACGTCGAGGTACCAGTCGTCGATGCCGGGCTCCGGCAGGGCGGCCAGCTCGCGGATGTCGCGGATGTCGCCCCAGGCCTCGCGGCAGGGGTTGAGGGCGAAGAGGATGACCTCGCAATGCCGCGCCAGCCCCTCCAGTACGCGCATGTGGTGCGGCGGCAGGCTGCTGATGCCGAAGACGATGAGCCGCTCCGGCAGGCCCTCGATGGGCGCGTCGTCGTGCAGCCGGGCCAGCAGGTCGCCGAGCAGGCGCGCACGGTGCGGGTGGCCGTCGGCGGTCAGCTCGCGCCAGAGCAGCGCCTGCCATTGCTCGTCGGCGCCAAGGCCGAGCAGCTCGCCACGCTCCCAGGCGGCCAGCCAGTCGTCGCGGTACAGCAGGTACTGGTCGAGCACGTCGGCGATGCGCGCCGCCAGGGTCAGGCGGCGGCGCTCGTCGCCGCCGTCCAGGTACTGCGCCAGGCGCGGGGTGCGTTCGAGGTTGGCGGGCTCGCACAGCCAGTCGTAGAGGCGCCAGGACAGGGTCACCGGGTTGAACGCCGACTGCGGCGGCAGCGCGCCCAGGGCCTGGCGGGTGAGGTCCCAGATGAAGCGCGCGGGCAGCTGGATGTCGAGCTGCATGGCGATGCCCTCGCGCCGCGCCAGTTGCAGCGTCAGCCAGCGCCCCATGCCCTGGCTGGGAACCACCACGCGGGACGGCGCCAACGGGTCGCGCTGGGGCTGCACGAGCAAGGTGCAGGCCAGCTCGCCGAGGCTTTCCAGGTCATTGGCGTGGTAGAGGTTGAGCATCGGAAGATCGCGTCCGCAGGGATGCCACAGGTTATCAGTTCACCGAGGCTACCGGCATCGCGCGACAGGATCCGTCGCCCGCGCTCGACGGAGCGCGGAGGGCCTTTAGCGACTTAACTGACGGGTAGAAAAGGTGATCGACAGGGGCGAACGGGACGCTGGCCGGCAAGTCAGAACATGACGGATATGTTACAAACCCGCCCCCCCCCAACCGTCGCTCCACCTCCAGGAGCGGCTCACGTCGTTACCGTCAGGAGGGAACCGATGCTGACATTGCTCAACCTGCTCTCCGCCGTCGCCCTGCTCGTCTGGGGCACCAACATCGTGCGCACCGGCATCCTCCGGGTCTACGGCAGCGACCTGCGCCGCTGGCTCAGCCACAGCATGAAGCGCGCGCCCCTGGCCTTCGCCGCCGGCATCGGCGTCACCGCCCTGGTGCAGAGCAGCAACGCCACCGCGCTGCTGGTCACCTCCTTCGTCGCCCAGGGCTTGATGGGCCTGTCCTCGGGATTGGCGATCATGCTCGGCGCCGACGTCGGGACCGCGCTGATGGCGCGCGTGCTGACCTTCGACCTGTCATGGCTGTCGCCGCTGCTGATCTTCTTCGGGGTGATCTTCTTCCTCTCGCGCAAGCAGACCCGCCTCGGCCAGCTCGGCCGCGTGGCCATCGGCCTGGGGCTGATCATCCTCGCGCTGCAGCTGATCGTCGCCGCCGCCGAACCGATCACCACCGCCAAGGGCGTGAAGGTGCTGTTCTCCTCGCTCACGGGCGATGTGATGCTGGACGCCCTGACCGGCGCGCTGTTCGCCATGGTCACCTATTCCAGCCTGGCGGCCGTGCTGCTCAGCGCGACCCTGGCCGCGGCCAAGGTGATCCCGCTCAAGGTCGCGCTGTGCCTGGTGATCGGCGCCAACGTCGGCAGCGGCATCCTCGCCATGATCAGCGCCACCTCGCAGAACGCCGCCGGCCGCCGGGTCGCGCTCGGCAGCCTGCTGTTCAAGCTGGTCGGCTGCGCCCTGGTGCTGCCGGTGGTGGGGCCGGCGGCGGAGTGGCTGGACACCTGGGCCTTCTCCACCGCCGAGCTGGTGATCGCCTTCCACGTCCTCTACAACAGCGTGCGCTGCCTCCTGCTGCTGCCGCTGACGCCCTACATGGCGCGCTTCTGCGACTGGCTGCTGCCGGACCGCGAGCAGCCCAGCGACGTGGCCAAGCCACGCCACCTGGACAAGAGCGCCCTGGACACGCCGAGCCTGGCCCTGGCCAACGCCGTGCGCGAGACCCTGCGCCTGGGCGACATCGTCGAGCAGATGCTGAACAACCTGCTGAAGCTGATGCGTGGTGGCGATCCGTTGCTGGGCAAGGAGATCCACCGCCTCGACGACGACATCGACGCCCTCTACACCGCCATCAAGCTGTACCTGGCGCGCATGCCCCGCGAGGACCTGAGCGAACGCGACAGCCGGCGCTGGGCCGAGATCATCGAGCTGACCATCAACCTGGAGCAGGCCGGCGACCTGATCGAGCGCATGGTCGGCGACGTGCAGCACAAGAAGACCTCGCAGCAGCGCTCCTTCTCCGAGGCGGGCCTGGCGGACATCGCCGAGCTGCACAACCAGCTGGTCAACAACCTGCGCCTGAGCCTCTCGGTGTTCCTCAACGGCGACCTGGAGAACGCCAAGCGCCTGCGCCGCGCCAAGCAGCGCTTCCGCATCCTCGAGCGGCGCCTGTCCCATGCCCACGTGGAGCGCCTGCACCAGCAGGTGGTGCAGAGCATCGAGACCAGCGCCCTGCACCTGGGCCTGATCAGCGACATGAAGCGCCTCAACTCGCTGTTCTGCGCCATCTCCTACGCGGTGCTGGACAACCCCGACGCACCGGCGGTGGCATTGGAAGACGGGGGCGTCGAGCCGCTGGTCGAGGACGATGTGGACTATCAGCCGGATGTCGGCTCCCATCGCTGAACACGGCCCTTCCTGAGTCACGGCGGCTTGGGCAGAATCCATCCCATGAGCCCAACCGCCGCATCACCCGACCAGGCCTCGGTCAGCGCCAGCCTCACCCAGGCCATCCTCCACGCCGCCGAAAGCCTCGGCCTGCCGCGTGCCGAGCTGCTGGCCGCCAGCGGCCTGGGTGATGCCCAGTTGGGTGACCCTGACGCGCGCATCCCCTTCCCGGCCCAGGAAGCGCTGTGGAGCGCCATCGAATCACGCCTTGCCCACCCCGAGCCCGGCCTGGTGCTGGGCCAGGCGCTCGCGCCCGGCCAGTTCAGCGTGCTCGGCTACCTGCTGCAGAGCAGCCCGACCCTGGGCGACGCCCTGGAAGCCGAATTGCGCTACCAGCGCCTGGTGGGCGAGGGCGGCACCCTGGCGGTGGAGATCCGAGGCGACCAGCTCTGGACCCTGTACCGTCCGTTGCACCCGCACGTGCCCGCCACCCGCACGCGGGTGCTGGCGCTGATGGCCTTCTGGATGCGCCTGATGCAACCGCTGCTGGATGACTTCCGCCTGCTGCGTGCCTGCTTCATCCATTCGCGGCCCGAAAGCCTGGCCGCCTACGAGGACTGCTTCGCCTGCGCGCTGGAGTTCGACGCCACCGACTACGCCCTGGTGCTGCCGCTGAAGCTGCGGGGCGCCGCCCTGCGCCAGGCCAACCCACCACTCCAGGCATTGCTGCGCCAGCACGCCGAAGCCCTGCTCGCGCGCCTGCCCAGCGAAGGCCTGCGCGCCCGCGTGGTGGCGCTGCTGAGCGCCCAGCTGGCCCACGGCGAACCCGACCGCAGCGCCCTCGCCGCCAGCCTCGGCCTCAGCGAACGGACCCTGCAACGGCGCCTCGCCGAAGAGGGCAGCAGCTACCAGCAACTGCTCGGCGACACCCGCCTGCAGCTGGCCGAACGCCACCTGCAGGAAGGCAACCTGCCCATCGCCGAGATCGCCGTGCTGCTGGGCTACTCCGAGCCCAGCGTGTTCTTCCGCGCCTTCCGGCAGTGGACCGGCAAGACCCCCGGTGAATATCGCCAGCAACTGGCGAGGCGCCCGGCCGCGACCTAGGGGGCGCCGTGCGCATCGCCCGACTCAGGCACGCGGCACCCTGCCCCGCGCATCGAGAAACGCCAGGAACGCCTCGCGGCTGGAGTACCGCGGCTGGTAGCCGAACTCCTCCTTAAGGCGGCGGTTGGCGAGTACCGGCCGGTAGCGCAGGAAGTCCAGCTGCTCGGGTCCGTAGCGGGTCAGGCCGAGGGGCTTGAGCAGCGCCAGGCTGGCGAGGATCAGCGTCGCCGGCAGCGGCCGGTAGGGCTTGCCGAGGATGGCGGCGATCTCGGCCATGCTCAGTGCGCCGTCGCCGGCCAGGTTGTAGATGCCTTCGGCACCGCGCTCCAGGCCCTGGAGGATGATCGCCACCACGTCCTGGTCCCAGATGAACACGAAGCGGCTGTCGTGGCCGCGCACGCCCATCACCGAGGGTTTGTCGAAGAGCGCGGTGATCTGGTTGTCCACCCGCCGCCCAAGGATGGTGCCCGGGCGCAGCACCAGCTGGCGCAGCTGCGGGTGGCGCTCGCGGGCCTCGGCCAGCAGCGCCTCCACCTCGCGCTTGTGGCGGGCATAGGCGAAGGCGTCATGGCCGCGCAGCGGGTCGGCTTCGTCGATCCACTCGGCGTTCTCCGGGTAGTAGCCGTAGGCGGCGCCGGAGCTGGTCACCACCAGTTGCCCGACGCCATGGGCGGCGGCGGCGGCGACCACCGCGCGGGTGCCTTCGACGTCGATGGCGTGCAGGGTCGCCTCGCTCATGCCCGGCGGCGGGGTCACCACCGAAGCGAGGTGGACGATGGCCCGGGGCTTCCAGTGGGCGATGCAGGCCTCGACCGCCTCGGCCCGGGCGATATCCAGTTGCACCTCCTCGACGTTCGCCGCCCGGGCGCTGGCCGGCAGCGGGCGGATGTCCGCAGCCACCAGGCTCCACTCGGGATGACGGGCGGCCAGCGCTTCCAGCAACTGGTGGCCGATATAGCCGGCGGCGCCGGTGATCAGGACGCGCATGGCAGGGCCTCCTCGCCGACCGGCAGTGGTCGGTTGCGCCAGAACGCCACCAGCAGCAGGCCGCTCACCAGGTGCCAGGTGCCCCAGAAGGCCGCGACCAGCGCCATGTTCGGCTCCCCGCCGAACTGGGCGAAGATCAGCCCCAGGGCGAGGCCGGAGTTGTGCATGCTGATCTCGATGACCATGGCCCGCAGGTTGGCCCCGCGCTGGCGGGCGAGCCTGGCCATGGCCCAGCCGAGGACGATGGCGCTGGCGTTGTGCAGCACCACGATGAAGAACACCAGGCCCAGGTTGTCGACGAACAGGCGCCAGTTGCCGGCCACCGCGCCGCCGACGAAGACCACGAAGGCCAGCAGCGAGAAACGCTTGAACCAGGGCATCACCCGGGTCGCCAGGCGCGGCCACAGGTTGCCCACCAGCATCCCGGCCAGCAGCGGCAGGCCGAGCAGCACGACGACGCTGACGAGAATGCTGCCGCGATCCATCTGCAGCGCACTGAGCCGCCCGGCGAGGTAGGCGGAGGCCTCCGGGTTGAGGCCGCTGGTGAGGGCGAAGTTGAGCGGCAGCAGCACCAGCGCCAGCAGGCTGGACAGCGCGGTCATGCTCATCGACAGCGCGGTGTTGCCGCGCGCCAGGTGGGTCATCACGTTGGAGAGGTTGCCGCCGGGGCAGCAGGCCACCAGCAGCAGGCCCAGCTCGAGGCCGGGGTGCAGGTCCACCAGCAGGGTCACCGCGAGGGTCGCCCAGGGCAGGATCAGGCACTGCCCGAGCATGCCGGCCAGCACCGGCTGCGGCTGGCGCAGCACGGCGAGGAACTGGCCGATGCGCAGCTCCAGGGAAACACCGAAGATCATCACCGCCAGCACCAGAGCGAGGATCAGCTGCTGGTTCGCGTCGTAGTTCATGGCAAGGCCGCCCGTGGTTCTTGTTATGGCCGTCAATGTAACGGCAGATTCCTACAGGCGGCAGTGGCCGACGCCGCCAGGCTCTGTGGCGATTCGCGACAGACTGACGCCGATCAATGCCCGCCGACCGGGTGATGGCTAGAGTGCATAGCCAATTGCCATCAGCCGTAGCCCCGACCATGGACAGCTCCGATCCGCCGATCGCCGCCATCACCGATCCTGCGCTCGCCTGCCTGCTGCGCGAGATGCTGCCCGCCATGGGCGTCGTCTGCGAAGTGATCACCGAGACCGGCCAGTGCCAGCGTGCGCCCCTGTGCCGATGGCTCAAGGACGCGCCCCTCAGCGAAACCGCCCGTTTGCGCCTGCTCCTCGATGAGGCGGTGACCGTGCTCGACCGCACCCGTCACGCCTTCAAGTCCAGGGAACTCGGGCGTTTGCGCAGGCGCCTGGAGCAGGCACTGGAAGAGTTGTCGCGCCCGGCCTGACTGGTGTACAACCTCGCGCTGCAAGGTTCCGCCAAGGGCGGAAACCGGCTTTGCCGGGCAGGACGCAAGGGCCTGCAAGACAAGGCGCCACGCGTGGCAGTTCCACTTGGAGCTGCCACGCGTGGCGCCTTTTTTATTGCCCGCAGGTTTGCATGAGGGACGAGGGATGGGGTTCGAAACACAGCTCAAGGGGATGCTCGGCAGGATCGGCCTCGGCCGCCGCGAAATCGACCAGCGCTGCCGCTACCTGGACTGGCAGGCGCTCGACGCCGCGCGCCTGAACCGCCAGGCGGAGGTGGTCGAGGCCCTGCACGAGGTGTTCGTCGAGCGCCTCTACGCGCACCTCGACCACTTCGAGCCGACCGCCAGCATCCTCCGCGACCCGGCGACCCTGGCGCGCCTGAAGGCCAGCCAGCTGGACTACTACCAGCGCCTGTGGAAGGGCCCCTATGACCGCGACTACGTCATGCACCGGCTCAAGGTCGGCCTGGTGCACCAGCGCGTGGGCGTCGAGCTGAAGTGGTACCTGGGCGCCTACCGCCTGTACCTCGACCAGATGCTCACCGGCCTGCTCGGCGACAGCGAAACCACCCGCACCCTGGGCAGCCTCGTGAAAGTGGTGTTCTTCGACATCGCCCTGGCCATCGACACCTACAGTGCCGCCCAGCACCAGGCCCTGGAGGACAGCGAGGCGCGCTTCGCCCGGGCCCTGCGCGGCGCCAACGACGGCCTCTGGGACTGGGACCTGGAGCACGACCGGCTGTACATCTCCGAGCGCTGGGCGAGCATGCTCGGCCGCTCGCGCGATGCCTTCGGCGAGAGCAGCGCCGGCTGGTTCGCCCGCGTCCACCCCGACGACCTGCCGGCCCTGCGCCAGGCCATCGACACCCACCTGCGCGGCGACAGCCCCTGGCTCAGCCACGAGTACCGCATGCGCCAGCAGGACGGCAGCTACCTCTGGGTCCTGGTGCGCGGCGTCGCCGAGGGCCAGCGCATGGCCGGCTCGCAGACCGACATCAGCCAGCGCAAGGCCACCGAGCACCAGCTCAGCCACGCGGCGCGCCACGACCCGCTTACCGGCCTGGCCAACCGCCTGCGCCTGGACGAGATCCTGCAGCAGGCCCTGCAACGCCAGTTGCGCCCTGGCGCCCGCCAGGCGGCGCTGCTGTTCATCGACCTCGACCGTTTCAAGCTGATCAACGACAGCCTCGGCCACGCCGTCGGTGATCGCGTGCTGGTGGAGGTGGCCCATCGCCTGGAGCGCTGCCTGCGCCCGGGCGACCACCTGGCGCGCTTCGGCGGCGACGAGTTCGTCGTGCTGCTCGACGACCTGGCCTGCCTGGGCGACGCCGAGGTCGTCGCCCAGCGCATGCTCGACAGCCTCCACCAGCCGCTGCACCTGGACGAGCGCACCCTGGTGGTCAGCGCCAGCATCGGCATCACCGGGCTCCAGGCCGAGGGCCAGACCATCGACGCGCTGCAGGCCGCCGACCTCGCCCTGTACCGCGCCAAGGAGGCCGGCAAGGCGCAGATCGCCCGCTACAGCAGCGAGCTGCAGGCCGCCGCGAAGAACCGCCTGGACCTGGAGAGCGCCCTGGCCCAGGCCCTGGCGCGCGACGAGTTCGAACTGCACTACCAGCCCATCTGCCGCACCGACCAGGGCCAGCCGCTGCTGGTGGGCGTGGAGGCCCTGCTGCGCTGGCGCCAGGGCGACCGCCTGGTGCAGCCGGCGCAGTTCATCCCGGCGTTGGAGGAGTCCGGCGAGATCATCGCCGTCGGCGACTGGGTGCTGCGCGAAGCCTGCCGC
Organism: Pseudomonas sp. No.21; assembly: GCF_054558415.1. Classification (NCBI taxonomy): domain Bacteria; kingdom Pseudomonadati; phylum Pseudomonadota; class Gammaproteobacteria; order Pseudomonadales; family Pseudomonadaceae; genus Pseudomonas; species Pseudomonas sp. No.21. Next base: position 453,898 of record NZ_BAAJNO010000005.1, read on the forward strand.
CAGACCCGCGCCTGGCAACTGGACGGCCAGCGCGGCCTGCGCTGCTCGGTCAACCTCTCCAGCCGCCAGCTGCACCAGCCGGGCTTCGCCGCGCGGCTCGAGTCGATACTCGAGGAATCGGGCCTGCCCCCTTCCAGCCTGGTGCTGGAGATCACCGAAAGCCTGCTGATGCAGGACGGCGCCGACACCCTCGCCTGCCTGCGCGAGTTGGCCTGCCAGGGCGTGCGCCTGGCGCTGGACGACTTCGGCACCGGCTACTCCTCCCTCGGCTACCTCAAGCGCTTCCCGCTGCACATCCTCAAGGTCGACCGCAGCTTCATCGACGGCGCCCCCGAGGACCCCGAGCTGCGCGCCATTTCCCGCGCCATCATCGGCCTGGGCGGCAGCCTGGGGCTGGAGGTGATCGCCGAAGGCGTCGAGCGCCCCGAACACCTGGACTTCCTCGCCGCCGAGGACTGCCACTACGCCCAGGGCTTCTGGTTCAGCCGCCCCCGTCCACCCGAGGCACTGGAGCGCCTGTTCAACGGCGAGGAATGCTTCGACGGGCACTGGTGCCTGCTGCCCGAAGCCATCACGAGAGCCACCCCATGAAACGCAACCTGCCGGTCAGCGGACGCGCCGTCGTCTTCGCCGACGACGCCAACATCCTCTCCACCACCGACCTCAAGGGCGTGATCACCCACGTCAACCAGGACTTCGTCGACATCAGCGGCTTCAGCCGACCCGAGCTGATCGGCCAGAGCCACAACCTGGTGCGCCACCCGGACATGCCGGCCGCCGCCTTCGCCCATCTGTGGCGGACGCTCAAGGCCGGGCGCAGCTGGATGGGCCTGGTGAAGAACCGCTGCAAGAACGGCGACCACTACTGGGTCAGCGCCTTCGTCACCCCGGTGGTGCGTGACGGCCAGGTGCTGGAGTACCAGTCGGTGCGCACCCGCCCGAGCGCCGAGCAGGTGCAGCGTGCCGAACGGGTCTACGCCCAGCTCGAGGCCGGCCGCATGCCCGCCCACACGCGCCTGCCGCTGCACCTGCGCCTGCTCGCCGGCCCGGCCCTGGGCATGGCGCTGGGCATCGCCCTGTACCAGGCCCTGGCGCCCTATGGCCTGCTCGCCGCCGTGCCGGCCTGGGGCCTGGCGCTGGGCTGCGCGGGGCTGGCCCTGCACCGCCAGCTGCGCCCGCTACGCGAACTCCTGGGCCGCGCCCGGGGCATCGCCGACAACCCGCTGAGCCAGGCGGTCTACGGCCAGCGCAGCGACGAATTCGGCCAGCTCGGCTTCTGCCTGCAGATGCTGGAGATGGAGACCGGCGCGCTGGTCGGGCGCATCGCCGAATCCTCGCGCCAGCTCGCCGAGCACGCCGAGGAGCTGGCCACCGCCGTCGCCCACGGCAGTGCCGGCAGCCACCGCCAGCAGCAGGAGACCGACCAGGTGGCCACCGCCGTCGGGCAGATGGCCGGCAGCGTCCAGGAAGTGGCGCGCAGCGCCCAGCAGAGCGCCTGCGCCGCCGACCAGACCGACGACGCCGCGCGCATCGGCCAGCACGAGGTGAGCGCCACCCGCGCCCGCATCGCCGAGCTGGACGAGGACGTGCGCAACGCCACCCGCGTGGTGCGCGAGCTGCAGGACCACAGCAGCGCGATCGGCCAGGTGCTGGACGTGATCCAGGGCGTCGCCGAGCAGACCAACCTGCTGGCCCTGAACGCCGCCATCGAAGCCGCGCGGGCCGGGGATGCCGGGCGCGGCTTCGCCGTGGTGGCCGACGAGGTTCGCGCCCTGGCCGGGCGCACCCAGCAGTCCACCGCGCAGATCAACCAGATGATCAACAGCCTGCAGAGCGGCGCCGAGCAGGCCGTCGCGGCCATGCAGCGCAGCTGCGCCCAGGCCGAGAGCAGCCTGGCCCAGGCCCAGCGCGCGGCCGAGTCCCTGGAGCGGATCAACCAGCAGGTCGGCGCCATCAACGGCATGAGCCTGCAGATCGCCAGCGCGGTGGAGCAGCAGAGCGCCGCCAGCGAGGAGATCCAGCGCAGCCTGGCGACCATCCGCCGCGCCGCCGACGACAACGCCAACAGCGGCCTGTGCAGCCAGCGCAGCGCCGGCGAGGTGGCCGGCCTGGCCGCCGACCTGCGCCAGCTGGCCCTGCAGTTCTGGAGCAGCCGCCGCGGCCTGGGGTGATTGCGCAGGGGCGGGGGCGATCCGCTATGCTCGGCGCTTCCCCGCCACCAGACCCACGCCATGCGCTACCTGTTCTGCCTGCTGCTCCTGCTCGGTGCCACGGTGCACGCCGCCGATCGCAACCGGGTCGAGGGCTACGAACTGCAGAACGGCCTGCAGGTGATCCTCAAGCCCACCTCCGAGCGCGGCCATGTCGCCATCCGCCTGGTGGTGGGTGTCGGCTTCGACGACTTCGCCTGCCGTGACAAGGAGCTGCCGCACCTGCTGGAGCACCTGTTCTTCAGCGGCCTGGACGGTGACGGCGAAGCGGGCCTGGAGGCGCGCATGCAGGCCCTGGGCGGCGAATGGAACGCCTTCACCAGCACCAGCGACACCGCCTTCGTCATCGAGGCGCCGGCGCAGAACCAGCGCAAGGTGCTCGACCTGCTGCTGCAGGTGCTCGGCGACACGCCCCTGGACGACGCCCGCATCGCCACCGCCAAACAGGTGGTGCAGCGCGAGGGGGGCGGCCACTACTCGCACCTGGAGCGCCTGCTGGACCAGCAGGACCTCGGCCGCGAGGCCCACGAGCAGCTCGCCGTCGAACTGGGCCTGGCCTGCGCCGAACGGCCCCAGGTGGCGCACCTGCAGCGCGAGGCCCTGGAGGCCCTGCGCCGCGACTGGTACGCGCCGAACAACATGAGCCTGATCGTCGTCGGCGACCTCGATCGCCTGCTGCCGGCCTTCATCGAGCGGCGCTTCGGCGCCCTGGCGCCGGTGGACGTGCGCGAGCACCCGGAACTGCCCACCAGCAACGGCGACGCCGCCGAACGTCGCACCCTGCGCCGTGGCCTAGTGGGCGAGAGCGCCACGCTGCACTGGATCTTCCCGGAACCGGAGGTGGAGGGGGCCGACTACGCCGCCTGGGAACTGCTCAAGGATTACCTGGACTGGGAGCTCTACCAGCAGCTGCGCATCCAGGGCGGCCTGTCCTACGGGCCCTGGACCGAGCGTCGTGCCTTCGGCGCCGAGGTCTTCCTGAGCCTCAACGCCGACCTGGAGCGCGACGACGTGGAACCCGCCCTCGCGGTGCTGCGCCGGGTCACCGCCCGCCTGCGCGACCAGGGGCTGGACCCGGCCACCTTCGAGCGCCTGCGCGGTCTCGCCATCAGCCGCGAGGCCTGGGCGGTGCAAGGCAACACCGCGCTCGCCGACTACTACTGGGGTGCCCTGGGCGACTACCAGGACGGCCACTTCGGTGACCAGGCCGCCGCCCTGCGCGCGGTGACGCCACAGCAGGTCGACGCGATCGCCCGGGAACTGTTCCGCCAGCCGGGCTACATCCGCATCGAACAGCCGCTGCTGGGCTACGACCAGCTGGGCTGGCTGCTTTCGGCGCTGCTCGGCCTGGCCTTGCCCGTTGCCCTGCTGTGGCATCGTCGCCGCAAGGCCCCGCGCCCCGCGCCCGCCTGAGCCGCAGGCCGTCGGTCAGGCCGTCGCGCGCCTTCTCAGGCCGGCGGACGGGCAGTATCCTGCGGCCCCCGCCACCTCGTCCGACGTGCCCATGTCGATCTGGAAAAACCGCCTGCTCGCCCTGATCGCGCTGATCCAGCGCCATCCCCGGCTCATCGCGCTCTACGGCTTCTGCTCGGGTGTCGGCAGCTTCCTGCTGGTGGACCGGGGGGCGCGCCTGGCCAAGGTGATCGCCATCATCATGCTGGTGAGCTGGGTCTGGCTGCTGCTGGAGAACCTGTTCCGCAGCAGCATCGAGCGCCTGTTCAAGATCGAGCTGCCGCCCCCGCTGACACGCTTCCTGACCCAGCTGATCCACCAGGAAAGCCTGTTCTTCGTGCTGCCCTTCTTCCTCATCACCACCAGTTGGAACAGCGGCCAGGCCCTGTTCACCGGAATGCTGGCGGTGGCCGCGGTGATCTCCATCACCGACCCGCTGTACAACCGCTTCCTGGCGCCGCACCGCTGGCTGTTCCTCGCCTACCACACCCTGACCCTGTTCGCCGTGCTGCTCACGGCACTGCCGATCATTCTCCACCTGACCACCGCGCAGAGCTTCGAGTGGTCCCTGGGCATTGCCGTGCTGCTGTCCTTCCTCAGCCTCTACAGCACCATCCGCGTGCAGCGCTGGTGGCGGGGCCTGGCCCTGGTCGGGCTGACCCTGGCACTGGGCGCCACCGGCTGGCTGACCCGGGTGATGGTGCCGCCGGCGACCCTGTGGCTGACCGAAGTGGCGGTGACCCCGGAGCTCGACGACCACCAGCGCACCCCCGGCAAGGGCGTGCACACCGTCACCGCCGCGGACCTGCGCAGCGACGGTCTCTACGCCTACACCGCGATCAATGCACCGCGCGGGCTGAACGAGCGCATCTATCACCTGTGGCGTTTCGAGGGCAAGGAAGTGGACCGCATCGCCCTGGACATCCACGGCGGTCGCGAAAAGGGCTACCGCGCCTGGACCCACAAGCAGAACTTCCCCGCCAACCCGGTGGGCAGCTGGCAGGTGCGCGTGGTGACCGAGGCCGGCCAGATGATCGGCACCCTGCGCTTCGAGGTCACCGACGACCCGCTGCCGCCCAAGCCGCATTGACCTTGGCGCCATGACCGCATAGCCGTATGACCGTAGGAGCGAGCTCTGCTCGCGAAGCCTTTGGCGGTGCTACGCACCGCTTGGCGACCGAAGTCGCCCCTGCAAGGTCCCCGGGCAGGGCGGGTGCAACCCGCCAACCCGATCGCGAATGAATTGGCTCTGTCTGCGTTAGCTGCTGTGGCTTTAATGCAAGCGCTCAAGCATGGCCGTTTCCGGGCACCCAAGGGTTCGTGCCACCGCCACCGCATGGGTTTCGCTTCGCTCTACACCATCCTACGAAAGCCCGTGCGCACCACATGGCGATGCGCTGGACGAAGAAAGGTGGGGCAGCCGCCAACGCCCCTCCAGGAGGCCGAACGCAGTCGTTGCGCCGGGGGACGAGCGGCATGGATGCCGCGAGAGGCGCGCCAGGCCATGGATGGCCCATCGCGCCGGCCCCCGATAGCGACGATGGAGTGAGGGAACCCCGGCGAAGCCGAGGCCGGATGATGGGGCAAGCCCTTTTGGTTCCTTTTAAGTGGTTCGGCATTCCGACGATTGTTAAAAGGGACTCGCCCGGGGGGGGCGAAACCAGAAACATCACCAAAACTCGACAATCAGCTGAGCTCAAATCCTCTAGCAACACTATAACGCAGACAGAGCCAATGAATTCGCTCCCACCGCTTCAGCGCCGACCATAGCCCGGGCTTCAGCCCGGGGCCGCTGTCAGCCGAAGAACCAGTAGCACACCAGGATGGAGGCGATGACGCCGGCGAGGTCGGCCAGCAGGGCGCAGCCCACGGCATGGCGGGCACGCTGGATGCCGACGGCGCCGAAGTACACCGCGAGCACGTAGAACGTGGTTTCGGTGCTGCCCTGCAGGGTGGCGGCCACCAGCGCGGGGAAGCTGTCCACGCCCTGGGTCTGCATGGTCTCGATGAGCATGGCGCGGGCGGCGCTGCCGGAGAACGGCTTGACCAGGGCGGTGGGCAGGGCGTCGACGAAGCGGGTGTCGAGGCCGGACCACTCCACCAGCGCACGGATGCCATCGAGGCCGAATTCCAGGGCACCGGAGGCGCGCAGCACGCCCACCGCGCAGAGCATGGCCACCAGGTACGGCAGCAGGCTCCTGGCCACCTCGAAGCCCTCCTTGGCGCCGTCGACGAAGGTTTCGTACACCGGCACCTTCTTCAACGCCCCGATGCACAGGAACGCCAGGATCAGGCCGAACAGCACCAGGTTGCCCAGCAGCGACGACAACGCCGCGAGGGCGGTGGCGGAGAGGCCGGCCAGCACCGCCATGAAGCCGCCCAGCAGCAGGGCGCCGGGCACCAGGTAGGCCAGTACCACCGGGTCCCAGAGCCTGAGGCGCTGCATGACGGCCACCGACAGCAGGCCCACCAGGGTCGAGGCGCTGGTGGCCAGGAGGATGGGCAGGAACACCAGGGTCGGGTCGCCGGCACCCTGCTGCGCGCGGTACATGAAGATCGACACCGGCAGCAGGGTCAGGGACGAGGCGTTGAGCACCAGGAAAAGGATTTGCGCGTTGCTCGCCGTGGTGGCGCTGGGGTTGAGTTCCTGCAGGGCGCGCATGGCCTTGAGGCCGATGGGCGTGGCGGCGTTGTCCAGGCCCAGGCCGTTGGCGGCGAAGTTGAGGGTGATCAGCCCCAGGGCGGGGTGCCCGGGCGGCACCTCGGGCATCAGCCGGTGGAACAGGGGGCCGAGCAGGCACGCCAGCGCCTCCACCAGGCCGGCCTTCTCGGCGATGCGCAGGAAGCCCAGCCACAGGGTCAGGGTGCCGAACAGGAGGATCATCACCTCGACCGAGAGCTTGGCCATGGCGAACAGGCTTTCCACCATGGCCGCCCAGACGCCCGGGTCGCCGCCGATCCAGCGCACCAGCGCCGCCGTCGCGGCGACCAGGAAGAAGCCGAGCCAAAGGCCGTTGAGCATGGACGATCCCCCGAAAAACGATGCGCGGATGATAGCGGCGCGAAGCCGGCCCGCGCCAGGAAGCCACCCGGCAATGTCATGAAAGCCATCTAGGCTGAACCGGGTCGGTCGCTTATGACCTCAGACCTGGGAGATGACGATGAAGAAGGTCCTAGTGCTCTACTACTCCATGTACGGCCATATCGAACGCCTGGCCGAAGCGGTGGCCGAGGGTGCGCGCAGCGTGCCGGGCGTGGAGGTCACCCTCAAGCGCGTCGCCGAGACCATGCCCGAGGACATCGCGCGCAACGCCGGTGCCAAGCTCGACCAGCCGGCCGCGCTGGCCAGCCCGCAGGAGCTGGCCGACTACGACGCCATCCTCTTCGGCACCCCGACCCGCTTCGGCAACATGGCCGGGCAGATGCGCACCTTCCTCGACCAGACCGGCGGGCTCTGGGTGAAAGGCGCACTGGTGGGCAAGCTCGGCAGCGTGTTCACCTCCACCGGCACCGGCGGCGGCTCGGAAACCACCATCACCTCGTTCTGGAACACCCTGGCCCACCACGGGATGCTGATCGTCGGCCTGCCCTATGCCGCCCCCGAGCTGACCGACATCAGCGACGTGCGCGGCGGCTCGCCCTACGGTGCGGCCACCCTCGCCGGCGCCGACGGCTCGCGCACGCCGTCCGACAAGGAACTCGCGCTGGCCAGATTCCAGGGCGCCCACGTGGCCAAGCTGGCAATCAGGTTGCAATAGAGGGATAGCGGCAAGCGGCAAGCTACAAGCGCCAAGTTAAAAGCAAGTGGCTTACGGCTTCTGTTCTTGGCTTGGCTTGAAGCTTGCAGCTGCTCTTGATAACGCTGCCCCCGGGAAGCTGGATCGCAGCTTCCCGGGGGCGGCTTCGCCTGACCCGGCCCGCAGTCGCGGAGGTAACCCCTTTACCCCTAGGTCGTGCCGCTCTACCGACGCGGTACAACCCGGCCCCCTGGTCATGGCCCCGCCTGCGGGGCCTGTGGTCTGAACGGCTTCAGTACCAGTTCGGATCGCTTTTGAGCTGTTCGTCCAGAATCGCCTTCACCTCGTCATCCGGTTCGCCCAGCCAGCGGAAGCTGGCATGGCGGCTCGGCGACTTGTCCTGGGGCAGGCCTTCCGGCACTTGCACCAGCAGGGCGTAGGCGTCCTCCTTGTCCCAGCTGAAGGCGACCAGGAGGCGTTGGCTGGCGCAGGCGTGCGGCTCGCACAACTCGCCCACCAGAAACTTGTCACCGTCCTGGTCCACCGCCTTCATCGGCGGTGCCGTCCCGCTCAGGTTCATCACCCAGTCGGGCAGACGGCTTTCATCTTCCACCAGCGCCTGCCAGGTCTCGCGGTACTGCGGGTCGGTGCCCAGCAGTTCATTGAGCCTGTGCTGCGCGTCCGTGTCGGCCGCCAGCACCAGGGTGCTGGCGAAACCGAACGCGGTGGCGGCGCAGAGGGTGCGCAGGATGTGCATCGCGCCTCCCTAGCCCCGGCGGCGGCCGAAGATGAAGGACACCACGAACAGGACCAAGAACAGCACGAAGAGAATCTTCGCGATACCCGCAGCGGTGCCGGCGATGCCGCCGAAGCCCAGTACCGCAGCGACGATGGCGATGACGAGAAATGTAAGTGCCCAACTGAGCATGGTGGTTCTCCTTCTTCGGTTTGTCGGGTTTCAGTGCGCAGGCGACCAGGCCGATTGCGACTGAGTCGGCTGCGCGTCGGAGGTTTCCTCCGCAGCCGGGTTTACGAAATCGATGCCGCTGAAATCAGTGCTGTCCTGCAGGGCCTGGCCGACCGCCAGGGCGCTGCCGAGCATCAGCAGGGGAAGGGCCAGAAGGGCTACCAGGAACAGGGTGACGGTCCACATCTCGAATCTCCTTGTTGGCTCAGAACACCCAGCGGGGCTGCTGGGGTTGGTCGTTCCAGCGCTCCTGGGCCACGCTCTGCAGCGAGCCGTCATGGAGCATCCCGTTGGCATGGAAGGCGGCAGGCGCGGGGACCACGTCGATCCGCGCCGGCAGCGGCTGCTGGCGCGCCTCGTCCTGCTGGTGCAGGCGCCAGGACTGTCCGGCAAGGACCACCAGTGCCACGGCGAGGGTGGTCAGCAGTAGCTTGCCCGCAAGGGCGAGACGTGCGTGACGACGGTTCATCCTGAAACACCTCCTGGGCCGTTGATCGATCGGGGGACCGGAGTCCCCTGCCTGTCCTGCTGTCATCGCCACCTGGCGACGCTTCCTGATCTATGGATTGCAGAGCGCATGCCAGCTTTTGCGTTCGATTAAATTTCTTTAAATTCAACAAGTTACTTATTTATCGACGGGTATCGTGACTGGCAACTTGCATGATCACCGGTGCGGCGTCGTGCGTTTTGCATGGCCGGACATCCCTGTCCGCTCCCGGCTCACTTCATCGACTGCTTCAGGCTGCGCATGCGGTCGTGGCAGGCCCTGACCCGGGGCATCTCCTGGGCGATGAGGCCGCGAACCTCGGGCTCCGCGCTCTCCAGCGCATCCTCGAAGGCATGCAGGATGCGGTCCTCGGCTTCCTCCAGCTGGCCGACATAGGTGGCCTTCTCGTCACTGGAGAGCGACGCGCGGGTATCGGCATAGACCTGGCGCAGCTTGCCGACGAACGTGCCGCCGGTGGACGGATCCTCGTGGTTGGCAGCGACCTTCACCGCCAGCGCCTGGATGACCTGGGTCTTGGCCTGCGCCATGTCGCGGAACAGGCCTTGCAGGGCCGGGTCCTTCACTTCCTCGATGGCGTGCTGGTAGAAACGCTCGCCGTCACGGGTGATCTCGATCAGTTCGTTGAGTTGCGCGGTGGTACGGGTCATGGAGTTTCTCCTTGCTTGCGGATGCGATCGCCTCAGCCGGCGACCTTGAGTGATGCGGCCTGCACGTCGAGCACGCCGCGGACGTTGCGCGCGGTTTCCACCGCCAGCTCCTTCTCGGCAGCCGTGGCCACGGTGCCGGTGAGGCGGACCACGCCTCCTTCGGTCTCCACGGAGATGCCGAGGACGGCGAGGCTGGAGCTGGAAAGAAAGCGGGTCTTCACCCGACCGGTGATCCAGGCGTCGCCGAGCAGGGCGGCGGGCCGGTCCTGGGCGCGGGCGGCGGTGTCGGGCTCGCCGGTCACGCGGATGGCGTTGTCCACCCGCTCGACGCCTTCGGCGCTGGCAGCGAGCTTGCCGGCCAGTTCGCGGGCCTCTGCGCTGGCCGCCTCGCCGCTCAGGGTCACCAGGCCGGCATGGGACTCGACATCGATATCCAGGCCTTCGGTGCGGGGGTTCCAGAGCAGCCTGGATTTCACCCGCGCCTTGACGGTGGCATCGTCGAGACGCTCGTCCGCAGCCGCCACCGAGACCCGGTGCGGGCGCACACCGGGATCGACGCGGATGCGGTTGTCCACCGTCTCGATGCCCTCGATGCCCAACGCCACCTGCTCGGCCAGTTCGCGCTTGACCTCGTTCTCCACCGTGCCGGTGAGCGTGGCCAGGCTGCCCTCGACATCGACGTTGAGGGAAAAGGGCGAGAGATGGCGGTTGAAGGCGAAGGCCGTCCACACCGAGCCTTCCTGGCGAGCCTCATGCAATCGCTGGCTCCAGCCCTCGCGTGCCAGCGAGGGAGTCGACGAGGCCATCAGCGTGCTGCCGATCACCGCCAGCGCGAGCTTGCGCAAGTCCCACATGGAACCCCCTGTCATGCGATCCGGCGCTCCGGCGCCTTCCGATGCAGGGAATTGGCAAGGGTCATGCCAGCCCTTTTTTGATCTTTTTTCCCTTATGAATCAGCTACTTGTTTACAACCTGCAGGCAGTCACTGCATGCAGGCTGCAATACATGTATGAAAGAACCATGCAACTTGCACGATAATTCCTGGACTAAGCGGTACGACTGAACAATGCGGAGCGAAAAAATGGCAACAGCAACGGAAACCAAGGGACGCATCCTGCTGGTCGACGACGAGTCGGCGATCCTGCGTACCTTCCGTTATTGCCTGGAGGACGAGGGCTACAGCGTGGCCACCGCCAGCAGCGCGGCGCAGACCGAAGCCATCCTGCAGCGCCAGGTCTTCGACCTGTGCTTCCTCGACCTGCGCCTGGGCGAGGACAACGGCCTGGATGTGCTCGCGCAGATGCGCGTACAGGCGCCGTGGATGCGCGTGGTGATCGTCACCGCGCATTCGGCGGTGGACACCGCCGTGGATGCCATGCAGGCCGGCGCGGCGGATTACCTGGTCAAGCCGTGCAGCCCCGACCAGCTGCGCCTTTCAGCCGCCAAGCAACTGGAGGTGCGCCAGCTCACGGCGCGCCTGGAGGCCCTGGAAGGCGAAGTGCGCAAGCCCGGCGACGGCCTGGACTCGCAGAGCCCGGCGATGATGGCGGTGCTGGAAACCGCGCGTCAGGTGGCGAGCACCGACGCCAACATCCTCATCCTCGGCGAGTCCGGCACCGGCAAGGGCGAGCTGGCGCGCGCCATCCACGGCTGGAGCAAGCGGGCGAAGAAATCCTGCGTGACCATCAACTGCCCGTCGCTCTCGGCGGAGCTGATGGAAAGCGAGCTCTTCGGCCACAGCCGCGGGGCCTTCACGGGGGCCAGCGAGAGCACCCTCGGCCGGGTCAACCAGGCGGACGGCGGGACGTTGTTCCTCGACGAGATCGGCGACTTTCCCCTCACGTTGCAACCCAAGTTGCTGCGTTTCATCCAAGACAAGGAGTACGAGCGGGTCGGCGACGCGGTGACCCGCCGCGCCGATGTGCGCATCCTCGCCGCCACCAACCTCAACCTCGACGAGATGGTCCGCGAGGGCCGCTTCCGAGAGGACCTGCTCTACCGCCTCAATGTCATCACCCTGCACCTGCCGCCGCTGCGCGAGCGCACCGAGGACCTGATCGGCCTGGCCGAGCGCTTCCTCGCCCGCTTCGTGAAGGACTACGCGCGCCCGGCACGGGGCTTCAGCGACGCCGCGCGCGATGCCCTGCTGGGCTATCACTGGCCGGGCAACGTGCGTGAGCTGCGCAACGTCATCGAGCGCGCCAGCATCATCTGCGGCCAGGAACTGGTGGAGATCGCCCACCTGGGCCTGAGCGAGGCGCCAGCCAACAACGCACCGCGCGTAGGCGCCTCGATGAGCCTGGAAGACCTGGAGAAGGCCCATATCGCGGCCGTCCTCGCAGCCAGCGAAACCCTCGACCAGGCCGCCAGGACCCTGGGGATCGACGCCTCGACGCTCTATCGAAAACGCAAGCAGTACGGTCTATGAAACTGCCGATGAAGCTGCGCACGCGGCTTTTTCTCAGCATCTCGGCCCTGATCACCGTCGCCCTGCTGGGCCTGTTGCTGGGGCTGATCAGCGTCATGCAGCTGGCCCGTTCACAGGAGCAGCTGATCACCTACAACTTCGCCACCATCGACCTGGGCGAGCAGCTGCGCACCCACCTGGGCGACCAGTTGGTCAACCTGACCCGCGAGCGCTCCGACGTGCCGGGGCTGCAGGCGTCCCAGAAGCGCTTCCTCGGCATCCTCCAGCAGGGGCTGATGAACGCCCGCGACGAGCAGACCCGCCAGGGCTTCCAGGCCATCGCCGACGCCTATGGCGACTTCCTGCGGGTCAGCGAGCGCGTGGACGGAGATAGCCGCGACGACGATTTCAGCCAGGCGCTCAACGCCACCCGCAACGCCATGCTGGCGCTGCAGAAGCACGCGCTGCACAGCGCCGCCGAGGCCGAGCAGTCCGCCCGCGAGCGCGCCAGCCTGGTCGCGACGCTGCTGGGCGTGCTGGGCATCGCCGTGCTGATGATCGGCTTCGTCACCGCCCACGGCATCGCCCGTCGCTTCGGCCAGCCCATCGAGGCATTGGCGCGCGCGGCCGACCGGATCGGGCAGGGCGACTTCCAGGTGACCCTGCCGATTTCCACGGTCAGCGAGATGGCTTCGCTGAGCCGTCGCTTCGGCTTGATGGCCGAAGGCCTGCGGCTGTTCAAGGAAACCAATATCGAGAAGCTGCTGGCCGAGCAGCGGCGTCTGAAGGCGGTGCTCGACAGCATCGACGACGGCCTGCTGATCCTCGACCGCCAGGGCCGCATCGAGCACGCCAACCCGGTGGCCCAGCGCCAGCTGGCCTGGGAGACCGAGCAGCTCGGCCAGACCCTCAGCCACGCCATGAACAACCCCGCCATGGAGCTGCCCACCCAGCAGGTGCTGCGCGGCGAGACCCTGGCCCAGGAGCCGGACGACCTGAGCATCGAGGCCGACGGCGAGAGCCGCCTGCTGAGCTGGCGCCTGACGCCGGTGAGCCTGGACGAAGAGCGCATCCTCGGGGCGGTGATGGTGCTGCGCGATGTCACCGAGCAGCGCGCCTTCGAGCGGGTGCGCAACGAATTCGTGCTGCGCGCCTCCCACGAGCTGCGCACCCCGGTGACCGGCATGCAGATGGCGTTCGGCCTGCTGCGCGAGCGCCTGGATTTCGCCGAGGAGTCGCGCGAGTCCGACCTGCTGCTGACGGTGGACGAGGAGATGCAGCGCCTGGTGCGGCTGATCAACGACCTGCTGCACTTCTCCCGCTACCAGAACGGCATGCAGACCCTGAACCTGGCGCCCTGCGACATCGACGACCTGCTCGGCAGCCTGCGTGCGCGGTTCCAGGAGCCGGCGCAGGCCAAGGGCATCAGCATCGAGCTGGACCTGCTGGAGCCGCTGCCCCGCGTGCCCATCGACCGGCCGCAGGTGGAGCGCGTGCTGGACAACCTGGTGAGCAACGCCATCCGCCACACGCCCAACGGCGGGCACATCCGCCTGCAGTCGCGGCGCCATGGCGAGCGGGTGATCCTCAGCGTCGAGGACAACGGCGAGGGCGTGCCCTACAGCCAGCAGGCGCGCATCTTCGAGCCCTTCGTGCAGCTGGGCAGCTACACCGGCGGCGTCGGCCTGGGGCTGGCGCTGTGCAAGGAGATCGTCCAGCTCCATGGCGGGCGCATCGGCATCTACTCGCGCCCCGGCGAAGGCGCGCAGTTCTACCTGGCCCTGCCGCTCTAGCGGCGCGCCTTTCCCTTCCTCCCCGCACAGGCGGGGGCGCTTCGCGAGCAGAGCTCGCTCCTGCGGGGCGGGCTCGAACGCCCTTGTAGGATGGGTAGAGCGAAGCGAAACCCATCACCTCGGCGCGACGGGTTTCCCAATGCGATCAGGCGGCGGGCAGCGTTTCGTCGTTGAGGGCCTGGGTGAGGTCGAGCTGGCCGGCCACCAGGTCACGGAAACGCGCGGCGGTGAGCGGCCGAGAGAACAGCCAGCCCTGGCCGTAGTGGGCCCCCTCGCTGGCGAGGAACAGCGCCTGGGCCTCGTGCTCGATGCCTTCGGCCACCACCTTCAATTGCAGCGCCTGGGCCATGTGCACGATGTGCGGGGCCACGCCGCTGCTGGCCGCGTCGTGGCCGAGGGCATCGACGAAGGCCTTGTCGATCTTCAGCACATCCGCCGGCAGTGCCTGCAGGTAGGCGAGGCTGCTGTAGCCGGTGCCGAAGTCGTCGATGAGGATGCGGTGGCCCTGGGCACGCAGCTGGCCGAGCACTTCCTGGGCAGCCTGGATGTCGGCCAGGCCATGCTCGGTGACCTCGAAGGCGATCTGCCGCGCCGGCACCTGGTAGCGCGCCAGCAGCGCGGCGGTGAGCGGTGCGATGCGCGGCGAGCCGACGTCGCAGGCCGCCAGGTTGATGGAGATGTACAGCTCCGGGTTGTCACGCAGGAAGGTGCTCTGCTGGGCCAGCACCTGCTCGATCATGAAGTCGGTGATGTCGCGGATCTGCCCGGTGCTCTCGGCCAGGGGGATGAACAGGTCCGGGCTCATCATGTTGCCGTCGGTGCGACGCCAGCGCACCAGGGCCTCGGCGCCGACGCAGCGACGGCTGGCCAGGTCGAACAGCGGCTGGTAGCGCACCCGCAGCTCGCGCCGGCGGATGGCGCCCTGCAGCTCGCCACTGAGGGACTGGCGGCGGCACATGGCGTAGTAGGCGAGCACACCGCAGAGCAGCGACAGCAGGGCGGCAACGGGCAGCCAGCCGAGCAGGGCGTCACGGGCGCGGGCCAGCAGCTCGCCGCGCGGGGTCATCACCAGCAGGTCGAACTCCGGCGTCTGGGTGGGCATGCGGTAGGCCAGGCGATCGGCATTGACCTCCAGCTCGTAGTCCTTGGGCGTCGGCCACTCGGAGCCGGGCGGCCAGGGTTGCGCCAGGCCGAGGATGGGCAGGGCGGCGCCGGTGCTCTTGGGCAGCAGCAGGAGGCTGGCGCCGGCGGGCAGCTCGACCATGTCGCTGAGGTGTCCGCGCGAGGTGGACAGGCGGAAGTAGCCGCGCCCCACCACCAGGGCGGCGAGGTTGTCGTCGGGCTGGTCGGTGCTGTTGAGCCAGTAGCTCTGGCGCTGGCCGACGATGTCCGCCGGGCGCTCCGGGCCGAAGGAGTTCTGCCGCGGCCAGGAGGAGCAACGCTGGCCGCCGCCGATGAAGGCGGCTTCGTAGATGAAGCGGTAGCGGAAGTTGATCTGCCGCAGCGTCTCCACCATGGCCATGTCGCAGCCACGCAGGGGCTGGGCTTCGAGCGTGTCGAGGGCCTCGTGGAGCTGGCCGAACACCTGTTCCAGGCGCTGCAGGAAGCGCTCGCCCTGGACCTTCATCTGTTCCTGCTCGGCGCGCTGGGCCTGCTGGGCCGCCAGCCACAGGCTCGCCAGCACGAACAGGCAGGCGCCGAGCAGGCCGGCCAGGATGGCCACGGGCAGGGGCTGGTAGAGGGTGCGGCGCCAACGGGAAAGTGGGGGCGGCATGATGGCAAGCGCGTCCTGGCGAGATCAGTGAGGTATAGCCCACCGCCAGGAAATCATCGCGCCGGCCGCCGACCGGCGCGCGTCGGCGTCATTGCGTCAATTGAATGTCACGGGGCGGGGCGGCAGGCCCTCCCCCGGGTTGCGGTTGAGCACCAGCAACAGGGCGGCGGTCTCGGCGTCGGGCTGGCCGTCGAACAGGTGCGGGCGGTACTTCATCTGGAACGCGGCGATGACGTTGCGGGTGGCCTCGTCCAGCTGCCCGTTGCGCGGCACCGGGTAGCCCTGGCGGGCCAGCTGCATCTGGAACCAGCCGACGGTGGGCAGTGCCTGGGCGAAGCGCGCCTGCTCCACCGCCACGGCGGAAGCCTCCGGCCAGGGCACGAGGCCGGCGTCGGCGAGGCGCTTCCAGGGGAACAGGGGGCCGGGATCGACCTTGCGCTGGGGGGCGATGTCGCTGTGGCCGATGATGCTGCCCAGGGGCAGGTTGTGGCGCTTGACGATGTCCTTGAGCAGCACGATCAGGGCGTCGATCTGCTGGTCGTCGAAGGGCTGCCAGTTGCGCCCGGTGGCGGTCTGCTCGTAGCCCTCGTTGACCAGCTCGATGCCGATGGTGCTCGCGTTGAGCCAGGTGCGGCCCTGCCATTCGCTCTGGCCGGCGTGCCAGGCGCGCCGGTTCTCGTCCACCAGTTGGTAGATGGTCGGCGGCTGGGCGCCGATCAGGTAATGGGCGCTGACCTCGCCATGGGTGAGCAGCGCGAGGGAGTGCTCCAGGTCGGTCGAGGTGTAGTGCAGCACCACGTACTGCACGCGGCTGTTCTGGTTGACCGAAGTCTGGCTGCGGTCGATGCGCGGGCCGCTGGCGCAACCGGCGAGCAGGGCCAGCAGCAGGCCGAGGGCTAAGGTTCTCATGGGCTGATGTGTAGCACGCTTTGCAGGTTGTCCAGGAGCATGTCGACGCTGAGCATGATCAGCAGCATGCCGGTCAGGCGCTCCACCGCCATCAGGCCGCGCTGGCCGAGGAAGCGCTGCAGGAAGGCGGCCTGGAGCAGGATCAGGGCGGTGCAGGCCCAGGCCACCAGCACGGCGACGTAGAGCTCCCAGAGCTCGCCCTGGTGGGTGTTGCGCAAGGTCATCAGCACCGCCAGCGCGGAGGGACCGGCCACGGCCGGGGTGGCCAGGGGCACCAGCATCGGCTCGCCGTCGGGCAGGTCGCCGAGCACGCCTTCGGGACGCGGGAAGATCAGGCGCAGGGCGATGATGAAGAGGATGATGCCGCCGGCGATGGCGATGGCCTCGCGGGACAGGCCGAGGCCGCTGAGGATGTTCTCGCCGAAGGTGAGGAAGAGCAGCAGCAGGCCGAGGGCGAACACCAGTTCACGCAGGGCCACCTTGAGGCGCCGCTCCGGCGCGACGTTCTTCAGTGCGGCGAGGAAGATGGCGATGTTGCCGAACGGGTCGGTGACCAGAAAGATCAGCACGGCGATGCCGAGAATTTCCATGGGCGCTCCTCAACTGAAGGACGAAGTGTAAAGGGCGCTGGCGGCGACGTCTCGCCGCCGTGCCGGGTCGGGTGTCAGAAGTGGTACTTGAGGGTGGTGTTGACCGCGCGCTGGTCACGCGAGGCGTTGCCGCGCAACTCGTCCGGCTCGCTGTAGCCGCCGCTCTGCTGCAGGTACTGGATGCCGAGGAACAGCTGGCGACCCTGGGCGAAGAAGTAGTCGCCGGCATCGAAGCTCAGCTGCGGGCTGAAGCTCAGGCCCTGCTCGCGCTCGCCTTCGGCGCCGGCCCAGTCGAGGCCGCCGTCGAGCAGCCAGCTGGCGTCGCCGAGGCGGAAGGCATAGGCCCAGGCACCGCTGAACTGCACGCTGTGGCCGGGCTCGTCCTGGTCGTCGCGGTCGTAGAGGCTGAGGGTCAGGTAGTCGAAGCCCGGGGCCTGGAGGTCGAAGGCGGGGCCGAGCAGGTTGGTGCCCTGCCCGGGGGTCGGAGTGGCCTGGGCCCCGGCGATGCGCAGGCGCAGGGGGGCAGGGGTGTGGCCGGGCAGGTCGGCCAGGGCCTTGGGCGAGAGGCCGGCGGTGAAGGCCGGGCGCTCGGTGGCGAAGCTGAGGAAGCTCTCGCCGGCGGAATAGGGAAGGGTGGCGAACTGCAGGTTGTCGTCCTGCAGTTGCAGCAGTTCGCTGCCGGCGACCTGGGCGGCGCCGAAGGTCAGGGCAAAACCACCCAACCAGCTGGCGATACGGGAAAGGGAAAGACGCATTGACGATGTCTCCACAGGGTGAAAGCGGGCGCAGCCCGCGAAAAAAGGGGCGGATTATACGCAGCTCCCGGCCCGAGGGCAGCAACGCCACCGGTCATCCTCCGGGCGGCACTGTTCAACGCCTTCGAAAAGCCTATAACTTCTAGTGGCCAGCGGAATCCGTTGGCATAGGGAAATGCCTGCCGAGGATCAACGTCATGCGCCGCCATCTGCTCTGGTTCAAACAGGACCTGCGTCTGGACGACCACCCCGCCGTGCAGGCCGCGCTGGCGGCCGACCGGGTTCTCCCCCTGTTCGTCTTCGACCCGAAGCTGCTGCGTCCGGGCGACCTGGGCATCCGCCGCATGGGTGTGCACCGCGCCCGCTTCCAGCTGGAAAGCCTCACCGCCCTGGACGCCGAGCTGCGCCAGCGCGGTTCGCGCCTGCTGGTGGTGCAGGGCGACGCCGCGCAGGTGATCCCGGCACTGATGGAGCACCTGGACCTGAACGAGGTGCTGACCCTCGAAGAGGTGGCGCCCCAGGAGCGAGCCCTGGTCGAGGAGGTGCGCCAGGCCCTGGGCGATAT
Organism: Pseudomonas sp. No.21; assembly: GCF_054558415.1. Classification (NCBI taxonomy): domain Bacteria; kingdom Pseudomonadati; phylum Pseudomonadota; class Gammaproteobacteria; order Pseudomonadales; family Pseudomonadaceae; genus Pseudomonas; species Pseudomonas sp. No.21. The sequence continues at coordinate 472,212 of NZ_BAAJNO010000005.1, forward strand.
CCGCCTGCGCGAGCTGGCCGGCAACAGCCTGCTGCGCCGCGAGGAGCTGCCGACGCCGGTGGAGCGGCTGCCGGCGGTGTTCAGCCAGTTCCGCGAGCAGGTCGAGCAGCGCCCCAGCGTGTACCAGCCGCGACCGGCCCCCGAGTCACTGCCACCGCTGCCCGAGGCGGTGGACGCGCTGTTCGAGCCGCTGCCGACGCCGACCCGCCTGGGGCTGGGCGAGCCGGTCAGCCTGTCCATCAGTGCCTTCCCCTTCTCCGGTGGCGAGACCGCCGCACTGGCACGGGTGCGCGACTACCTGTGGACCAGCCAGGGCGTGCGCGGCTACCAGGACAGCCGCAACGGCATGGTGGGCAGCGAATACTCCTCCAAGTTCTCGCCCTGGCTGGCCAACGGCAGCCTCTCGCCACGGCGCGTCGCCGCCGAGCTGCGTCGTCACGAGGCGCAGTACGGTGCCAATGCCTCCACCCACCAGCTGTGGCAGCAGCTGCTGTGGCGCGACTATTTCCGCTGGACCCTGCTGCGCCATGGCAGCGCGCTGTTCGAGGCCGGCGGGCTGAAGGCCACCGAGCGTGCGCCACGGCACCTGGATGAACGTTTCCAGAGCTGGTGCCAGGGCCGCACCGGCATGCCGCTGGTGGACGCCAGCATGCGCGAGCTGGCCGCCACGGGTTTCATGTCCAACCGTGGCCGGCAGGTGGTGGCCGCCTACCTGGTGCACGACCTGGAGCAGGACTGGCGCCACGGCGCGGCCTGGTTCGAGGAACACCTGTTGGACTACGACCCGGCGAGCAACTGGGGCAACTGGGCGTACCTGGCCGGCGTGGCCAGCGACCCGCAGCGCAGCCAGGCCTTCAATGCCCTGCGCCAGGCCCGTCACTACGACCCGGATGCGAGCTACGTGAGCCTCTGGCTGCCGGAGTTGCGGGCGCTGCCGCCGGAGCTGCGGCACACACCCTTCCAGCTGTCGCGCCTGCAACTGGACGCCCTGGACTACCCGCGCCTGGAGCGTGTGCCGGAAGACTGGAAGCCCTACCTCACCTACGCCGCCTGAGGCGGCTCAGCCCAGCTCGATGCGGTTGCGGCCGTCGCGCTTGGCGCGGTAGAGCGCCTGGTCGGCGCGTTCGAACGCCTGGTCGTCCTTCTCGCCTTCGACGAAGGACACCAGCCCCCCTGACAGGGTGATGGTCACGGGCTCGCCCTTGAAGTGGAACGGGCACTGCTCGATGGCCCCGCGCAGGGTGTCGAGCAGTTGCTGGCCGCCCTCCAGGGGCGTGGCGGGGATCAGCAGGACGAACTCCTCACCGCCGAAGCGGGCGATGAAGTCGGTCTTGCGCAGGCGCTTGGCGATCTCGCCGGCGATGATCTTGAGCACCTTGTCGCCGGCCAGGTGGCCGTAGTTGTCGTTGATGCGCTTGAAGTGGTCGATGTCCAGCACCGCCAGCAGCAGCTCGCCGCCGTAGCGCTTCCAGCGCGCCACCTCCAGCTCCAGGCGCTCGCTCCAGGCGGCCCGGTTGGGCAGGCCGGTGAGCGGGTCGCTGAGGGCTTTCTGCCGCTGCTCCTCGAGATGGTCACGGAAGGCGCTGGCCTCCTGTTCCATGGTCGCGACGCGGTCCACCAGCATCTTGAGGCGCCCGCCGACTTCTTCTTCGCGGGCGGCGCGCTGGCGCTGGTAGTCGTTCATGGTGCTGAGCAGGCCGTCGAGGCGCTTTTCCACGGCGCGCTTGAGGTCATCCAGGTCGGTGGCGTCCTGCACGCTGCTCTGCAGGTCGCTGACCTGCTCGCGCAACTGGTCGTCGAGTACGCGGGCGCTTTCCAGGGTCTCGCTGTAGCCCTCCTGGGCGGCGGAAATGGAGGCGACGAAGGCGACCAGGCGCTCGTTGAGCTGCTTGAGGTAGAGGGCGAAGTCACGGTGCTCGCTGTTGGTGACGGCCAGCACCAGCACGGCGAGGTCGTCCAGTACCGGCACCAGCTCGTACCAGTTCAGGCCGCCCTCCAGGCGCTCGCGCAGGGCTTCGCCCTGGGGCTTGTGGCGCTCGGGCAGGTCGAGCTCGTCCAGCAGAGCGCGCAGGCTGGCGGCGACGTGCGGCGCGACGGCGCTGTAACCGGGCTCGGGCGGCATGGGCAGCGCATAGCCCGGGTCGCCTTCGCCGGTGAGCAGCGCGGCTGGCAGCGGCAGGCTGTCGAGGCGCGGGGACAGGCTCGGGCTCACGCCGCCGGTGACTGCGGTGACGGGCGCCGCAGGCGCTACGGGCTCCAGGGGCCCCACGGCATCGACCGCGACGGCGGCAGGCGCTACGGGTGCAGGCGCCGGGACAGCGGCCGGCGCGGCCTCGGCGGCGGCCTGGAGCGGGGCCGGTTGTTCGA